>JAUHYK010000004.1 GCA_030426465.1 Alphaproteobacteria bacterium
CCCCTGACTACGAGTGGCTAAAGAAAGACACCCGCGAGTTTAAGGTTCCTATCGAAAATAAGGACATGGCCTATAATTTCAGCCTTTCCTTTCGCTTTGCCAATGGCTACCCCTACCGCATAGCGAGGGTGCAAGTCACCGAAACCAGCCCCAGCGGCAAGGTTGCCGTCAAGGAATACGAACTAAAAGTTCGGGATGAAAACGACAACTACATCGGAGATGCAGGCTTCGATATCTGGGACAGCGAGCACCTGGTCGAGCCCAACAAAAAATATCTCGACCTCTGCCAGTCACACCAGCCTAACGCAATATGCATTCATGCCGCCTGCCTGACTGATCTGGAGGCTTCTGAAACAGATTTTTACGCCGAGCCCTCCGGCCGGAATTCGCGACTGGCATATGACGCGGAGAATGAAAGGCAAACGCTTGAAGCCTATGCGCGCTTTGGAGTGGAATTCCCGGGCTTTGAAAAGCTAAAAGTTCCGGCGATCACCTTAAACAAAATTATCGAAGAGCACGCCTCGCAAAATCCGATAGACTTTATTTCAATCGACGCCTGCGGAGATGAGATGCTGGTCCTTGGAGGGCTCGATCTTGAGCGCTATCAGCCGGAAATAATCATCGTGAACAGCAAAACAGAGGCTATGCAAAATGTGATAAGAGACCACCTCAAAGAGCATCAGTACCAGCTCATCCGTAGCGCAGGCTACAGTCATTTCTTTTCAAAAAATCCAGACTTGATCGATCGCGCCCGGGACACCCCGATACGGTGCGCAATAGAGCGCCAAACACACCCCCAAGGAATTGAATACACGCCATCAATTATCGCGCAAGGAAAGCCAATTGACGAGGGCCTTCAATTTTCGCCGCGAGACCAACGTAAACTGAACCGCAGAATTCAAACGCTGGAAGAACGATGTGCGCAATTGACCAAAGAGACGACCGGTCACGGGATAGACCCAAAAACTCACCGGCGTATTGTTCGCAGAAACGCAGAACTTGAAGAAAGGCATTCTGAATTAGTAAAGGCGGTTGAGCGAGAACGCCAAGCGCTCGAAGAGAATAATGATTACGTCAAGAGTGTTGAGATGGCGGAGTACAAATTAAGGACACAAAATATTTCACTTCAAAATACAGTATACGAACTGAAGCAAAGTCTGGCGCAAAAGGAAAACGACCTGCAGTCATTCAAAAAGTCCGCGGCCGAAACGCAAACACGCTCCGCGGGGCCCTCACTGAAACGCTTCTGGCCATTTCAATCCGATCGGAATAAATAGCCCCACGCAACGCCCAGCAACGCCATGCCCCAGCAAGAACGCGGGCAAGAGGACCAGGACTCGAGCTTTCATGCGCGCCGCACCGAACAACAAAAAATCGCCTGGCGGCGCTAAGCTCCGGCCGTCAACAAGGTGGTTTCCTCACGGAGAGTGTAAATGGTCGACTTGACCCGGGCTAAAGACCTGGAGAGGTGGCTTGAGAAAAAGTTTCCCGGTCAGACCTATACAAAACCTGGCGTGACCAAGCTGTGCATTGACGGCTTCCCAAGATCGGCCAACTCGCTTTTGTGCAGGAAAGTCCTGGCGACAAGCCAATTTACAAGGCTGGAAATAGCCCACAACATACATTGGCGGCAAAATATCGAATGCGCACTCATCGCCGGCATTCCGGCCATCCTCGCCGCCCGGGAGCCGCTTGAGGCGATGAGCTCCTTCCTTGTTTACACGAACGGCAAGGGCGGTGACGATATGTTCCGGCGATATAAGGAAATACTTGTATTCGCCGTCGCCCACCCCCACTCGGTCGCGATTGCATTATTCGATGAAACAATCGCCAATTACGCATCGATTGTAGATCGCGTTAATCGCGTTCACGGCGATATTTTGCCCGCCCCGCAGGTCGATGATGATACGCTAAACAGGGCGCTTGCAAAGGAAGCTGAAGAGGAATCCCTTCATGGGGACGACATTGAAAAGAAAATAGGAACGCCGTCTGCAAGCCGCTCCCAACTGAAACAGCAATATCGTTCCTACATCGAATCACATAGTAAATACGCGGAGTGCGCTATCATGTATGAAAGAATTCTTAGGATTGCCGCTCGGCAATAGTCTCGTATTATTATACTAAACCCAGAGGCGCAAAGCACGCCAGCCAAGAAAAGAAAGACCAAATTGGCGTCTGACTCGAAAATATCACGCATTGATCCTGCTGAGACCTTCTACTTTTCCGAAGGGGGAGAAGACTTTTTGTTGTGGTCTATGTTCGAGCGCAAACAGTCCGGTCTTTTTATGGATGTCGGCGCTTTTGACGGACGCTATTTAAGCAACTCGCTGTCTTTCGCAAAAGCCGGATGGAAAGGCGTTTGCATCGAGCCGGTGCAAGAGTATTTCGAACTTTGCAAAACCAATCAGCCTGACTCGGTCTGTATTAACGCCGCCTGCGTAGACGACCCCAGTCTTGAGTCTGTCTCTTTTCAAATGGAGCCCCTTGGCGTGTATTCGCGGCTCGAGCTTGAGACCGGGGCTGAAGACCGTCTGAAAAAGTCCTATGACCGTTATGGCGCGGATCTGGGCGGGTTTGAAGAAGTGTCCGCGCCGGCAACGACTGTTGCGGAAATTATCGAACAGCATCTGGGCGGACAGGCGCCGGACTTCCTGTCGATCGATGTTGAGGGCAATGAAATCACCGTGCTCGAAGGCGCGGGACTTGACCGTTACAAACCTCTCGTCATTGTCGCCGAAGCCAATGATGACACACACAAGGCCGCACTTGTCAGTTATCTGCAAGCTTATGATTATGAATTGGTCCGGAGCCTGGGGAACAATCATTTCTTCGCCTTTGACCCTGACCTGATCGAACGCGGCCGCGCAACGCCAATAAGATGTACGATTGAACGGCACCTACATCCCAAAGGGCTGCAATTCACTTTCCGTGGAATTGCGATGGGAAAAATTATCGATGAGCCCGGTCAAAGCGCTCTCGAGCTAGCGCGTAAAAATCTTGAAGCGATACAACGCAGAAATGACGATCTTGAAAGACGAAGAGATCAATTGACCGGCGCGCTTGAACAGACTCGCACGGAGCTTTCTCAGCACGCCGATAAAATCGTCATCCTGGAGCGAATGGAAAACCACCTAAGGGACCGCATAAGCGAAATCGAAGCAAAACTTGCTGAGGTTCGCGTTATCGGAGACGAAAAAGATCAAGCGATCAGCGAGCTCGAAAAGAAACTCGCCGATGCAAATGAGCGTTTAGATCTGCATTTCCTGATTCCCCGCTTTTGGCCTTTCAACGCCAGAAAGGACTAGAGGCCCAAGGCAGGCGGGCAGTACATAGTTTCGGCTAGGGGTGCCGCCGCTCAATCGACACAAGTGATCGACACTGGCGACGGCAACAGCGCTGAGCGATCCGCCCATTTCGCGGCAAGCAGCAAAACCCCTGTTCCCGGCGCATTCCGGAACAGAAATGGCCGCTCCAGCCTTTCAGGCGTTTCCCGATCGCCATTACGCCAATGAATTTCGCGGTTCACCATGGCACCCGCCGCCGGGCGCCAGTCATTAAAGTCATCGGAAGAGAATTGAACGATCCCGCCTTTTCTTCCACTGATCTCGCCGGTCATGTCCTTCACCAGCAGCGAGGCGCCCTTGCCGTCGGCAAAGATAAACGGATCTTCAAACGCAAAATTATTTCCATACCGCCCAAGGATTGGTTTCGCCTCGATCCGGTAAGGCCCGAGAGGCGATGATGCGCGGGCGATTCCGATGGAAACGCGCCCTCCGACCGGCGGCTCACCATCGGCGACCTGTTTGAAAACGAGCACCCATTCACCATCCCTCGTCACCATCGCAGAGGGGTTTGAGGTCATCAGCGCTCGCGCGGGATCAGCCACATCGATTAAGGGATATCTGATATCCAGAAGCTCAGCGCCTTTATAAACGGCGACGCCGACACGCTGGGAGTTGCGGGCGGACCAATAATCCTCCGATGAGGACGTTCCTGTAAAAAAAACATATGTCCTGCCCTCAAAAACCACCGGCATGGGATTGAAGGCGCTGGACAGCTCTTTTGCGGCGCCAAGCAAGGTCGCCTCACCGGCGGGATGGAACGGGCCGAGCGCCGTTTCCGCCTTGGCGCGCCATATCCGGCCATGCGTCACCCACCCCCTGAACGTCACATCCGTGGGCCAGCACTCGAAATAGAGGGTGAGGCCGTCCGGTTCCTTGACAAGTCCGCCGCCCCAAACAAACCAGCCATCCATTGAGAAGACCTGGTCACGACGAGTGCGCTCAAGCGCTATCTTGCTGGGATTTGACATTTGAACGGCATCATTAGGCGCAGCCAACTGCTATGGCAATTGCTCGACCGACGGCGGCGAAAACGCGGCGTCCCGAGCGGGTGGACGGAAAAGAGCAAGTCGCCTAAGAGGACCGTTGGATGGCGCATCTATTGGGCTTTTGATGATTGTTGCAACCTATAACTCGTCAGATAATCATGGCGGCGCCGCCAGAGCGGCCTTCCGGCTGAACGCCGCCCTTCGGTCGGCCGGCATGGAAGCCTTTTTTTTCTGCCGTCACAAGCAGACCCGTGATCCGTTTTCCATTAGGCTGACCGAACGCAGAAGCGAATTACCTCAGGGGCTCAAGCGGCTTGAGGCCTTTTGGAGCGAAACCGGGCGTAATTTCCTCATTTCCGAAAACAGAACCGGGTTGAGCTCAACAATTTTTTCTGTCGATCCGTTCGGTCTTGATGTCACCGAAGCGCCTGTCGCCGCGATTGCGCGTATTCATCATCTGCACTGGTGCAGCAATTTCATCTCGCCCGCATCAATCCGGTTCCTGCGCGAGGCCGGGCGGCCAATATTCATTACACTGCACGATCAATGGTGGATGACAGGCGGGTGCCATTACAGCGCTGGCTGCACGAAATACGAGGCCGATTGCGCACAATGCCCGCAGCTTTTCTCAGATCCGGCGGGTCTCACCGAAACGGCGCTCTCAGAAAAGATCGACGCTTTCGCCGGAAGCGACGTTACGGTTGTCACCCCAAGCCAATGGATGGCCGATTGCGCGCGCAACAGCACAGTTTTCCGAAATGCTGACGTGCAGGTTGTCAGAAACCCCATCGATGTTGATGTTTTTACGCCTCCATCGCCGACGGAACGCGCCGACGCCCGCGCCGAGCTTGGCCTTGAGGAAGACGACGTGGTTCTTCTTTTCGGCGCGCAAACGCTGTCAGACCGCCGTAAGGGATTCAACGAACTCGTGCAGGCGTTAAAGCTTGTAAATGACCGCATCAAACGCCGGCTGTTTCTGGTCTCGTTCGGCCGGCCGGCCAAGCACACGCTTTCGGTGGCGGGCATTCCGGCCATAGAGCTTGGCGAAATATTCGATGACAGACGATTGGCGCAAATCTACGGCGCGGCGGATTTGTTTGTTATTCCGTCCCTGGAGGACAATTATCCAAACACCATTGTGGAGTCCCTCGCCTGCGGCACACCGGCGGTTGGCTACGCTGCCGGCGGGATTAGCGACCTCATCGACGACAAGATCACCGGCGTCACAGCAAAGCCTGTGGGTGATGTTCCGGCGCTTGCGGACGCTATCATAGCGGGCATAGAAAACTTTACGGGCAGCGATCAGATTCGCGAAGCGTGCAGAAACGCGGTCGCAGATAGCCATCACGCCGATACGATCGCGGCGCAAATGATCGGTCTGTATTCTGAAAAGGCCGCTGATTTTCACGCGCCCATAAACGAAGAAGAAAAATTCATTCTCGCCGCCGCCGTTGCGCGCAATAAATCCGGCCGGTCAACATTCGCGACCCTCGACGCCGGTTCGAGCGTATTCAATTCCGAAGCCGCAATGCGGGTCTTGCTGCCTTTGTTAAGCGTGCATGAGAAAGCCGAAGCGCGACGCGCGGCGGAACTGAAGGAAAAGGATCTAACGCTCCATCCAGGAGAACTCTGTCCGATTGGCCGAGGCCGCCCGGGGATGAGAATTCTGGGAGACGGCTGGGCCGAACCATTCCTTGACGGCGTCTGGACAAATACCGGTAAATCGCATCTGCATTTCTTTGTTGAGGCCGGAGAAACAGTCAGGTCCGTAGAAATTCTCGTATCCGCGCCAAAGGACGGCCGCCAGACTTTTTCCATCAAACAAGATCGCGAAATACTGGGCGATTTTGACATAGAAGGCCCGCACAGACGCAAAATCGAAATCCCATTGTCGCCGATAACAGGGCCGCAATTCGTCAATATCACTTTTGAATTCCCGGAACCTGAACTCAACGACCCGGAACAGGAAGACAGCCCACCGCAGAAAATTTTTGTCAGCGGCTTTACTGTTCTAAGCGATGAGGCGGCCGGACATAAGGACGGCAAAAGCAATCAATGGCTGCGCCGCCTAACGTCCTTTGCATTTCGCGAAAACAAACGCGCGGCGCGCAACAACATCACATGACAAGCAGCGTCCTGATAGTCGATCCGATTTTTCGCGGCAGCCGCCTGTTCTATTCATGGATGGCGTACCGCGCATTCGAAGACGCCGGGTTTAAACCGCGCATTCTGACACGCACTGAAATTCGGTCGGAAGGTTTTGACGCCTATTTCGACGATGACAGCCCTATCGACCCGGTGGTCGCCCTGCCCCAAGGCTTCTGGTACGGAAAAATTGCTGAAGAACATGTCATCCAAATTGTGGACGCCATCGAAACTCGCCTGAGTGAGAGCGATAACGCGCTTCACGTACACTTTTCCGGCCTGGATGAACTGTTTCCGCATATGCTCGATGCGCTTGCCGAGCACTTCACCGGCGCTGACGGCCAAATCACTTTCAGTTTCGTGCATTATGACGCACGCTATCTGTTGAGCGAGGGCGCCGGCTTTTTGAAAATGCGGGCGAAAATCCAGTCGACGCTTGAAGCCTTGCCCGGCATGAGAATGTTGCTGCTGGACGACCGGCTCGAACGCGCGACGCCAGCAGAATTTGCAGATCAGGTTCTGGTTATGCCGGACCCCGCCCCCTTAACGCCGGACTCCATCGCCAACATCCAGTCTGCGCACGAAAAAAGCACACTCTACGATCAAGGCGACGCGCGCATTAAGGTCGTTGCGCTTGGCCGCCAGAGCGATCGCAAGGGGTTACTCGATGTGATCAGGGCTGCGCGCATGCTATCGCCATCAAATGCGCGCCTCTATGTTTCCGGCCCTCTCGAGTCGGATCAGGAACGGTATAGAACGCCGCTGACGGAACTCACGCCCGATCCCATCGTTTGGCGAGACGACTATGTGGCGGAAGATGAAGTGCGCCTTACTTACCGGGACGCCGATTATGTGCTCTTGCCATATGACAAATCGTTTGAAGGCTCGTCAGGCGTTTTTTCCCACGCCGCGGCTTTCGGCAAACCCATAATCTCAACCGATCATGGATGCATTGGTTACCGCATTAAAAATTACAAGCTTGGCTTTACCTATCCGGCGGGCCGGCATGAAGCGCTCGCAGACATTCTGAGCAATCTTCCAAAGCCTCAAAGCGATGAATATCGCGCCCTGCAACACGCCATGGCGCAATATGAAGCGCAACACAACATGGCCGCCTTTTCCGCGCGGCTTGTCGACATCGTCAATGAGGCGCAGCGCGAAGCCCGCAATGCTCCGCCAGCGACCGGCGCGCCGGTCAATTCATCCATCCACGGCCACAAAGCGAACCAACAGGTCAAAACCATGCAGACAACAACCTTGCAAGAGGCGCTTGAAGAAAACAGCACAGCGCCGGAGCATTTGGATTACAAGCAGGTCGTGCTTTTCGATACGTCAGTGTCCTCAAAGAACATTGGCGACCAGATCATCATGGAGTCCATACGCCCTCTCTTGAGGATGATTTTTCCGAAATGTATTTTCGTCAACGTGCCGACCCATGAATATACCGGCACTGAAGCGCTTAAGCTTTTGGAGCAGGCGGAACATTCCTTTGTTTGCGGAACCAATTTGCTTGCGTCGCATGTCAATGACTACAAGCAGTGGAAACTCCAGGGAACCGACGCCTTCCTCTTACGCAACCTGACGCTGTTTGGCGTCGGCTGGTGGCAATACCAGGATGCGCCGAACGCTTACACCCAGTTCCTCTACAAGCGCATCCTCTCAGACACAGCCATGCATAGCGTGCGCGACGGCTACACCAAGAAACAGCTTGCCGCGGCGGGCGTCACCAATGTTTTCAATACGAGCTGCCCCACGACATGGCGCCTCACCCGCCGCCACCTCGAGCGCATCCCGCGCGAGCCAAGCGACACCGTTGTTTTCACCTTTACAGATTATGCAAAGAATCCCGGCGCCGATCAGGAGATCATCGAAACGCTCTCCAAAAAATACAAGAATGTGTATTGCTGGCTTCAGGGCGCCAACGACTACGCCTACGCAAAAACGCTGTCAGTCGATTCTGTAAAATTCATCGCGCCGACATTGGAAGCGTATACAGAGTTTCTGGAGGGCCATGAGTGCGATTACGTGGGCACACGCCTGCATGGCGGCATACGCGCGCTTCAGGCCGGACGGCGCGCCTTGATTCTCGCGGTCGACAATCGCGCGACAGAAATCTCCGAAGATATCGGCCTACCGGTCATTCAGCGAAACAGCGTCGAGGCGTTCAAAAAAACGCTGAACGATGGCTGGGATATCGATATCCACGTCCCCTATGCTGAGATCGACGCCTGGGTCAAACAATTCGGGCACTCCCATGACTTCAGCATGGAACGGCTCATTGACCGATTGATCTACAAATTCCCCGACACGGCTGCACAACCCGTCACACGCAAGCGGCCAACGATGATCAGTATTTCCGGCGCCTTTAAACGCCCGCACTACGCACATTACCAGATCAAGTGCCGGGACCCTGAAAGCGGCGGCGAAATGGCGTTTCTGGTTTTCCGCACCAATGATGCGATCGGCATAAATATCAGGCCCGGCAAGGAAGGCGCGCCGAGCGCCGACCTGTTGTCAGGTATCGATTTTACCTCAGACGATTACGGCGAGTTTTTGCAGCTGCGTTTTCTCAACGCCGATGGATCCCTCGTCCCCAGCGCAGAACTTGGCGGCAACGGCGATAAGTTACTCGGCGAATTGGAGCGCTATCTTCGCCCGGCAAATGCGGGAGAGGCCGTACGCTTGACGGTCCGCCCCGAAATCGACGACCACGAAGACGCGACGGGATTATTCCTTGCAGTCGCTGAAAAGTTTATGGCGCAACGGCGCTAGGCTGCTGCTTTAAAAACAAGACGCGGGCCTGCAGCGAAACCGGAGACTTGTCCGTCAGGACGACTTCGCCGCCTCTTTATTGGCGGGGCTTTTCGCTTTGGCTTTTTTCCGTTTTGGCGGTCCGTTCTCAGCCTTCGCCCTACGCGCGTCCTGAAATTCAAACGCCTCTTGAATGTCGCCGAAAAATAAGAGTTTGCCATTTTCCAGCACAGCGCCCTTGTTGGAAATTCGCTTGTGCAAATCACGGCTGTGAGATGCGAAAACAAAGATACCGGATTCCGCAATAAGATCGCGGAGGCGTTGCGCCGCCTTATTGCGAAACTCAAGATCTCCGGTGCCGAGCCACTCGTCCAGCAGTAGAACCTCCGGCTTGAACGCGGTCGATGCAGCAAAGGTCAGGCGCATGCGCATGCCGCTGGAATAAATTTTGAGCGGCAAGTGCAGATAATCCTGCAACTCTGTAAATTCCGCGATCTTGGGCGTCACCTCAGCGATCTGCTCTTCGGTGAACCCGAGAAGCCGTCCGCGGATGCGAATATTTTCATATCCGGAAGCTTCGTTATCGAGACCGAGCATCATCGATATCAGCGGCGAGATACGCCCTTCAACAGTAATACGACCTTCTGTGGGCGGCAGGATGGACGCCATTGTCTTCAAGAGCGTTGTTTTGCCGGCGCCGTTTCGCCCCAAAAGCCCGAGCCGGTCGCCGTCGCGCAACTCCATGGTGACGCCGTCAAGCGCCCGGATGCGCAACGTCTTTTCACGCTTGATCAAACCGCCGATCGCCGCGCTTTTTACGGCCCCCACGAAGCTGCGGTTTTGCAGATGCGGCACAGGGTATTCGACCGCAACTTTATGTAATTCAATCCTGGCCACGGTTTAGCACCAATAGGGGAGTCGGTGAGACAGCCTACCATAAACAGCAGCGCCGAATACAGGAGCAAGCAGCGCCAAGCCGCCGACAACAGAAAAATGCAACAGGAGGTCATCATGGCCCAGGATCGGTCCACGGATAACCTGGATCATATGGTAAAACGGGTTGAGATTCACATATCCCGCATATTTCCCGAGCCGCTCAGGCAACCAGAAAATAGGCGTCAGAAAGAAGGAAAATGTCATGAACGCCCCGACCAACTGGCCGAAATCACGGTAACGGGCGTTAACAACGCCCAGCGCCAGCGACATCCAGAATCCCGTCCAGACGATCAGCGCGAAACCCACAAGCGAAAGTAACGACAACCAGGTGAGAGGCGTCGAAAAAAGAAGCAGCACACACACCAGCACGATTGTCCGATAACCAACCGTGATCATCTGGGTCAATGCGAGGCGATAGGCAAACAAGCTTGTCGGCAATGGGAACTCTTTAAAGGAATGCGCGTTCGCCAGAAAGATAGAACAGCCATTGGTGGCGAACCCGGTTATCAGACCCCATGTCAAAATTGCGCATGTGACATAGGGAAGATGTTGTTCGATCGGGCGTCCAAATAAATAGCCGTATAGTATCGCGAGACCTGTCGCAGTCGTGGCGGTCGTAAGCGTCAGCCAGAACGCGCCAAACCCGGCGCCGCGATATTTGTTATTGAACTCGCGAAACGCCATATCGATCCATAGGGAACGACGGGCCCATCCATCCTTGAGGTCTTCATACGCCCGTTGCCAATTCGACAATCCGGCTTGATACTCGTATCTGTAGGTTGACATGCTCTGCGGTTCTAATTCTCACTATGCGGCGCCAATATCACGGCGGGCCAAGGAGATAAAGCCTGAATGCCAAGTTACGCAATACCGCCCTCTATGCGGCGTTTGCCAAACCGGCCTATTCACGCCTCAGCATGAATATTCGCAAATTCCCATAAGCAACTAGCGTCGAGTCACCCAATGAAACGCCCAACCCGGAATTTTTCCGACTTTTTTAAGCACCTGAAGTCATTGGACTTTAAGCCTTCATATTGCATTGACATCGGCGCCGCGAGCGGAACGCAGATAATTTACGAGGCATTTCCCGACGCGTGCCATATCGCATTTGAGCCTTTGCCGGAATTTCACGACGACCTCGAAAAAGCCCTGGCGCCGTACAAACACGAGATTCATCATTGCGCATTGATGGCGAAGCCTGGAGAAGACACTCTGTTGCGCCATCCTGACCGCTATGGCTCGTCCATGATGCACAGGCGCCGCAAGAATTATCAGAACCTTATCCCCGTCACGATCGATACGCTGGACGCAAAAGTCGGCGCAGAACGCGTTTCCGGCGACGTCCTCATTAAAATTGACTGTCAGGGTGCGGATCTTTTTGTCTTGCGGGGCGGCAGAAAAACACTTTCCAAAGCAAGCGTTGTCATTGTTGAAGCGTCCCTGTTCCGGTTTTGGGGAGATCATCACCCTGATTTTTTTGAGATCATCCGCTTTATGCATAACCATGGATTCGCCCTTTACGACATTCTGGACGGGCTTTACCGCCCTTATGACGATGCACTGGGCCAGCTCGACCTCGCCTTCGTAAAAGAAGACGGACCTTTCCGAAAAGCCCATCAATGGCAATAAATTTGCGGCATATGAAAGCGCCATGACGACGTTTTCCGTAATAACGCCGGTATTGAACGGGTCACGTTTTATCGGCGCGGCGATCGATAGCGTTCTGGCGCAATCCAATCCCGATTGGGAGATGATCGTTATTGACGGCGCCTCCACTGACGACACCATAAATATTGTGTCAGAAAAAAGTAAAAGCGATCACCGCCTTCGCCTCATATCGGAGCCTGATAACGGCATGTATGACGCCTTGCTGAAGGGCGTCAGCGCCGCGCAAGGCGAATGGATATGCTGGCTCAACAGCGATGATCTTTATACGCCATGGGCGTTTGAGACGATTGCAGCCTTCTCGGCAAAAGACAGTGCGCAATGGATTTCAGGCTTTCCCGCTTGTTGGGATCTGAATGGAAATCTTCGATATGTGCGACCCATCGGCGCCTATTCGCAAAAACGGATCGCGGCGGGCTGGCACCATCAGAACCTTCTCGGAAATTTGCAGCAGGAAAGCATATTCTTCAGGAAGTCGCTTTTTGATGCACTCGGCGCCGAACAGCTCGACCGAATCCGCGCAATGCGGTTCGCCGGCGATTTCCTGTTGTGGCGGTTTTTCGCACAGCATGCGCCGCTCAAAGTCATGCCCACAGTTCTGGGCGGGTTTCGCCGCCATGATGAAAACATGTCGCTACAACAACATCACGCCTATATGGCGGAGGTGTTGTCCACCGATCCGGCCCAGTTGCCCAAGCCCCTATCGATTCTCGCTGGATATGGCTGGCGCCTACTGGCGGCGCGCAGCGCCGTTCAACTATGCGCTGACGCGGACGAAACTTTTTAAGAAGGCGCGTCCCGATCACGGCCCGGGGCGCAAGACCTAATCGAGTTCCGCCAGATCGGCTTCGACCATTTCACGCACCAGCTCCTCAAAGCTGATTTTATAACTCCAGCCAAGCTTCTCGCGGGCCTTGGTTGGATCGGCCAACAGCAAATCCACTTCAGTGGGACGGAAATAGCGCGGGTCGACCTCGATAAGCACGTCGCCGGTTTTACGATTAACGCCGACCTCGCTCACACCCTCTCCACGCCACTCGATGTCCGTATTCACAAGCGCAAAGGCTTTCTCGACAAATTCTCGCACGGAATGCATTTCGCCGGTGCCAAGCACGTAATCGTCAGCCTCGGCTTGTTGCATCATCATCCACATACCCTCGACATAATCGCGCGCATGACCCCAGTCGCGTTTGGAATCGAGATTGCCGAGGAAGAGTTTCTGTTGCCGCCCTTTTGAGATGCGCGCGACGGCGCGCGTAATCTTGCGCGTAACGAATGTTTCTCCGCGCATCGGGCTTTCATGGTTGAACAAAATACCGTTTGAGGCGTGCATGCCATAGGCTTCGCGGTAGTTCACGGTGATCCAGTAAGCGTAAAGCTTCGCCGCCGCATAAGGGCTGCGCGGATAAAACGGCGTTTTCTCCGACTGCGGCGTTTCCTGCACAAGACCGTAAAGTTCCGATGTCGACGCCTGATAATACCGGACGCGATCCTCCATTTTCAGAATGCGGATCGCTTCAAGAAGCCGCAGCGCGCCAATTGCGTCGGCGTTCGCCGTATATTCCGGTGTTTCGAAACTGACATGCACATGCGACTGGGCGCCGAGATTATAAATCTCGTCAGGCTGTGTTTCCTGAATCAGACGAATGAGATTCGTTGAATCCGTCAGGTCTCCAAAATGCAGGAAGAACTTTGTCTCCGGCTCATGGAAGTCCTTGTAAATATCGTCTACCCGGCCGGTATTGAACGAGGACGACCGGCGCTTGACGCCGTGTACAATGTAGCCCTTCTCAAGAAGGAGCCGTGCAAGATAAGCCCCATCCTGCCCGGTGACGCCCGTAATCAGGGCGGTTTTTTGCGTCATGCCTAAATCCTGTACTCAAATCCATGCGGCCGCCGCCACCAGCGAATGCTCACCAGCCGGGGCGGTCCGTTCCCTTCCCTGTGTCATTGTCGAAATTCGGCCCTAAGGCAAGTATTTGAAGTTTTTAAAGCAGGGGTGGTCGGCCCGCATGAAATAAAAATCCACTTGCCACAGGAGCTTATCGCCCGGCCGGAACATCGGTTCGACCAGGTCGGCGCAGCGGAATCCGCGCTCCTGGAGGTCGAGGATCAATTCCGGGAACCGCTTCTGACCAATCAGATTATAGGTTTCGATGCACAAGAACGCTGTATCCGGCAGCGTTCGCGCGGCCCCGTCCAGAATGTCGACTTCGGTGCCATGGGTGTCCAGCTTGATGGCGAATGGCCCTTTAAGCCCGAGCCGCGAGACCTCGTGATCGATGCTGGTCGCATTGATCGCTTCGAGGTCATCACGCTCGCCCGCCTCACGAAAAACCGCGCCGCCATACTCATCCGCTGTTTTCGGAAAATAGATGACGCCTGGCTCTTTCGTGACGCCGGCGAGTTCAAATGTCGTATTCGCATGGGCGGCCTGAAACGCCGACAGGTCATCGCCCCAGCTCTGCTTGGCTTCGAGAAGATGCGCGCCGGCCCGCGGCCAGTGCCGTCGCGCATTCAGTGTCCAGGCGCCTTTCGCCGCGCCGACATCGATGATGGTGGCGATATCGACGCCCCGCATCGCCATCCGCGCCAGCGCCGAGGCGTGATCGAGCGATGGGACTTCTTTTTTGCGGTTAAAAAAGTTCAGCATGCGGGGGCCCGGCCTAAAACATCGGTACGCAGCCAGTTCTCTTTCCGGGCGTAGATTTCCTCCATGGAATAGCCGTCAAGAATAAACTTTCGCGCCGCCTCGCCCAGCGCCTTTGCTTTGGCTTTGTCATCCAGCATCTCGCCGATAGCGGCGGCGACAGCTTTGCGGTCACGATGATCGACGCAATGCACAGTCGGCGTATCCCCGCCCGCCATTTCATGAACGGGCTCCACATCCGATGTCACGATCGTGCAGCCGGCGCTCATCGCTTCCATCATCGACCAGGAAAGCACGAAGGGCACCGTGAGATAAACATGCACGTCTGAAGCCTGCAGGACTTTCAAATAGTCCGGACGCGGCAAGAGCCCGGTGAAGTGAACGCGGCTCAAGTCAAGGTCGCATTCTTCGAGCATTCGTTTTTTGTAGCTGTCGCCTTCTTCGAGTTTTTTGCCGTAAGCAACCCGGTCCTGGCCGACAATGACCGCATGAGCCTTTGGGCGTTCTTTCAAAACAATCTCAAGCGCCCGTATTAATTCCGGAAAGCCGCGATACGGCTCCATGCCGCGCCCGACATAGGTGATCAATTCTTCAACGTCAGATAAATCGAGACCATCCAGCTTTAACTTGGCGCCCGGCGCCGGTCTGTATGTATCCGTATCGATCCCGTCATGCATAACAGTGATCTTGGGCAGAAAGCAGTCCGGAAATTGTGTCTTCTGGAACTCCGTCGGACATAGCGCAGCATCGCAATTAGCAAGATCCATCAGGATGGATGCGTTACGCGTTCGCGTTCGCAAATCATCATCGATACCGCGCGGCTTTTCCTGAGCCTGAAGGAAAAGAAGATCAGGCGCGTTGGATCTGTAATACCATTCAAAATACCCGACATATTTCGCTTTTGGCCATATGTCTTTGACGTACAGCCCCGGCCCCCAACCAGAATGGGCCATGACGATATCGGGTGAGAGGCCCTTTTCTTTCAGCTTCAAGGCTGCGCGCGCAAGGGATTGTCCGTTAATGACCGATTTTTCAAAACCGCCGACATAGGGGTGGATCTTTTCGGTGACTTCGCGATGGGGCGCGTAGTTGAAGACCGTCAACCCGGTCAGCGAGGATTCCTTGCGCTGGGTGCCAAACCAGACGTCCCAGCCTTTTTGCGCGAGATACCGGCCGAGAACGCCGAACTGCGCTGGAAAGTTGTCATGTAAGAAAAGGATTTGCACGGCGCAGGCGTGTTCTAATCTTCGCGCATGGAGCGCGCCAGAGAATCGGTCAGCGGCTTGAGGAAATAGCTGATCGCCGGACGCGAGCCCGTGCGAATGAACGCCTCAACCGGCATGCCCGGCACCAGAGGCGCGTTGCCCAATATTTTGCTCAATTCTTCCCCTTCCGGAATCTCGACAAGGACGAGGTAATAGGAAATACCGGCGGCTTCATCAACAAAACTGTCCGCAGAAACCGTTGTGACGACGCCGGTGGTTTCCGGCGTCGAACGGGCCCCGAACGCGGAAAAGCGCACAAGCGTTTCCTGTCCGGCTTGAATCTTGTCAACATCCTTAGGCGCGATCCGCGCCGCCACCTGCAAGCGATCGCCAATAGGCACGATTTCCATCACCGGCTCGCCAGGGCCGATCACGGCGTCTTCCGTATGCACCGAAAGGCCAAGGACGCGCCCCCCATGGGGCGCGCGAATCTCCGTGCGCCTTAGCGCTTCTTTCGCGGTTACACGCCGTTCTTCAAGCTCCGCGATCGAGACCTCCACATCCCGCAGCTCGGTAATGGCCTCTTCGCGGCCGGTCTCCTGCAATCGCTCGATTTCCAGCTCCGCCTCGGCGATAATGCTGGACGCCTCCGCAACGCTGGCGCGCAATGACCCGCGCTCGCCGGAGAGTCGCCGCGATTCGCGCTCCAGCGCCCGAACGCGCGTTTTCGGCGCATAGCCTTGCTCATGGAGCTCGCGAACCCCAGCGAGCTCATCTTCAATAAGCTGTCGCTGGTCGCGTAATGAATCTATCTGCGCCTTGAGGCCGACAACGCGCTCATTTTGCTGCACGATGCGCTCGTTGAGCAAATCGAGCTGTGTGGCGCGGGTGGTTTTCCTCGCCTCGAACAACTGCACCTGCCCCGCAAGTTTTTCGGCGAATGCCCGATTATTCAGCACTTCAGCTTCGCCATTTGGCGACATGATGTCGTCTGCTTCATCTCGCTCGGCCTGAAGGCGGGCGCGGCGCGCATAAAGCTCTGTAAGCTGACCGTCTATCAATGCAAGGTTGGCCGACTGCACCGTATTATCCAGCCGGATTAACACATCATCAGCATTAACCAGATCCCCTTCGCGCACGAGGATTTCGGAGACAATGCCGCCTTCCAGATGCTGCACAGCTTTTCGGTTGGATTCCACGACAATATGTCCGACGGCGATAACGGCGCTGTTAATCGGCGCAATGTAAGACCAGACAAGAACTCCGCCGAAAATCGTAAGCACGGTCAGCAACCCCAACCGCATAAAAAACCGGGCGTCTGCAGGTTTATTTACTTGCGCTTCAGTCATTGCCGGAAACTTGCTTCTGTATTGTGCGCATATCCGGATTAAACGGCGCCACCTGCTTTGGCGCGATTTTTTTCAGGATTTCGTCGCGCGGCCCCATGGCGCGCACTTCACCATCCACCAGCAAAAGCAACTTGTCGACAAAAGCGATCGCCGATGGCCGGTGAGCGACAATAATAATCGTCGCGCCACGCGCCTTGGCGCCCTGCATCGCTTTTACGAGCGCCGCTTCTCCTTCGGAATCGAGATTGGCGTTCGGCTCGTCGAGGACGATCAACTTCGGATCGCCGTAAAGCGCGCGCGCCAGGCCGAGCCGTTGACGTTGTCCGGCGGAAAGCTGGCGTCCGCCGTCCCCGATCGGCGTCTCATATCCATCAGCAAGACCCAATACCATCTCGTGAGCCCCCGCCGCCTTGGCGGCGGCGATAACAGCCTCGTCGTCTATTTTTTCATGAAAGCGTGCGATGTTTTCCGCTGCGGTGCCGTCGAACAATTCAACTTCCTGCGGCAGAAAACCAATAAACGCGCCGAGCGCAGTTTGATCCCAATGGGCGATGCTGCCTTCATCAAGGCGAATCTCGCCGGAAATGGCCGGCTCAACCCCGACAAGCGCGCGCGCCAGGGTCGATTTGCCGGCGGCGCTCGGCCCGATCACGCCAAGCGCCTCGCCTGCCGCAAGGTTGAAAGTAATGCTTTTCAGCACCGGTTTTTGGACCTTGCCAGGTTTGCAAAATAGTTTTTCAACGCTGAGCGCGCCTTCAGGATCCGGAAGGACGGTGCGCTGCACCTTGTCCTTCACGATCTCCATGAAACCTTGCAGCCGTTTATAAGCGACCCCCGCCAATGCGAACTGGCGCCAATGACCCGTAACGACTTCGACAGGCGCGAGGGCGCGGCCTGTGATGATAGAGGCGGCGATCATCACGCCCGGCGTCACCGCGCCCTGGATCGCCAATAGCGCGCCCGTTCCGAGAATGGCGGATTGCAGAAATAACCGTATCGCTTTCGTCGCGGATGTCAGACCGCCGATCATATCCGTTGCGAGCAATGTGTTGTCGCTTGCGGACGAGCTTTGCGCACGCCAGCGATTTCTCAACCTGTCGCGCATGCCCATCGCGTCCGCCGCCGCTGCATTGCGGATCGATGCAAAAACGATTTGGTCCGCGCCCGCCGCTTTTACCGCCGCGGATGCTGTCGCCTCGCGCGACGCGCGCTCATTGATGATCGCTAAAGTAAGCAAAACAAGCAAACCAACCGTCGCCACGACGCCCAGGAGCCAGTGCATGAAGAAAACAAGAAGCAAAAAGAATGGCGTGAAAGGCGCATCGAAAACGGCCGTCAAAGCCGGGCTTGAGACGAATTGGCGAATTTGGCGAAGGTCCTTTATCGGCTGTTCGGCGGATTGTACGCCTGAACGGGCCGCATCCATGGAAATATCAAATGCGGCGTCCTGAAGCTTGCCCTCAAAAGTCTCGCCGACGCGCGCCAGCAGCGCGCCGCGGGCGAAATCAAGAACCGCCATGCCGGCGAATAGCCCAAATGTCAGAAAAGTGAGAACGGCCAGCGTTTCATAGGATCGGCTTGAAATAACCCGATCGTAAATCTGCAGCATGTAAAGCGGGCCGGTCAGCATTAAGAGGTTAACAAAAAAACTTAACCCTGCGGCCACCAGAAGCAGGCGTTTGGCCGCTTCGCGCGCTTCCATGATTTTTGTATCGGCTTTGTTCATTAGTATTTCGCCCGTGGTAGCGGGTTACCATAAGTGGAGAGCGGCCCCGCGAGAACCGGGGCCGCCTCCTTGGTTATCAGGCAAATTCTAGACCAATGGGTTACCAACAGCAAAACCGGCCAGAATTCGTTATTAGGACAATCTTTTCCTAGAAGTTGAAATCGTCCACATGGAGTTGCGCCACGGTGACGTTCTCAATGGTGAGGGAGTTCCCGCCACCCAGGTCAATCACTGTATCGCCACCGCTATTCGACGCTGCGGCGAGGACATCGTTGAAGTCGTCAAAGACCCCGTTGAAGGACGAAAGATCAATCACGTCGTCCGACCCTGCGCCGGCCTGGAAGCCGCCGATCACGTCATCGCCTTCGCCAGCGTTGAAAATGAACAGGTCATCGCCGGCGTTGCCGAAGAGCGTGTCGTCATCGGCCCCACCGTAAATGGTGTCATTGCCGCTGCCGCCATATATGAGGTCATCGCCACTGCCGCCGATGAGAATATCGTCGTCATTCTGACCGCGAAGCGTATCGTCAAGATTACCGCCATCCAGTGTATCATCGCCATTGCCGCCGGTGAGGCTATCTTCCCCGGCGCCGCCGGTAACAACGTCTGCGCCGCCGCCGCCAATGACCGTGTCATTGCCATTGCCGCCAGCGACAGTGTCGTCACCAACGCCGCCGGTCACAAGGTCGTGCCCAATGCCGCCGTCAACCTCGTCATTCCCGCCGCCGCCGCGTAAGGAATCCAGGCCTCCGTCGCCATTCAGCGTGTCGTTGCCATTGCCGCCCGCCAGCGAGTCCTCGTCATTGCCGCCGCTCATCAGATCATCGTCATTTTGACCGCGCAATGTATCTTCGAGATTGCCGCCATCCAGCGTGTCGTTGCCGTCATTGCCGACCAGGCTGTCATAACCAGCGCCGCCGCTGACCATGTCATCGCCGTCGCCGCCGATAACAGTATCGTCCCCGGCTTCACCGTCGAGAGTGTCCGTGCCGTCGCCGCCGGTAAGATAGTCATCGCCAGCGCCGCCGAGCACATCATCATTGCCGTCGCCAGCGAAAACAGTGTCGTGGCCGCCGCCAGCGTTGACGACGTCATTGTCCCACTGACTGCGGATTTCATCATTGCCGATACCGCCGTCGATCGTGTCATTACCTTCATCGCCGTAAAGCGTGTCATGACCGTTCCCGCCGTCGATATTGTCAGAGCCGCGAGAGCCGTAAATGGCGTCATTCCCGACTTCGCCATCCATGGTGTCGCCTTCGACGGAACCGTCTATATCAGCTTCGGTCATGGCGTAGATGGTGTCGTTGCCGTCACCGCCGGAAATGGTGTCGGCGTTGAAACCACCCTGAATGAAGTCGTTTCCACGACCGCCGATCAGTTCATCGTAACCGTTCTCGCCATTGATCGTGTCATTGCCAAGCACGTTGCTGAAGACATCGTCGCCACGAATGGTGTCATTGCCCGAACCGCCGTCGATCGAATCATCGCCTTCGCCGCCGGTCAGGTCATTTGCAGCCGAGCTGCCGGTGATCTCGTCATCGCCGCCAGTCCCCTTGAGGTTTTCGAAATTGGTCATGGTTTCGGTATTGCTACCGTCAAAAGCAGTGCCGGCCTGCAAATCGAACACAGCGCCATTCTCGGTTGCACTGGTCCAATCGATTGTATCGACGCCATTGCCGCCGTCGAAAGAGTCGGTGGAAATCGCGCTGTTGACAATGACATAGTCATCATCGTCGCCGCCTTCGATTGTATCGACGCCGGCGCTGTCCATAAGCAAATCATTGCCTGAACCGCCGACAAGGCTGTCGTTGCCGCCCTCTCCGTCGAGGCTGTCATCGCCATCGCCGCCAAGAAGCGTATCAGCGCCGCCGCCGCCAAGAATCGTATCAGCGCCGCCGAGGCCTTTCAGATTGTCAGCAAAGTCGCTGCCGGTGACCTCGTCATCGCTCGAGTCCAGCATTTCGTCATAATAAAGAACGGAATTGCCGCTGGCGCCGCCATTGGTCATATCGACCAAACTGCCATTCGGGATGCCGCTGATGACGATATCGAGTGATCCGTTATTATCGAGATCAATATTCCCACTGGTCACGGTGCCGCCAGTGACCGTCGCGCCGGCATAGGTGAAGCCCGTACCGTACAGGATGAGGTCATGGCCATTGTCTGAAAGCCATGAATATCCTGTCGTGCTCATCAGGCCGTCTTGAGTGTCGAAATCCACGTCAGTGGTCAACTGCATGTTGAACCCCTGATTGGAATTTGAAATGTCAAAAATCGTCATAGGTCTCTCCCCATTGGTCTCTACCTAAAAAATACCGTCGGGGACGATCCCCGCCAGCTACAATTCCCATCAACAGCGCAAAGCAAAAATCGTGCCCGCTGACGGGTCAGACACCCCTCCAAAGGGTTTGGTAAATCGTGCCTAAGTAAGGCGTCCCGATATTAACCACGGGGTCTGGATGGCGAGCTGTGACCGCAATCACACAAAACAGCCATTTCCCCTACCCAATTTCTCCCACCCCAGTATTTACGCCTGTTTTTCGATGTGGCTCTCGACGAGATCGGTAATACCGACCCTCAGGGGCCGCACCCGCCCATCCTTGTAAAACCGCTTCGCATAGGCTGCTTTTCGGCCCACAAGGTGGCTTCTGATTTCCCGCAGATTGAACCGGTTAATGGCCTCGGTGTCGGCGGCCCATGCGTTGATGATCATGCATTCGCCGTTCACACAGTCTACGGAATTGAAATCCGCATCGCCCTCGAGCCATTCTTTCGCCATGTCTTCGGCGACGAAGGCCCAGCCGACAAAGCCCACTATTTTTTTTCCGTCGGTCGTGAAGAAATAGTGCTTCCTGTTGATCTGGCCCACCAGCGTTCTCGACCAGACGCCGAATTTCAAATCCTTGAAATTCGGTTTTGTCATCAGGTAACTGACAGCTCGCCCTAATGCGGCGTACGGGTTGTCGTCTTTGAACGCTCTAAGACTCTGGGCGTCTGCACCGGACTGTGTCGTTAAGGTTGACACCCCTCCCTCCTGACATGGCGACGCAACCATCGCCATTGCGCCTTACCGCCGGAATTAGAGCACTCCCAAAACACGAAGGCAATTGGAGGCAATCTCCTGGAATATGAAATCATCCTAATGGAGGTCTTCATGCAGGTTTGCGGCGGCGGATCTGGACAGGAAGGCCCGGTTCCGCGGTCCCCTGGCGTCGGATCCCGACGCCATCTGGCCTCAACAGCCCTGAAAAGTCAGGCTATTTATCCCGCAACGCCTTTTCGCCCATCTGCGACATGGGCTTGATGATATAGGCGAGCACAGTGCGCTTCCCGTTGAGGATCGAGACTTCCGCCGCCATCCCGGACAGGATTTTCAGGTCTCCTGAGCGCTTGCTCGCAAGAGCGTCGGCGGCAGTCCTCACGGTGATATTGTAGAACCGTTCCCCGGTTTTCTCGTCCTCGATGGCGTCAGGGCTGATATTTTCAATGGTCCCATCAAGCGACCCGTAAACGGACGAGTCGTAGGCGGTGATCGAGACCCGCGCCTCCTGACCGATTTTCAGGAAACCGATATCAGCCGGTTTGATCCGCGCTTCCACAAGCAACGTATCCTCGCTCGGCACCAGCTCGACGATGGTTTCGCCCGGCGCGACAACCCCGCCAATTGTTGAAACCATGACGCGATTGACAACGCCGGCCACTGGCGCGCGCACATCGGTGCGGGCCACCTTGTCCTGAAGCGCCGGCAGTTCGCCTTTCAGCTCTTCAAGTTCGGCTTTCGCTTTATTGAGCTCATCAGCCGCGGAAGCCGAAAACGTCTTCCGGATACGCTGAATTTCCCCTTCGGCTTCGCCGATCTCCAATTCGATGCGGCTGACCGCGATTTCCGCGCGCTGCACCTCACCCTTGGCGGCTGCATCGCGCTGGCGCGCCCTTAATAACTCCACCTTCGGCTCGATCCCGCGCGAGACCAGCCGCTGCATGATCTCATGTTCTTCACTTGCCAGCGTATGCGCTTCCTTGGCGGTGACGAGCGCCACGCGTGCATCGTCATGGGCTTTTTTGCGCTGACTCAATTTCTTTTCTTCAATTTCCAGCGACGCCAGAAGTTCGGCCTGGCGCGCCTCATATAGCTGGCGTTCATTGGCGACGACCCGGGGCGCCGCGGTGACGAAGCCTTCAGGAAACTCCAGCGGCGCCAGCGACGCCTCCGCCTCGAGCCGGGCAATTTTCGCGGCCAGCGTATTGTAGCCTTCCTGGCCTTGCGCAAAGGCGACATTCATCTGCGTCGGATCGAGCTTGACGAGAATATCGCCCGCCGCAACCTGATCGCCGGCGGAAACCAGGATCTCCTTGACGATGCCCCCTTCAAGATATTGCAGCTCCTGCAACTGGTTTGATGTCACAACCCAGCCCTGCCCCCGGGTCACGCGATCGAGTTTGGCGAGCGACGCCCAGATCAGCGTCGCGACAACCAGCCCGCAAATCAGATAGAGCAGATATTGCGCGGCTTTCGCAGGCTCGATCGGCATCGCCTCGTCCACATCGGAAGGCGCGGCGGCGGGCATCGGTTTGGCAATGTCACGTCCCGTCATCTTACGCGGCCCTTGTCGTCGAAACGAGCTTTGGCTTCGATGTTGTAATGCGTTTTGCCTTTAATTGCCGCGCTGACGCCATGGCGCGCATTACCGTCTCGCGCGGGCCGTCCACAAGCACACGGCCGCGATCAAGCACGATAATCCTGTCCACAAGGCGCACCATCGACATGCGATGAGTGACGATCAGAATGGAGCGCCCGCGAGTCGCCTGTTCAAGACGTGCGATCAGAGCGGCTTCAGCCTGCGCATCGAGCGCGCTGGAAGGTTCATCGAGCAACAGGATCGAGGGTTTGGGCGCAAGCGCCCGAGCGAGCGCAATCGCCTGGCGCTGGCCGCCGGAAAGTCCCTCGCCGCGTTCGGAAAGGTGCTGGTCATAGCCGCCAGCCGTGGCGCCGACAAAGTCATGGACTCCGGCGATCTTCGCCGCCTCCAGAATGTCTTCATCGGAAATATTGTCCAGACCAAGCGCGATGTTTTCTCGGATGCTGCCGGAAAAGAGGCACACATCCTGAAGCACCGCGCCGATATTGCCGCGCAAATCCGCCGGGCGGAGCTGGCGAATGTCCGTATCGTCGACCAGCACGGAGCCTTCCGTAGGCTGATAGACACCGGTGATCTGGCGCACAATAGTGCTCTTTCCGGAACCGTTTTTCCCGAGGATCGCCACCCGTTCGCCGGGTTCAATCACGAAGGAAACATCGTCCAGCGCCTTCGTGGTGACGCCCGGATAGGAGAAGCTCACATCACGAAACTCGATTTTGCCTTGCAGCTCAGGCCGCGAAAGGTATTGGCGTGTGGCGTCGGTTTCACTTTGCGCCGTCATCAACTGGTTGAGCGACTTGTAGGAGGCTAGTGCGCCATTGACGCGGCTCAACAGCGAAGCAACCTGACCTAAAGGCCCCATGGCGCGGCCCGTCAAAATAACGCAGGCGATCAAAGCCCCCGTGGTGATTTCATTGGCGCCGACCAGGAAGACGCCGACCACAACCACGCCGACCTGGCTCGCCTGTTGCGCAAGGCCGGAGGCGTTGACGGCGAACTGGTTGAGGAAACGGCCAATGGCGGAAATTTTTGCGTGCCGCGCGACCCCAGACCGCCAACGGGCGCGCATAAGCCCGTCCGCCTTGACGCTTTTGATCGTTTCAAGTCCGCCCAGCGTTTCAATCAGCACAGCGTTTTTGTGATGACCTTCAGCCATAGCTTGCTGCGTGCGCTTCATGATGAGGGGCTGGATGATAACGCCCGAAGCAATCGCCATGAGAACGCCGATCAGCGGGATCAGGGCGATCGGCCCGCCAACAAGCGCGATGGCGCCGATAAACAGAAAGATAAAAGGCAGATCGACAATGGTGACCAGCGTCGCCGACGAGAAAAAGTCGCGGAGATTTTCAAACTCCTTGACGAGCCCGGCGATGGCGCCCGTGGCACCGCGGCGCGCATCGAGGCGCATCGACATCAGGTTATCGAAAACGCTGGCGCCAACCGTCGCATCGAGGCGCTGACCGGCAATGTCGATGAAATAGCCGCGCAAGGACTTCAAGAGGAAATCGAAAATATGCGCGAGGATAACGCCAATGGTCAGCGCCACCAGCGATTCAATCGCCTGGTTCGGCAGCACCCGGTCGTAAACCGTCATGATGAAAAAAGAAGATACGAGTCCAAGCAGGTTGACGACCGCCGCCGCCAGCACTGTCTGACCGTAAATCTTGACGTTGTCGCGCAACGGGCCAAACAACCAGTGCGACGTCGGAACAATATCCTTCAGGAAGCTCGACTTTTTCATTGCGCAGTCCCGAAGACAGCGTCTTCGTAATCGGTTTGCGGTGAAAATAAGCGGAGGAGATCGCCTGTATGCTCCATCAGCGCATAATTCGCCATATCGCGACCGGAGAGCGCGATGACATAAGCCACGCCTGCTTCAAAATAATCATTTTCGGCTTGCAACACATCTATAAGATCACCGCGTGATAACTTGTAGCGCTCCAACACAAGATCGCGGGTCAGATCATGGGCGATCACAGCGTCGGCAAGCGCGGCGAGACGTTCGTCCGCGCCCTGCAGCCGCTCGTAAGACATCGCCGCTTCCCGGGCCACATCCTGACGGGCCTGCGCTTCGTTAAACTGTTCGCGTTTTGCGCGCGAGCGGGCGATGGAAATCTCCGCCGCGCGGGCGCCGCCGCCGAATATATTGTAATTGACCGTAACGCCGGCGCGCACATCGAAATCATCACCCGTATCGAAGACGTCATATTTGACCGCATCAACGGCGAGCCGCACTTCCGGCATGCGCGATGACCGCGCCGCTTTAAAGTCAGCCTGGCGCGCTTCGGCGCGCGCCTGCGCTGCTGCGATCTCCGGATTCTCATCCAGCGCCGCCGCGACCGCCTCGTTGCGGCCTGTCAGGTCTGGCGTAGAAAGCCCCGGACGCGCAAGCATGGGCGGCGCTTCACCGAAAAATTCCTCATAGCGAACATCAGCCAGCCGTTTGCTTTCATTTATCTCGGCAAATCGAGCGCGCGCTGCGGCGAGACGCGCCTGCGCGCGTGTAACATCGGCCCGTGAGCCTGCGCCAAGACGTTCGCGTTCTTTCACATCGGCGAGAATGCTCTCCTGACGCTTGATGAAATCAAGGCTGAAAGCGGCGAGACCCTGATGCGCGGCTACATCGTGATAGGCGGTGAGGGCCCCCAGCGCGAGATCGTTTATCCGGGTGCTCAACGCGCTGCGATATTCCGTATCGAGGGCGCGGGCGCTGCGAATGCGATTGATCGTGGCGCCGCCATCGAAAATCAACTGAGACGCGGAGACACCCGCCGTGAACTGTTCACGAGGGCGCAGGGATTCGACGACGTTATCTGTATCAGCTGCAAAGTCGCGGGTCAGCGAATAGTCGCCGCGCAATTGCGTCGACAATTGCGGATATAGCGCCGACCGCGCCTGGCGACGCATGGCGCCCGCTTCATCAAGGTTAGACGCTTGCGCATGATAGGCCGGATGGCGCCCGACCGCACGCCGGATTGCAGCGTTAAAATCGCCAGCGGTGCCGTGCTGCGCAACGAGATAGCCGGCGGCGCCAAGCGCTTTTTCAAGCTTTGGATCAACACTTGCGCTACGCGCTGCGGTGCGGCCGACAAGCGGCGCTGGCTGGGTGAGTGACGCTTTCTGGACTGGCGCCGCCGCCTCATCCGGATAGACAGAACCCAGATATTCCGGGTCTTCAGCAGCGGCGAATGCTGGGCTTGAAAAAACTGCGCATAATGCGGCGCCAGAAAGAAAAATCGTCTGTAGCCTTATCATTATACGCACCTGTTCAACTACACGGTCATTGCTCCCCCGAAAGCAGCGATCACCGTTAAGGTTAACCAAAACCTTATTAGGACGAGATCACTGAAAAAGGCTTAATTCGGCGGACGAACAACCGGATCGAACGTAGGAATGGAAATGAAACTTTCTTAAAATATGGCCGCGAAGGATTTAATTAGTTTTTAACGAACGGCGGCCGTCTCGGTTTCAGCGCTCGCAAAATCAAACTTGAAATTAGAAATCCGGGAGCGTTCCAGCAGCGATCATGGCTTCAACACTGGCGTAACAACCATACCCAATCGCAGCGCCGACCAGCATCGCGATGATTATGAAAAATTCTTCACGCAAATTCAGCAGATCATATTGCTTCAATTTCCACAGGTAATAAGGCGCCGCCGCCGCCTCTGCGAGGCAGAAGACGGCGATCAAGGCCAGCGGCCCGAAATTGAAATAGACAAGAGGACCAGCAAGCGCGATCCAGGCCAGCCTGACCGCATTGCTCACCAACGCGACCTTCACAAACCCCTTGGTGATGATCGCCTGTTCGGCCGGCAGGGTGCTCAATCTGACAAGCGGGGCGAGGCAAAGCAGAGACAGGTAAAATCCAGCGCCGAGATATTCTGCGTTATAGAGAATGCGAACCAACAATTCTCCGCCGCCAATCAACCCGCCAATACCGAAGGCGAAGAACAGCGTGACCGGGCGGCGCGCAGTGTAATAGATACCTTTCGCCAGATCGGCGCTCGATCGGTTTGCCTCGGCGAAGCGCGGGAAGAACACCCTGATCACATATTCGCCCGACACGGACACTACGGCGGCGCTGAGCGTCGTCGCGATCGTGAATTTCCCGAGCTCCTCCAGCGGAAAAAACCGCGCCATCACAACCGTATTCGTCTGGGTCAGGATGAGGGTGATGACGCTTGAAGGAATGATGATGCGCCAGAACCCCCAAAGATCGCGAATATGAGCGGGATCGAGCCGGAACCGCACCGGCGGCCCCTTCAAAAGAAAATAGCTCGAAAAGAACGAGAAAAACGCGTTGACGAACATCGCAACAATGATCGCCCAATAGCTGCGTAGAATGAAAGCGGCGACAATCGTCGTGATTGTCACGAGAAGAAAGCGAATGAACTCCAGGACGGTAAGCCTGACCACCCCGCGATTGCGCTCCGTCGTCTGGTAAGCAAGGCTTGAAAAAGCCTCAATAATAAAAGGGAACGCGCAAATACGGATCGCAGTCGCAATCTCCGGCGCCTTGTATATGTCAGCGAAAACGCCGGCGCCGACAAACATGATGGAAAAGATCACCATGTTGCGCATCAGGCGCACGGTCCAGACGGACTGCATCAGCTCGTCGCCGCCATGTTCATGGCGAATGATATAGGCGCGAAGGCCCATATCGGAGATCATCACGAGAATATACGAAACCGACGAAACAATGCCGATCACGCCATAGGCTTCGGGCGAGAGCAGCCGCGTGACAATCATGCTGCTGCCGACCCGCAGCAAAAGCTGCAGGAAATGCGAGGCGATCAACAGGCTTGAACCATCGCCCAGCGCCGGACGGATGCGCGCGGCGACTGATCTTATCTCACTGACGGCGAACAAAACGCGCTCCATAAGGAACCGGACCGGAAGGGGCCGTTGATGGGGCGCTATCAGCCGTCTGGCCGGGCGCTGGCGCAATGTCTTCTGTTTGATCCGCAACTTCAACCGGTTGCAGCGCTGCAAGCCTTTGCGTTTTCAGGATGCGCGCCTGGGCGATCAGAACAGCCAGAATGAGATAACCGTAGTGAGGCACCTGCCCGACGAAACTGATCGTTCCGATCAGGACGAGATAGCCCCCCTGGAAGGCGATCAGAAAGGCGAGCGAACGGCGCTGTTCGGCTTGCGCAGGCGTCAGCTCGCGGTGACCGGGCAATTCCTTCAACTCCTTAAGCGCGGCTCCCGCCCCGAGCCCATGCGCGCCAAGAAGGGCGCCAAGCCCCACCAGCCCATAAAACAATACGATCTGGATATAGGCGTTGACGAGATCGATAATGCCTTCTCCCTGACGAAGATGCTGAAAGCGGGGAAGGTTGAAGATATCGCTTGAACCGAAAAGCGGGCGTTCCTGAATTTGCGCAACACTTGTCCGGATCAACTCGGCCCGGTAATTCATCGTGCCATACTCATCGTTCAGCACTTCGCTGTCGCTGAAGATCAGATTGAACCCGACGATGACGCATATAATTGCGGCGACATAAGTCAGCCGGCGCAGGGCGGCGCTGCCGTAATGGAAAATGAAATAAGCCGCTATGCAGGCGATCGCCGCAAGCCAGCCCCCGCGCGCGCCGGTGGCGAAGCATACCAGACCGGAAACGCCGATACAGATATAGGCGAAAAACGGAGAAAGCTGTTTTCGCGCTTTCAACATGAAAGCCAGAATGATCCCGGCCGCAGTAAGCGCTGCGAGCAACGACGGAATCACTGTCGCGCCGACGCGTAACAATCCGTTTCTGACATCGAAATACGCCTTGCCGAAGCTGCTGTCTCCGATGGAGGCGTAGTAATTCCAGTGCCGTAATGTGCTGATCAGACCAATCATCGCCAACAGAAGGAATGACACAAAAAGCGCCCGCAACGCCCAATCAATATCTTTCTGGGTGACGAGGGTTCTGCTGATCGCGATGAACGGCAAATAGACCAGCACGAAAAGGTCAAAGATTGTCCGCAACACACTGGTGAAGGGAAGATCGCGGAATGACATGACGCCGGTGAACAGCACGAAAAAAAGCAAGAGATTTTCAACGCCGCGAAACTGCGGGGGGGCGCGCGAGAACAGCGCCTTCACAAAGGCAGGTCCCAACAGGACAAGCGCGGCGAGTTTTTGATAATCCAGCGTGACCAGATAATTGAGCCCGATCATGGGCACGTCGTAAACGAGTCCTGCAGGCAGGGCCGCCATTACAGCGATATAAAGAACAACGGCGCCGCGCGGGCTCGTCGAGCCAAACACCGCAAGCATCACGAAAAGCGCAATAAAAGCGACGGATGCTTCGGAAAGCAAAAACGCAATCGCCGCCGCAACCACCCATGCCCCGCACACCGCTACGGCGAAAGGCTTGTCCTCCTTGGGCGTCAGCACAAGAACGAGAAACGCAGCGAAAACGGTTAGCGCAATGGCGACAATATTCGGATTCATGAGAGCGCCGCCTGTTTCCCGCGCGCGCGATCCGCAACATCACCGTAAAAAGATTCCGCGCGCTCAGCGATGGCGTCCGGTGAAAAAAGGCGGACCGCCGCCTCGCGCCCTTTAACACCTAACCGCGCAGCAAACTCATGATCGTCGACACAGCGCTCTATCTGCTGCGCCAATTGCTGTGCATCGCCCGCCGGCGCAAAGAGAATTTGCTCGCCGTCTGTGAGATATTCAGTCAGCCCCGGCGTCGCAGTCGCCACAGTAGGCGCGCCGAGGGCAAGCGCTTCGACGGCGGCGTAGGAAAAGGTCTCGAACCGTGACGCTGTGATGTTAATGAGCGCACGCCGGCGCAGGCGCGGGATTTCCTCGCGGGGAACCGGACCAAGAAAGTCTATCCGTTCACAAACGGATGGCGGCAGATGAGCGCTGGCGTAATCCGCGAATTTCAAGACGGCGCCGTCGGGTCCGCGCAACCCATGATCGGCGCCAGCCATGACAAGCCGGAGATCGGGACGGGTTTGCGCAACGATCTCAAAGGCCTTCAGCGCAATATCGGCGCCTTTGACGGCATCGAAGCGGCCGACAAACAGGATTGTATTCCGATCACAGCCATCGGGCGTCCAGCATTCTTCAGCGGGCGCGATGTCGACCGGATTTGGATAGGCGGCGCTAAGCGGAAAATTGGCGCCATAATGCGAAGAGACAGCATCACGCAGGGCCGTTGATGGAAAAGAAGCGGCGTGCGCTTCCCTGAAGGCGTGACCCTCTTTTCTGTCGCGCCGGCGGTCGCTCCGCTCGAAAGGCGGCTGGTGCACCAGATAGTGTGGGCCATGAGCGCGCAAGATGACCGGTGCGCCGGTTGCGCCGACGCAATAGCGCGCAAGGCCAAAACTCTCTTCGGCTTCAAAAATATCCACCGGGCCTTCGCGGTCGGCGGCGATCAGCGCATTGGCGACCCCCTGCCCGAACAGGTTGTAGTCGAATGACCGGCCGCCCTCGATCTTGTGGCGCACCCGCCGGAGCAACTTTTCCGCTCCATTGAGTTGCGGCGTCAGCAGGCGCCGCATCCGGGGGTCATCAACCTTCCCCATGGGCCACATGGCGATCACCAGGCATTCATGCCCGCGGCGCTCCAGCGCACGGGTCATGATGTCGACATAGGTGGCAATGCCGTTTTGCGCCATGGATGGCGGCCAGAGAGGCGTCAGAAAGGCGATTCGCATGAGCCGGAGCGCTGAGGTTGAAAAAAGGGTAACACACTAAACGCGGACTTTGGCCGCCATTGCGAAAGGAATGGTTAACAGCCAGTTTCTCCAGCCGCTGAAAGAATGGCATAGGGGAGCCGGACGACACTGGTCAACGGGTTGAAATAGAAGAAAAAATAATTCCAAGCACCCTGGCTTCGCCGCCGCCTCTGACAGGAACGCCGGAAAGACTTTTTCACACAAGCCCTTCGTTCAGACCCCGCCTGCACGGATGGAGGGGAGGAGCACAGCGCGCCAGCCCATAATTTCCATCCCGGCATCCATTCGCCGCGTTTTTCGATCCGCTCGTCGGAAGTCCGCTTTCAATGGACAACGTTCACTGAAAGGTTGGCGACGAACGTAACAGTAGATTTGGGACTCCATGGACCGTGGCGATGACCTCATCCTGATCGGCGGCGCGCCTCGATCAGGCACAACGCTTTTACGCGCCATCATCGGCGCCAGCAGCAATATTTTCTGCGGGCCTGAATTGAGGACGATCCCGTCATTATGCGCCCTGTGTGAAAACATTGCCGGCGCTTCCGGCCAGGCGCTTGCGCGCGGCTATGGCGTTGACGCCAACCGCATTGACGCCGCTGCCGCGGACGCCATCGCCGCTTTCCTGCAACCTGCGAAACAAAAGTCCGGCGCTGCGCGGGCCGCAGAAAAAACACCTACTAATATCCTGCACTTTCCCACTCTGCGCCGTCTGTTTCCAGACGCCTATCTGATCAGCATTGTCCGCGACGGCCGAGACGTCGTTTCCTCACTGTTGCAAATGACCTGGCGGGACGACCGCACCGGAGAGCCTATGGCGGTCACCCGGTCCCCGCAGATAGCCGCCAATCTCTGGGCGGCAAGCGTCGCCAATGATGAGATCATGGCGGGCGACAAGCGGTTCTACTCCCTGCGTTATGAAAATCTGGTGCGCTCGCCAGCGGAGGAAATCGCAAAACTTTTCGATTTTCTTGGCGAACCGACGCCGAACCTCGCGCTCTATCACGATCAGACTTTTGACGTCCTCGAAGGCGAGAACGAAGCCAGCGCAGCGCGCGTCGCCGAGCCCATCGACGCAACGGCAATCGGCCGCTGGCGCAAGGATCTCGCTCCCGGCCAGCTCGCCAGCGTGAAGGCGGCGGCGGGACCATGGCTCGACCGCTATGGTTATGTCTGAACCGTCTGACCAACACGACAAAGATGGGGCGAAGCAACGGGGAGCTGGACTTGTTTTCGCCGGCGGATGTCCACGCAGCGGTCTCACTCTGTTGCGCAAGGTCATCGCCCGGCATCCTCGCATCCTTGCCGGCCCCGACACGGGCGCCGCGCCCTCAATCGCCTTACAATGGCGCAATTACGCGCAATCGCTTGGCGACCTGCATGAGAAATTTTTCGACCTGCAACCGGATTATGTGGCCGAGACCATGGGCCGGTTTCTCGAAACCATTTTACGCGCCGAGGGCGAAACGCGGATCATCATTGAAAAAACCAGCCTGAATGTCGCCGCCTTCGACGCGCTCGCCACGATCTTGCCGGCGGCGAAATTCATTCATGTCGTGCGCGATGGACGCGACGTCGCCACATCCCTTCTGGAACGAAGCTGGCGCGACCCGGCGACGGGCCAACCCTTCCCCCATGTCAGTGACCGCGAGGCGGCGATCGGCTATTGGGCGGGTCTCGTCGCGGCCGGCCTCGACGCGGAGGAGAAACTCAAACAAAACGGGCGCATCTTTCGGCTACGCTATGAAGACCTCGCCGGGCGGCCCGAAAGCGCCCTGAAAGCCATCTGCGAGTTTCTGGATATCGACTGGCCGCCGGCCGAGCCTTTGCGCCCGCCGCTGGCCAATGAGGACTATATCGGCCTGGAGCGCGACAGCCTGCCGATGATGCTTGGGCCCATGACCTCTTCACGGATCGGGCGCCATCGCCGCGTTCTGCAGCCAGACGTTATCCGGCAGCTGGAAGACGCCGCCCGAGCTGCGCTGACAGCGCTCGGTTATATCTAAAGATTTCTGCTTAGATGGTACCGCCTGGTGGTCTCGAACCACCGACCTCTAGATCCACAATCTAGCGCTCTAACCAACTGAGCTAAGGCGGCCCTTGTTGTTCCCGGCGCACGATGACGGCGACAAAACACCCGCCGCTTCTTCGCAGCCCGCTTGGGAAGGCGCGGAACCTACGCGCCAGCGTTGCTTATTTCAAGCGGGCCTCAAGGTTTTTTGGCCCGTTTTTTGGCGGGCTTTTCCGCGCCGGAAACCCTAGCTCAAGAACCGGAATTGATGAGGGCGATCTCTTTTTTGAGCTGGGCGATCCGGGTGGCGTCCGACGGGTGGGACGACATGAATTCCGGCGGGGCGCCATTTTTCTGGGCGGACATTTTCTCCCAGAATTTCACCGCCTCGTTCGGGTTGTACCCCGCACGGGCCATGTAGCGGACGCCGAACTTGTCGGCTTCCAGCTCATGCTTGCGCGAGAACGGCAACAGGACGCCATATTGCGCGCCGAGGCCGAGGGCCTGAACCGCGGCTGTGGAAACCTGACCGCCGCCGGCGATCGCGCTGCCGGCGCTCAGGGCCGTTTGCGCCGCCGCCGTCTGGCTGTAGCGCTCGCCCGAATGATTGAAATTCACATGGGCGACTTCATGGCCCATCACTGCTGCGATCTGCGCGTCATTTTCCATAATGTCGAGAATGCCGGTGTAGATACCGATCTTGCCGCCGGGCAGTGCGAAAGCGTTGATCTGGTCAGACTTGAAGACCCGCACTTCCCATTCCGCCGGATTGCCGCCAGCCGCCCGGATAATTTTCGGCGCGACGCGGTTCACCCGGTTCACATATTTCGCTTCGGTGGTGACCGGCTCTTTCTGCTTCAGGTCCGTCCAGGCGGAGCTGGCGAGCTGCGCCATCTGGCCCTGGCTGACAAAGAGGAGCTGATTGCGCCCGAGCGTTTCGTTATAGGCGCAGGCGCCGGCGAGCAGCACGCCCGCCACGGCGGCGGCGCGCGCCGCATAGCTGCGCCATCCGCGTGTTGAACTTGTTTTTAATAAGGATTTCATGTGGTTCCTCCCTGACGCCCCAAAGCCGCAGCTTGTGTTTGAATGCAAGCATAGGCCATTGCCGCCCCGCCCTCAATGCGAGAGACGGAACGTGTTTGCGAATACATAACCCCCGATCAGGGTTCGAGTTCGCAATCCCAATAGAGGAAATCCTGCCAGCTCTCATGGAGATAATGCGGCGGGAAGGCGCGGCCGCGCTCATTCAGTTCGAACATAGTGGGCCGCTTCGGCGAACGCGCAGGAAACATCTTCGCGTCTCGCGGGGTGCGCCCGCCTTTTTTGATGTTGCAGGCGCTGCACGCGGCGACAATGTTTTCCCAGGTCGTGCGCCCACCCTCGCAGCGCGGCCGAACATGATCGAACGTCAAATGATCCCGCGCGGTCGAGCCGCAATATTGGCAGGTGAAACTGTCGCGCAAAAACACGTTGAAGCGCGTAAAGGCCGGCGCGCGAGAATGGCTGACATAGCTTTTCAGCGACACGACCGACGGCAGGCGCATTTCAAAATTCGCGCTGCGCACTTTGGTGTCATATTGCGCGACCACATCGACGCGATCGAGGAACACGGCTTTCAGCGTGTCCTGCCATGACCACAGCGAAAGAGGGAAATAGCTGAGCGGGCGAAAGTCCGCGTTCAACACCAGCGCGGGACAGCCATCGGGTGATCGCAACGCAAGGGTCATGACGACCGCCTCACTGCGAAGGCCCCTAGAAACCGAAGATTCTGACTCAAACTCTTGAAAGCGGGATCTCCCCTGCTGTCGTGACAGTTTAGCCGGTTCATTTCCCTTCTGCCTATAACTGATTCTGCATGACAGAAGTTTGAAGGTTTAGGGGATATTTTCGCAACAGTCTCAAAAATCGCTTAAATCGGCTGGCGTCCGCGCAGATGCGCGTAATAAGTCCAGAGAATATGCGCCGCAACGCCGCGATAGGGGCGCCATTTCGCCGCGCGGGAATCGAGAAATTTCATGTCAGGCTCGGGGCCGCGAAGCCTGGTGGAGCGATAGGCGCCAAGCAGCGCCACATCGCCTGGCGGCCAGATATCGACCCGGCCTTCGCAGAACAGCAAATAGATCGCCGCGGTCCACGGCCCGATTCCCTTGACCTTTTGCAGCGCAACAGATGCGTCCTGATCGCCGAGACGCGCCAATTTTTCTTCGTCAATCTCGCCCGACGTCCAGTGTTCGGCAAGCGCGGTGACATAGCGAACCTTGGGGCCGGAGAGACCGAAACTGCGCAATCCGTCCTCACCCTGACGAATGGCGTGCGCCGGGTCCGTGCAATCCATCTCCGCCTGACAGCGGGCCCAGATCGCCTGCGCGCTCGGCACCGACACTTGCTGTTCGACGATAATGCGAAAGAGCGCCTCAAACCCGCCAGGGCGGCGGCGGATATGCGGCGCACCAATCGCATCCAGCGCGCGAGCGAGTGACGCGTCTTTCTTGGCGAGCGCAGCGCAGGCTTCGGATGTATCGCCGAAAACGTCGAGGCGATTAGTCAGTATTTGCACTCTTCAAACAGCTTTTTCACATCGCCATTTAGCTCGCCAAGGAAATGCGACGCCGTAAATTCACCCATGGTGACGCCGCTTTTAGCGATCTTCACCAGCGGGTCGAGATAGGTCGTCTCGTCTTCTTTCAAATTACCCATGCGCGCGCGTTTCCTGAGGCCTTCGCGGGAAATTTCGAGAATTTCCAGCGCCACATCCTGAACCGTGCGGCCGCCGACTTCGGCGCGCAACCCGATTCTTGCGGCGTCATCGCGCAAAGCCTCGCGCATGTCCGTCGTCCAGTCTTTTGCAACATCCCATGCGGCGGCGAGCGCATCGCCGTCATATAGCAGTCCGACCCAGAACGCCGGCAGCGCGCAAATGCGCGCCCAGGGGCCGCCATCGGCGCCGCGCATTTCAAGAAATTTCTTCAGGCGCACTTCGGGAAAGGCCGTAGACAGATGATCTTCCCAATCTTCCATGGTCGGCCGCTCGCCCGGCAAGGCGGGCAGTTTTCCGTCCAGAAAATCACGGAAGGATTGCCCCGCGGCGTCGATGAATTTATTGTTCCGGCGCACGAAATACATGGGCACATCGAGCATGTAATCGCGATAGCGCTCAAACCCGAACCCGTCCTCGAACACGAAATTCAAAAGCCCGGTGCGGTCAGGGTCAGTGTCGGTCCAGATATGCGCGCGCCAGGACGCGTAGCCTGAGAGCTTCCCTTCATAGAGACCCGAATTGGCGAACAGCGCCGTCGCAATCGGCTGTAGCGCGAGCGAGGTTTTGAACTTCATCGCCATGTCGGCCTCAGAAGAGAAGTCGAGATTGACCTGAACCGTGCAGGTCCGGTGCATCATGTCGAGGCCGAGATCGCCAACCTTGGGCATGTAGTTGCGCATGATGGTGTAACGCGCCTTGGGCATGTGTGGAATTTCCGCGCGCGTCCAGGTCGGCGTGAACCCCATGCCGAGAAAGGCGACACCCAAAGGATCGCAAACCTTTTTCACCGCTTCGAGATGACGATGCACCTCGTCACAGGTCTGGTGAATATTTTCCAGCGGCGCCCCGGACAGCTCAAACTGTCCACCGGGCTCTAGGCTGACGCTCGCGCCCTCGCCTTTCAGGCCAATGGGGTTGCCGTTTTCGGCGATAATGTCCCAGCCGGTTTCCTGCCCGAGTTTCTCAAGGATAGCGCGGATGCCCGCTTCGCCTTCATAGGGGACAGGCTTTAGCGATGTGCGGCAGAACACGAATTTTTCATGCTCGGTGCCGATGCGCCACTCATCTTTGGGCTTACAGCCGCCCGCCAGATAGTCCGTTAACTGGTCAAGGGATTCGATTTTCGGCGACAGGCCGGTCTGTTCATTCGCAGTCGTCACATCACTCTCCGGCAGATGCCGCTATAGCTTTATCCCGCTCTATCCCCTGAGAGCCGGAACGCCAAGCGTTAAGACCATCACGCTCTCGCGACATTAATTCCGGCGCCAGTCGCCGAGCGCCGCCTGCCACAGAACCAGCGCTGCAATCGCCGCTGTATCGGCGCGTAAAATACGGGGACCGAGCGTCGCAGGCGTCACAAATGACTTCGCTCTCAGTTCATGGCGCTCGCTGACTGAAAAGCCGCCCTCAGGGCCGGTGAGCACCGCCCAGCTATCAGCATTGCTATCGGCGCTCTTTAGAGCATCTAACACAGGCAGCGCGCGGCCTTCGCGCCCACCCCACTCTTCGGTCTCATCATCGCCAGCCTCGTCGCAGAACAAAAGACGCCGGCCTTCCGACCAATCACCCAACAGTTTTGCAAATTTTATTGGTTCGCCTACGGAGGGAATGGTGAGCCGGCCACATTGCTCCGCCGCTTCCGTCGCAATCGCCTGCAGGCGTTCAATGTTGAGTTTCGGCGCGACCGTGCGTTCGGTCAGGACGGGCTGAAGGCGCGCGGCGCCCACCTCCACCGCCTTTTGCACAATGGTTTCAAGGGGACCGCGCTTCACCGGCGCGAAATACAAGGTCAAATCCGGTTCCGGTTCCTGATTGCGAGTCTTTTCACCCACCTGCGCGGCGCCGGCTTTCTTGCGGAACTCGACAATTTTCGCGGCGAACTCACCGTCCTTGCCGTTGAACAGGCGGACCTCGTCGCCCTCCGCCCGGCGCAGGACGTTTTTCAGATAATGCACCTGCTCCGCCGACAACGGCGCGGGAAGACCCGGATGCAAAGGCCCGTCGATATAGAGGCGTGGAATCATCTCAAAAACTGCGGCACTTTCATATGTAACAACTTGACCAGACTTTCGTCCATATATTCGAACTCATCGGGAATACCGAGAACTATCACCCTCTTGCCATTCAAATATTTTTTGAATTTCTTCGTGAGCTTGTTGCGATGAACACGCTCCATAACAAAAATAATATCCGCCCACTCAATCTGTTCAGGCGATAATTGCACAGCCGCATCATTCCCCAAACCAGCTGAATCACACTCAATATCGTCGAACTGGGCGAAAACATGCTCCGCCGTCGGGCTACGGAGTTTGTTTTGTGTGCATATAAAAAGAAGTTTTTGCATTTCCGGTTCTTAGCCAAAACTAACCATCAGGTAATTCAAAAAATGATGTCGTCGGCAAAACATCCTTTTGCGTACTGGCCGGGCGCGCGCTAGAGAAGGCCCGTGACCAACACCGCCCCCATAACCACCCCTGACGCCGTACCCGGCAATTGGGTCGCCCGCACGCCCGGTTTTGCGCAGCCCTATCTGCGGCTGATGCGCGCCGACCGGCCGGTGGGAACGTGGCTTTTGCTCATTCCCTGTTTCTGGGGGCTCGCGATTGCCGCCGCCGCCGGTTACGCAGGACTTCACCTTCTCTGGTATGCGGCGTTGATGTCCGTGGGCGCCTATGTGATGCGCGGAGCGGGCTGCGCCTATAACGACATTGTCGACCGCGACTTTGACGCCAAGGTCGAACGCACGGCGCTCAGACCCATCCCCGCCGGACAGATTTCCGTGAAACAGGCCTGGGGGTTTCTGGTCTTTCTCTCCTTTATCGGCCTCACCGTATTGTTGCAGTTCAACCGCTTCACGATCTTGCTCGGCATTGGCTCGCTGGCGCTGGTCGCCGCCTATCCCTTCATGAAACGCATCACCTGGTGGCCGCAGGCATGGCTCGGCCTCACTTTCAACTGGGGCGCGCTTGTGGGCTACGCCGCAGCAGCGGGAAAACTCGATGCGCAAGCTTTCGCGATCTACGCCGCTGGAATTTGCTGGACGCTTTTTTACGACACCATCTACGCCCATCAGGACACGGAGGATGACGCGCTGATCGGCGTCAAATCCACGGCCCTGCGGCTTGGCCGGAAAACACTGCCCGCACTTGGCCTCTTCTTCGCCATGACCATCACCCTCTTCGCGCTTGCCGGGACAATCATCCACGCCGACGCGCTTTATTACGTCATGCTGTTGCCGGCGGCGGCGCATTTCGTCTGGCAGTTGAAACATCTCGATATTCACAACAGCAACATCTGCCTCAGCCTGTTCAAATCGAACCGCGATGCGGGGCTTCTCCTTCTGCTCTCGCCGCTTTGTGAACTCGCCATCCGTTCTCTTTGACCGGCGGAAGCGTTACATAACGGGCCTTGTTGACGCTCAAGCCTGCGAGGACTACGCACATGCCCCGACTGACCCGCCGCCATTTGACTCTTTCCCTTCTGGGCGCGGCTGCAGGCTGCGGCGTGCAAACACAGGATAAAGCAATGGCCAAGAACCCTGATCCGTCTTCCATTCCCGATTACGATAAATGGCAGCTTTCAAATGCGGAATGGAAAGAGCGCCTGTCGCCGGAGGCCTATTCGGTCCTGCGCCGCGAAGCGACGGAGCGCGCTGGCACGAGCCCCCTGAATGAGGAAAAGCGCGAAGGCGTTTTCGCCTGCGCCGGCTGCGGGTTGGATCTTTTCAAATCGGAAACCAAATTTGAAAGCGGCACGGGCTGGCCGTCTTTCTGGGACTATATTCCCGGCGCGCTCGGCACCAAGACCGACATCAAGCTGATTGTTCCGCGCACCGAATATCATTGCGCGCGTTGCGGCGGCCATCAGGGCCATGTCTTCAAGGATGGCCCGGCGCCGACCGGTCTGCGCTATTGCAACAACGGTGTCGCGCTGACCTTCAAGCCTGCATAGATTCATTGCCGCCCCCTGGGCGCCAGCGCTTTCACGCGCGCGTTCAACTCCTCGATCAGCACCGCCTGAATCTCCACGGTCTCCACCAGCCGCTGGATCCATTCGCCTGCGGCGAGCCCCCGTTCCGGATCAAACACCGCCTCGTTCGGCATCGCAGAAAGATGCCGCTTTTCCTTCCAGTGCCGGGCGTAGCCGTCGAGCGTCAGCGGATCGTAATCGGTGCCAATGCGCGCCGCGAATTTGCGCATCGGTTCATGCGCGCGCGGCTCAATGCGCGCCGGCCCCGCATCGCGGATAATCGATGCGCCAGTGTTCTCATCGATCGCCTCTTCCTGTTCCGGCCGGATGCGCCGGTCCGGCACGCGCGCATCCCACTTCGCCGCATCGACGGCGCCGTCTAGCGCCTGATCGAATACATAGCAGCTCAACAGTGAGTTATCGTCGTAAAACCCCTCCGCATTGATCGTCCCCGCGCCTTTCGCTCCGCCCGTCGGATTGCCGACAATGACGCTGCCGTCGCTGTTCTCAATGATAAAGTCGGTGCGCGCCACCCGCCCCTGAATAGAAAACTGTCCCGATGCGCCGGCGCCGGGACTATACTGGAATGAAGCGCCCACCGTGGTTGCGACGCCCGCCACAGAAAAGGTCACCCGCCCGACGCTGGCGGCGCCCACATCAATGACCGCGCCCGCATTGTAGACGCCGGTTCCGACCACCAGGTCCGTCAGGGAGGTGCCGGAAACAGTCCCGCTCGCGCCGTTGACGAAAAGCTTTTCCCTAAACCCCGCATTGCCGTCATCCTTGTCGATCACCAGCGCTTGCGTCCAGACGGCCCCGTCGGCGCTCACCTTCACCTGAAAATCATCATCGCCCGCAAGGCCAAGTTCCGCGCGTCCCGACGCGCCTGTCTGAAAAAGCAGCGCGCCCGTGTCGCCCGCAGCGTCCTTGTTGATTTTCACCTGACAATCGCCGGAGCCCGGCGTCACATCGTCATGGTTGAACAGGACAGCATCGGATTTGACGGCAAGCCTGTTTGTCGCATCCGCTGTCGTGTTGACGCCGAATTTCGCCGCGCTTTCAGAAGAGCCGCCCTCGCCGCCTGACAATGCAGCCCACGCGGCGCCGTCGTAAATGACAAGCTCATCATCGTCCGAGACCCACACGCGCAACCCTTCAAACGGCGCGATCAGGGCCCAGGCGCCGTCCTGATAAGCAACAAGATCGTGTGCTGCGTACCCGCTCCACACAGCGCCACTGGCGCCGGACGGCAAAATATATGCCTCGCCTTCCGCTGGCGAAGCAGGCTCCGCCGCAGTCGTGCGCGACAGGACGACACCCTGCACCAGCGCATCGAGACGCCGGAAAGTTTCGTTCACAGTCACATGTTTTTGCGCCTGACTGGGCGCCACATAGGAAAGGGAAAGGCGGGGAGATTGCTCCATCAACCGGCTCCGAAAGTTACGCAATATTCAACTGTGCGCATCCTACGGCCGCAGGCGAAGTGGTGGATAACTATTCACCAACACTGGAAAATATGCCCGAATTCAACAGATATGATGAAATTTCCGGGGCTCCGTTCAACTTATAGGGGTGCAAAAATTTGCCCCCGTGACGGATCGCTTTATATCCCCGATGAACAGCAAGGAGACGATGATGCAAGACGGCGCACAAACCACAGCAGCGCAAGGCGCTGACAACAACCTCGACATGGCGGTGACCTTTCTCGAAGGACTCGCAGAAAAGGCGGCCGCTTATTTGCCGAGCGTTGTCGGCGCGCTCATTGTCCTGATTGTCGGCCTCTGGGCTGCCGGCCGTGTCAAAAAAATTGTCGCCGCTGGCCTCGGACGTTCCGGCAGGATCGACGAAACCCTCAAAGGCTTTTTGTCATCGCTGGTTCATTACGGGCTGATTGCACTGGTTCTGATTACAACACTGGGCATCTTCGGCGTGCCGACCACGAGCTTCGCCGCCATCATCGGCGCCGCCGGTCTCGCGATCGGTCTGGCGCTTCAGGGAACGCTGGGTCACGTTGCGTCCGGCGTGATGATGCTGGGTTTCCGCCCCTTCGATGTCGGCGACTATGTGGAGGCGGCGGGCGTTGCGGGCTCCGTCAAACATATCGGGCTTTTCACCACTGAACTGGCGACCCCCGACAACAAGAAAATCATCGTTCCCAACGGAAAAATCTTCGATGATGTCATCACGAACTATTCGGGTTATGACACCCGCCGCATCGATCTCGTCTTCGGCATTTCCTATGCGGACGACATTGACAAGGCGATGGCGCTGATCAAATCGGAAGTCGAAAAAGAAAGCCGCGTCCACGGCGATCCGGAACCGGTGTTCGAAGTTGACAGCCTTGGCGATTCTTCCGTCAATATTCTCTGCCGCGTCTGGATGGACCGCGCCGATTATTTTGGCGTGAAGTGGGCGCTGACCAAGGCCGTCAAACAAAGATTTGACGCCGACGGCGTCTCTATCCCCTTCCCCTGCCGCTCCGTTTACATGGAAAACGCCGCCTAGGTTCAAAGACTTCAGAACAAGCCGGATCATCGGAAATTTCTGATGATCCGGCGCAAATCTCTCATCGCGGAACATTTTTCAGCATGCGGAACGCCGGCTTTTTGGGCCGGTTTTTTCTTGCACAATTTTCAGAAAATGTTTTGCATACCGCAAATTCCTGCGGAAATTCCGTATACGGTTTGAATTGGAATTAACATGAACACTCTAAGCTCTCGAAAGATAGGCCGATAAGACTTTGTGTGGTGAGCGCCCTGCAGAGTCAAAAATCAAGGCATCAAGGGAGCTATCAATGTCACGGACTTTATCTTTTAAACACGCGCTTGCGCTTTCATGCGCTTGCGCGTTTGCTGTATCCGCATGCAGCTCTAAGGGCACGACGCGCGTATCAACCCTCGGCCAGACACGCAGCGTGGAAAAAGCAGGGCCGCAAGGCCCTCAAGGTGAGCAAGGACCAGCGGGAGCCCAAGGCTCTGCCGGCGCCGACGGCGCGGATGGCGGCATCAATATCGGTGAGACAGACCCGATGATCATCACGGGCACCACGAGGAATCTCCTCGCTGGAATATCGCTCGAGGCTGACGAAATCACCGGGAAGATAATTGGCGTCGCCGACGAGACCGGTCAGACCTTGTTACAGACGGACACCGGAGACCTTTATTCCCTCGTTGACGCCAATGCGGTGCTCGGCGACGTCATCACTGCGTCGCTGACGGAAGCCACCCTTCTGGGGAATGGAGAGTCGCTCCTCGGCGTCAGTCTCCTTGCGGGCGAACAGCAGGGTGGCGACGCTGCGACCTTCGGCATAGGTTCTGGCGGCGAGCTCCTTACCTTTGACCAGACTGTAACGTCTGATCCTGAAGGCGCTGTCAGCGGCGCGTTGGCGTCGACGACCGGCGTAACCGAAGCCCTGCCCGTCGGCGGCCTTGATGGTGATGTGGTCGGCGATCTTACTGGCGATCTCGGCGGCGGGCTGACTGGCGATCTTACCGGCGATCTCACCGATACGGTTGGCGACCTGCTCGATGACCCAACCGGAACGCTGGAAGACACTCTCGATACGGGCGACGGTCTGGTTGGCGGCCTTCTCGGCAACAACTAACCCGCCCCTTCCCGCCTATACTGTCACGGGGCTTTCATGTTTTCTTCCACCCTCCGTTTACGGATGATGGTGCGCGCCTGCGCGCTCCTTCTGTCGCTCTTCCTTGTCGTTTCACTGTCCTCCCCGGCAGCGCGCGGCGAGGAAGAGCGCTTGCGGCCGGGCGATGTGGAGAAGCCCGCTCAGGAAGTGCGCAGCGACGCAAAGCCTTTCGAACCCTTCCTTATTCGCGGCGTCAGCTTTGAAGGCGCCGAGGTTCCCGAGGCCGTCGCCGACGCCGCAAGACCCTTCATCGGCGGCGCCGCAACGAAAGAGGTTCTCTCGAAAATAGCCGCGGATATGAGCGCGGCCTATAAGGACGCAGGCATCGCGTTCTTCACCGTCGTCATCCCTGATCAGAGTTTTGAGAACGGCGTCATCCGTGTGCTCGTCGCCGAAGGCCGCGTCGCCAATGTCAATTTCTCGGGCGAAACTGATGGCCGCAATCACTATATGGTCACGGCTTACGCTGAACGACTAAAACGCGATACGCCGACGCGGCAAGCGACGCTGGAGCGCACCGTCTCGCTCACCCGCGACATTCCCGGCCTGAAAATCGAACCTGTCATCCGCTATGGCGCCGAGCCGGGGACGATCGATATCGACATGAAGCTGGATTACCAAAAGCCAACGCTGACTGTCGGTTTCTCCAACCGTACAACCCGGCTTGTGCGCGACGGACAATTATCCGCTCTTGGCAAAGCATATCGGTTATTGCGTGACGGCGATCTGACCACCATGCGTCTCGCCGCATCGGTGAATTTCAAGGACTCGCTTCAGGCCGGGCTTTCTCATTCGACCCCCATCGGCACGTCCGGCCTGCGCGCTGAGGCGAGCGCGACAATTGTGCGTTCACGCCCCGCGGCGACCGTGATTGACGGCGATGCGCAAATTTACAGCCTGGCGCTCACCATGCCGGTCATCCGTTCGTACAAACGCAATCTCGCGACCCGCTTCTCTCTCGATGCAGTGAACAGCGACAACGCCGCCTTCGGATCGCTGATCGCCACCGAACAAACACGCGCGGCGCGCATCATCGCCAGCTATAGCGACAATCACGAACGCACGGGCCTGCGCCTCAAGGGCGAAGTCGCGCAAGGCTTCGCGGCGCTCGGCGCAGATGTTTCTCCCATGATTGGGGAGGAGCAATACACCAAGGCAGAAATCGAAGCGGGACTGACGCGCCGCCTCGGCGAGCGCGGTTACCTGCGCCTTTCCGGCGGCGGGCAATGGACCGACGACCGCTTGCCCGCCAATGAACGTTTTTCCATCGGCGGCGCGCCATGGGGCCGCGCCTTTCAAACGGCGCTGTTGAACGCCGATCGCGGCCTCGGGATTTCCGCCGAAAATGCGTGGCGACCCATTAGCGGCGGCGATTTTTCCAAAAGCGAGATTTATATTTTCGCTGATTACGCTTCGGGCGATATCTTCTCACGTTTCACTGACGCCTCGGCGAGTTTCGATCTCGGCTCCTTTGGCGCAGGGTTGCGCGCCGCCTATAAGGATAAAGGCGTTCTGGAGCTGGAGCTGGCGCGCCCGCTCGACCAGCCGGTCCCCGGTTTCGATCAGGACTGGCGGCTTTCCATCGGCTGGCGTTTTGAATGGCGGCCCTGACAAGCTGATTGAACATAGCGCCATTCGCGCCTAAATTCGCTGTGACCAAGACGCAGACAGCGGAAAGCAGCGATGAGCGAACCTTCCTTCAAAGACCGGATTACCGGCGGCGGCACAGCGCGCACGGCGATCAAACTCATCATTGCGTCGATCATTGTCGGCGCGGTCTTTTCACTTCTGGGGATTGGCGTCGCCGAATTCTGGCGCGGGATCTTTCACAATGTGAAGGATTTCATCGGCATGCTGGGAGAAAATGTCGGCGAGGTCGTTCTGACCCTGCTCACCTATCTCGTCATCGGCGCCGGGATCGTCATTCCAATCTGGCTGATCTCGCGGCTGTTGTCGTCGCGGAAGTAAGTTGTGGATCATCCGCTGGATCCGTTTGTCCTTTCTCTCTCCGAAGGTGAGCAAGTCAATTTTATTCGGCTGTTTTTCGTGATCGGCATGATCATCGGCGCGGTCGGATTTATATATTTCTGGTTCGTTGCGGTACGGTTGTGGGTATTGAACGTTCACGATACATGGAAGAATAAACGAGGCTTCCTTTGGTTGAATGATTTTCGAAATCCATTCGTTCAACGCTTCATGAAGACCGTATTCAAAGCTTCCCTGGTCTGGTTGATTGCTGGATGGCCATTAGTTTTCGTTCTTACAGGCCTTGTAAGCGTAGAAGCCATGAACGAACTGCTCGGATACCATACGATTTCCGGTCCTAATTAACCTCAGCGCTACTCCGCCGCCTTCGGGCGCAACAAATCTTCCATGCGGGCGATATAGGCGATCCACGCCTCGCGCCCCTTTTTAGTGAAGCGCACGGTCGTTTGCGGACGCCGTCCGCGAAAGCCCTTTTCAACTTTCACATAACCGGCGTCTTCGAGCTTTCGGAGGTGTACGGACAGATTTCCGTCACTCCCGCCAACCCGCGCTTTCAGTTCATTGAAATCCGCCGCGCCGGCGCCCGACAAAAACGCCATGACGGAAAGACGCACCCGCCCGTGGATAACGTCGTCGATCTCGCGATAATCAAAGTCGGGGTCGCCAGTCATAGGTCAGACAATGTCTTTCGGTTCCTGACGCATCAATAAAAGTCCCGGCAGACCCGCGCACAGAAAACAACCCGCCGCGCCCAAGAGAAACTGATAGTTGCTCGTCATAAGAAAAAGCGCGGCGACTGAAAAGCCCCAGGAGAGCAAGGCGAACCCCTTGAGCCAGGACAGCCGCGCCGCCGTTGCGGTTGCGTAAAATGCGACGCCGTAAACGCCAAAGGACACAGGGAACATCAGACTGAACAGAAAATAGCGCGGCACCCCAAACTGGGTGAAGTCGTCATGAACAATCATCAGCCCCACCCAAAAGGCCGTCATGAAAATCCCGACGGAAAACCAGACGGCTTGCGCGGTGCGATTGCCCATGGTCAAGGCGCCGGGTTTAGGGCCCGTAATACGCCTCATCAACAGAGACGAACACCAGCCAATCAATCCGGCGACAATCCAGGGCGCGATTACGGGAAGGCCGCGGATTGGCGCGACCCCGGTCAGGATCAAATAGGCGCATAGCGAAGCAGCGCCCATCAACCCGCCCCAGAGCACATAATAAACGCCGCCCACCAACGGCGCGTCACGCCCCTCTTCGGCGAGGCTGCGCACATAAGCGAGTTCGCTCGCCATCGCCGCCTCACGGGCGCCGCCTTCGAGATAATCCTGATCGCTGACGCTCATGGCTTTCTCCTCGTGATTAACTTTATAAAATAAAGTAAAATTTCAGCGCTTCAAGATCGCATGCGAAAAATCGATTATACGCGCGCCCGATGCGGCGAGCCGCGTTGACCGCACAGCCGGGGAGCTATCTGTCTAAAAGCGAAAACAACCCACCGCAGCCTTGGAGAAAGGGTCATGAACAGCGACGCTCCAATATCGGCCAAGCCAGACCGCCGAACCGTTCTGACAGGCGCCGCGGCGGCGCTCGCGGCACCGACCTTTGCAAGGGCGCAGTCCCTGCAGCGTCTTCACAAAACCATTCCCTCCACCGGTGTGACGATCCCGGCCGTGGGCATGGGCTCCTGGCTCACATTCGATGTCGGCGCGAACGCCGGTTTGCGCGCAGCGCGCACGGACGTGTTGCGTGAATTTTTCCGGCTTGGCGGCGCCGTTATCGACTCATCGCCCATGTATGGAACGTCGCAAGAGGTCATCGGCCATGCGCTTGATCAACTCGGACGTCCCGACCGGATGTTCACCGCTGACAAGGTCTGGATCGGCGACGGCGCGCAAGGGCCGGCGCAAATAGACCAGAGCGCGCGGCGCTGGGGCGTCGAGCGTTTCAATCTCTTACAGGTGCACAATCTTGTTTCCTGGCGCGCGCATCTGGAAACCCTTTTCGCCATGAAAGCCGAAGGCCGCCTCGCTCATGTGGGCGTCACCAGCTATTCCGGTCATCACTATGATGAAATGGAGCGCATCCTCCGTGATCATCCGCTCGACTTTATTCAGCTTACCTACAATATGGCCGACCGGCGCGCTGAAAACCGATTGTTGCCATTGGCGCTCGAAAAGGGCGTCGCCGTCATCGCCAACCGCCCCTTCGGTGAAGGCGCTGTTATCGACGCAGCAAAGCGCCATCCCCTGCCCGACATCGCGGCGGAGATCGGCGCCGCCAACTGGGCGCAGTTTCTGCTGAAATTCATTATCTCACACCCGGCGATCACCGCAGCCATTCCCGCGACGCGCCGTGTCGATCATATGCGCGAGAATATGGGCGCGCTTTCGGGAGCGACGCCAGATCGCGAATTTCGTTTGCGCATGGTGCAAAACTTCGACGCGCTCTAGCGGCGCCTTCCGGACTTACTTGATCGGAATGCGCGCGATCTCTTCACCCTTCACAATGTCATAGATCACAACGACAACGCCGTCCGGTCCTGAGACGCGCACTGCCAGTCGATCACCGTCCAGCGCGATGGCGCCGGCGGCCTCCCCCGGGGCGAGCGCAAGCCCCGCCATATCGGCAGGGGCTGCGTTTACATCGGCAACGTCCTCAACCACGACCGGCGTTGCAAGCTCCGCCTCGTCTTTTTTGGGTTTGCCGAAAATGGCGATAATCGCCGCCACGGCGACGAGAAACACAGCCGGCATCGTCAGGATGATGAGCCAGAGATTGCGCGTGCCGATGGAATGAGCAAGCCCGCCCAGCCCCGAATTGGGCGCCGGCGGCGTCTCTGCTTGCGGGTGCTCGCTTTGTGTCTCGCTCATAGGGATCGTCGCTCCTGAAGGGCTGGGGCTGGCGGATGCGGTGATTGCCCGCTAAACCGCCCCCTCTATGACCGTTGATGACGAAACCCTCAAGTCAGAAGGGGAGCCTGATGACACAGGCGCCTACACCCTTCTTGTGGATGAAGAGGCCGCTGGCGCGCGCCTTGACAAATGGCTTGCGGAGAAAATCACCGGGTTGACGCGCACCCGGCTGAAAACGCTGATCGAAAGCGGCGCCCTGACCCGCGGCGGCAAGGCGTTCACCAGCCCGTCATGGAAACTGCGCGAAGGCGAGGAATACCGGCTGGTCCCGCCGCCCCTTGAGGACCCTGCGCCGCTGCCCGAAGCGATCCCTCTTGATGTGATTTACGAAGATGACGACCTGATCGTCGTTAACAAGCCGGCGGGCCTTGTGGTTCATCCGGCCCCGGGCGCTTGGTCCGGCACGCTCGTCAATGCGCTGATCCATCATTGCGGCGAGACGCTTTCCGGCATTGGCGGCGCGCGACGGCCCGGCATTGTCCACCGCATCGACAAGGAAACCTCGGGCCTTCTCGTGGTCGCCAAACATGACGCAGCCCATCAGGGCCTGTCCGCCGCCTTTTCCGCCCATGACATTGACCGCGTCTATGAAGCGATCGCCGTTGGAGCGCCGCGCCCCGGGGTTGGAACCGTTGACGCGCCGCTCGGGCGAAATGTCCGTGACCGGACGAAAATGGCGGTCGTCGACGCCTGGGAATATGATGAGGAACAGGACGCCCACATTCCCAAACACGGCGCCCGGCACGCCGTGACCCATTACAAGGTGATCGAGGCGTTCGGCCGCGCCCGCGCCAAGCTGAAAGGCGACGCCCTCGCCTCGCTGATCGAATGCACGCTGGAGACGGGCCGCACCCACCAGATCCGCGTTCACCTCGCCTCTATCAATTGTCCGCTGATCGGCGACCAGGTCTATGGCCGCGGACCGGGCCTGTCGGGCCTCAAACCCGGCGAACCGGCGGCGGACCACGCTATCGAGACGATCCGCAATTTCAGGCGCCAGGCGCTCCACGCCAAGGTGCTCGGCTTCGCGCACCCCATCACTGGCGAAACCATGCGTTTTGAGGCGCCGGCGCCGGAGGATTTCCAGACCTTGCTGGCGGCGCTGAGGGCGCTTTAACCCCGCCTCACCGCCGGCTTTCGGTCAAGCCTTGCCGCGCCGTCTCACAGCTCCGAGAAAACCTGCGCCGGCCATAAAGAGCCATGCCGCCGCTGGCAGCGGCACTTCTGACGGCGAGACTCCGGCGGAGACGCTGAACACCGGGTCGTTCAACCCGCAGGCGAGGTCATAATTGAACTCGCAAGTGAACAAGACGGACATGATGAGATCGGTCGAGCGAAGACCGCCGAAAATCGAAGATCCGCCGAAATCGGCTTCGCCAAGCAATGTCCCCGTACCATTGAGACCGCTATAGGCGAGAATGCGTCCGCCATCGGCGATATTATGCGTGCTGACGCCGACAGCGTTGACGCCGTCCGCGAAGTTCAAACCGAGCGACGGCGTCGCCGCGCCCAGGAAATATTGACCGTTCAGCAACGCGCCGTCGCTTCGCACATAGGACGACGGCCCGAAAAATTCGGCGCCCGGCGTTTCCGCGGACAACTCACCGGTGGTCTTGCCGATGCTTTCCGACGTGTCGATGATGGTGACGCCTTCCGGCGCCGCCGCTTCAAAGGCCGCCTGATCGCTATAGGTCACGACCGTCGCATTTGCGCCGGACATGATGGCTGCGAGCGCGGCTGCCGCTGCAATTGATTTCTGGAACATTTTACCCTCACACAGATACACAACGTGAGTGTCGTAAGCGGCGCATACAAAACCCGCATCATCAACTTTGATGATGCCGGCGCATTGTCGCGTCAGAAGACGCTTGTTAACCAGTTTTTCGACGGAAGACGGTTCCCTAGAACTGGAAATCGTCCGCATTGAGTGCGGGCCTCTGGTCTGTATGAAAGAGCGATGAAATCCACAGCGACGCCCTTGACCGACAGTGAGCATAGCGCTCCCCTAGCCCCTCAGCGCGGCGGCGCTGTTGGAACAAACATGAAGCACGGATTGGCTGGCCACAAGCAAGGCGCATCGCCACCACAACGCACTGATTGCGCTCTTCACGCTTTTGTTGACGCCCGGGAGCGCCATTTGACTGGCTGTATCAGGCGCCCTGAGCGATAATGCGGAAAGATCGGCGAATCGCCTCTATTGGAGCAAAACAGAGCAAAAACAACACCTTGGTCGCCCTCTTGGTTTCCTTTGGCGCCCTTCCCATATGGATATGGCAAGCGCCCGATAAGAGGCGCTCCATCCATGGGGCAATCCAACCGAACATTTAGAGTCGCGCCCGTGTTAGAATATGCGCCAGTCCGGCCTTTGGCCGTCCAGCTGGCGCTAACAGGAGAGACCCGCGCTGATGAGCAACGCACTGACAACAACTGGTTCCGCCCTGACGCCGGAGGGCAGTCTTTCGCGCTACCTCGCCGAGATCCGCAAATTTCCCATGCTGGAAAAGGATGAGGAATATATGCTCGCGAAACGTTTCGCCGAGCATGAAGACCCGGATGCGGCGCAAAAGCTGATCACTTCGCATTTACGTCTGGTGGCGAAAATCGCCATGGGCTATCGCGGCTATGGCCTGCCGATCGGTGAGGTCATTTCCGAAGGCAATGTCGGCCTGATGCAGGCCGTGAAGAAATTCGATCCGGAAAAAGGGTTCCGCCTGGCGACCTACGCCATGTGGTGGATCCGCGCCTCCATTCAGGAATATGTGCTGCGCTCCTGGAGCCTGGTGAAAATCGGCACCACCGCGGCGCAGAAAAAACTGTTCTTCAATCTGCGCAAAATCAAAGGCCAGATCGAAGCGGTCGATGACGGCGATCTGCATCCTGAACAGGTGGAGCACATCGCCACGAAACTCGGCGTCACCACTGACGACGTCATTTCCATGAACCGGCGCATGTCGGGCGGCGAAGCCTCGCTCAATGCCCCCATGGGCAAGGACGCCGAAGGCGGCGGCGAATGGCAGGACTGGCTGGTGGACGAAAACGCCGTCAATCCTGAAGCCAAACTCGCCAATGAAGACGAGTACGATATGCGCATGGGGCTGCTCGAAACGGCGCTCGCGACGTTGAACGAGCGTGAGCAGCACATTCTGACCGAACGGCGCCTGAAGGATAATCCGTCGACGCTGGAGGAATTGTCCCAGGAATATGGCGTGTCGCGCGAACGCGTGCGCCAGATTGAAGTGCGCGCCTTTGAAAAGCTGCAAAAAGCCATGAAACGCATGGACCGCGACGCCAAACAGGCGACAACGGAAGCGGCTGAAGCGCTCTAGTCAAACCCCGATCAATGTTGCGGCGGCGCCCCCTCAACGGGCGCCGTTCTTTTTGGCCGGAGATGAGCCTGCTGCTCTATCTCTGAATCGATTTCGGCGCCCACCAGAAAAACAAAAGCCGACACCCAGAACCACATGAGCAAGACGACCACGGCGCCGATAGAGCCGTAGGTCTCGTTGTAATTTGCGAAATTCTGGACATAGACAGAAAACAGGATCGACGCGATCAGCCACAAAATCACGGCGGCGCCGGCGCCGGGGCTCATCCACTTCCACACTGTTGTCCTGCGCGACGGTGCAAATTTGTAGAGCGCCGCGATCCCGACCCACGCGCCGGCGAATAAAATCGGCCAACGGATAAAGCCGATCACGGGGCCAAGAACTGAATCAATTCCCGCAAATCTGAAAAGCACCGGAACGACCGCAACGGCGGCGAGCGCTGTTGCAAACCCCACCATAACGGCGAAGGTCATGGCGTAGGCTTGGGCGTTGAACAGAAAAAAGCCGCGCGTTTCTTTTTCATTATAGACAATGTTGAGCGCTTGCATGATCGCCTTGATCGCGCGCGACGCGCTGAAGATTGAAACCAGAAGACTGATCACGAGTGCGAGGCCGATGGAGCCCTGATCGCTGCTCGCCACTTCGATCGCCTGCGCGCGCAAGGCAAGCACGACATCGCTGGGAAGGATGGGGGCGAAGCTGGCGATCTGCTGCGAGATGGTGATCGGGTCCGCCACCAGCCCCCACAAAGACACTACTGCGGCGATGCCCGGAAAAATCGCCAGAATGGCGTAAAACGCAATCCCCGCCGCCGTCAGGCCGATGCGGTCATTGTTAATCTGCGCAAAGATACGGCCCGGCAGACGCCGCCAATGACGCGGCGATAACCGCAAAAAAGCAGGCTGATCGGATGTGACGCTGTCTGTTTCAGGTGTTTTGGCCATCTCATGGAAACAGCCCTGACACGAGATAGTTTCGCCCTCCGGTTTATTCGGGCGGCGTCTCCGGTTTTATTTCATGGCCGTCGAGACGGCGCTTTTCGAGGTCATCTATGACCTTGGCGCCTTTCTTGTCCGCTTTTGTGCGCCCAAATTTCGCGCGGTTTTCCTCGCTGCGTTTTTCGGCTTCCATGCGGGCTTTCTTTTTACGAAAGCGGTTGAGGTTGATGATCTCAGTCAAATGCGCGCAACGCCGTTTCGGCGCCCTTCAACATATCTCCGAAATGCTCCAGCGAGCGGATCAGCGCCTTGATATGCAGGCCTGCGAAGCGCCCGAACTCCGCTTCCCGGCGTTCTTGCGTCAGATTCGGATTTTTCGCGGCCTGAATAGCGGCCGCCAGAAACTTCACCGAGTCGGCAAGTTCATTGTCGGTCTTGTTCAGGGAGACGCGCACACGCCGGTAAAACTGCGTGACCTTGTCGCCTTTTTGTTTGTCGCGTTTCGACAGCGTTTCGTAAAATTGCTCGCGGCAGGATTCCCAGTCTTCGAAGGAGCGAGCCTCGCCATTGGCGTCATATTCAACATAAATCTCTTTGAGCAATTGCAGAATGTCGTCCCAGGAAGCGCCCGCTGCGCTCGACATCTTCATCCACATGGTGATCTTGTGCCCCATCACAGAGGCGAACTCACCCTTATGCTGAATGTCATTGGCGATTTGCGTGTTGATGCGGCGCAGTCTCTTGCCGTGCTGATCGAGCTTTCTGACGCCGTCGAACAGCGCCGCCATCGCCGTGGGGATAGACCACACTCCGCCGGTGGGATCGAGATAGGAGGCTTTCGTTTCCGCACCAAAATCAAGATGTTCGACCGGTTCAAAGCATTGATAGCTTTGAAGCGTCGTCAGCTTCCTGTCATCAAACATGTATTTCCCCGCCTACGCCGGCAACCCACCAACGCCCCTGCACCAAACACGATTTGAAAATTAACCTGCCGGGACGATGATGTGTCAAGCCTCGCGCGACGCCCGCGTCGAAAGGTTAGAGCCCGACCTCATCGCAAATCGTCTTGCCCAACTGTTCTTTCAGCTGTTTGCCGGGAATCTCTTCGATCTCGTCCTTGCCGAGCTTGCCCAGTTGAAACGGCCCATAGGCGACGCGGATCAGCCGGTTCACCTGAAGATCGAGATGGCGCATCAGATTTCTGACTTCGCGGTTCTTGCCTTCATTGATCGACAGCGTGATCCAGACATTGCCGCCCTGCACCTGATCCAGCGTCGCGCGCACGGGCCCATATTGAACGCCATCGATCTCGACGCCGTCTTTCAGATTGTCCAGCTTGTTCTGCGTCACGCGGCCATGGGCGCGCACACGATAGCGCCGCGCCCAGCCCGTCGACGGCAGCTCCAGCCTTCTGGCGAGCGCGCCGGAATTGGTCAGCAGCAAAAGCCCCTCGGTCGTGAGATCGAGCCTCCCCACGGAAATCACCCGCGGCAAACGCCCGGCGACCCCATCGAACACCGTCGGGCGGCCTTGGGGGTCCTTATGGGTCGTCACCAGACCGTCGGGCTTGTGATAGCGCCAGAGCCGGGTCTTTTCCGGCTTGCCGACACGGGTTCCGTCGACACGAATGTCCATTTCCGGCGTCACCTTGAAGGCGGGCGTCGTCAGGGTCTTGCCGTCGACCGTGACAATGCCCTGCTCGATCAGCTTTTCAGCGTCCCGGCGCGAGGCGACGCCGGCGCGGGCGAGAAACTTCGCAATGCGTTCGCCATCAGTGTCTTTGAGGTCGGCCATGGAGCGGTCTTTCACAAACGAGGCGCGCCGGTAGCACATTATCCGTGAAAAGGAAAAAGGCGAAACTGGCGCAGCCGCATGCCGCCCGCTACAAGGCGGGCCATGGAGACGGATGAGACGTTGATGGGCCGCGCGCTGGACGAGGCGCGCAAGGCCGCCGAGGCGGGCGAAGCGCCTATCGGTGCGGTCCTTGTAAGCGCTGAGGGCGATATCCTCGCCGCCGCAGGGAACGCCCCCATCGCCACCCATGATCCCACGGGACATGCTGAAATTCGCGCGCTTCGCGCCGCCGCCGAAATGCTCAGCAATTACCGGCTTACGGACTCGACGCTCTATGTGACGCTTGAGCCCTGCGCCATGTGCGCAGGCGCCATCTCCATCGCCCGCATCAAACGCCTCGTCATCGCCGCCTCCGACCCCAAGGGCGGCGCCGTCTGGCATGGGCCCAAATACTTTGAACAACCCACCTGTCACTGGCGCCCGGAAGTGGTGGCAGGGCCATTCGCCGATGAAGCCGGCGCCCTCCTCAAAGACTTTTTTCGCGCCAGGCGGTAAACTCCCATCCGACGGGAGGACATTATGAAAAAACTTCTTTTTCTTGAGCCATTCACAGGGTTTCAGGATCTGACCCTGCTGATCACCCGGGTTTTGACGGGTTCATTCCTCGTCTGGGGCGTCTGGGACAACATTGCCGACCCGGCGCGCATGACTGAGTTCGTACAATTCCTCACCCATTTCAAAGTTCCAGCGCCGGAAATCATGGCGCCGCTGTCAGTCTGGTTCCAGTTCGGCTGCGGCGCACTCCTTATTGCAGGGTTTTTCACGCGCTGGGCCGGAATAATCATGGCGTTCAATTTCATCGTCGGCTTTTTGATGGTCCATCTCGCCGATGATTTCCGGGCGCAGTTTCCAGCCCTTATTCTCATCGCCGTCAATCTACATTTCGCGGCGATGGGCGGCGGAAAATTCTCCCTGGACCGACTTTTCAAGTAACTGCGTTTGCCGCTTTCCCTCCGCGGCGCGGGCGCTATCATGCCGCCAAACAAAAGCACAGAAAAGGACCCGACGTCATGGATTTCGCCTATTCCCCGCGTGCCAAGGATTATCTCAAGCGTGTTTCCGACTTCATGGATAAATATGTCTATGAAGGCGATGAAATCTATGAACGTCAGCATACGGAATTTGGCCCCGGCGACGGCCGCTGGAAAGTCCCGCCGATCATCGAGGAACTGAAGGAGAAAGCCAAAGCCGAAGGCCTGTGGAATATGTTCCACCCGGACCCCAAATTCGGTCCCGGCCTTTCCAACGCAGACTATGCGCCGATCGCGGAAATGACCGGCCGCTGCCACATCGCGCCGGAGGTGTTCAACTGCGCCGCGCCAGACACCGGCAATATGGAAGTGCTGATGAAATACGGGAGCCCCGCGCAGCAGGAGCAGTGGCTGACGCCGCTTCTCGACGGGAAAATCCGCTCCGCATTTTTGATGACCGAGCCGCGCGTCGCGTCTTCCGACGCCACCAATATCGAAACCGAGATCACTGCCGACGGCGACGATTATGTCATCAATGGCCGCAAATGGTGGTCGTCAGGGGCCGGCGATCCGCGCTGTAAAATCTTCATCGTCATGGGCAAGACCGACAAGAATGCCGAACGCCATAAACAGCAATCGCAGATCCTCGTGCCCGCCGACGCGCCGGGCGTGAAAATTCTGCGCCACCTTCCGGTTTTCGGATATGACGATGCGCCCCACGGACATATGGAAGTGGAGCTAGACAATGTGCGCGTGCCAAAAGAAAACCTGATCCTCGGCGAAGGACGCGGCTTTGAGATTGCCCAAGGCCGCCTTGGGCCGGGCCGCATCCATCACTGCATGCGCACCATCGGCGCGGCGGAAGTCGCGCTTGAGAAAATGGTGAAGCGGCTGTTGACCCGCGAAGCCTTCGGCAAGCCGATCTACAAACATTCAATCTGGGAGCAGCGCGTCGCCGAAGCGCGCATCGACATCGAGATGGCGCGGCTTCTGACGCTCAAAGCCGCGTGGATGATGGACACGGTGGGCAACAAGGCCGCGCAACAGGAAATCGCCATGATCAAGGTCGCCGCGCCGCGCGTTGCGCTGAAAGTTATCGATGACGCCATCCAGGCCCATGGCGGCGCCGGCGTCACCACCGATTTCGGCCTCGCAAAAGTTTATTCCGGAATCCGCACCCTGCGCCTCGCCGACGGACCCGACGAAGTCCATTGCCGGGCGATTTCACGGATCGAGTTCAAAAAACATTCGAATGTGGTGTGACGCGTTGCGCCCACTGGTGGGCCGGGGACATAAGACAAGCGGAAATCCTGAGGAGAGATAAATGAAACACCTGTTTTTCGCGTCGCTCGGCGCATTAGCGCTCAGCGCCTGTGGCGGCGGCGACAACGCCAAAAAAGACGACGGCCCCACTGGCGCGCAATTCGCGGAAGCCTGCGGCGAGGAACTCAATGTTCCCGAAGAGATTTGCAAATGTATCGGCGAGAAAGCCGAAACAGACCTGACGGCGATAGAACGCAAATTCGCCTATGCCAGCATCACCGGCGATATGGAAACCACAGAGAAACTCCGCAGTGAACTCGGCGTCGAAGGATCGATGAATGCGGGCATGTTCATGGTCAATGCGCCTGCCGCCTGCGCCAGCGAGAACGCTTCGGACTAAGTTTTGCGGGCGGCGTGATCGCATGCGAGAGCGCCGCGCCGCCCTACCATTGCCGGCGAAACTGAACTAGACGACGTCCCAGCAAGTTCAAGGCGTTTTGTGCAGCCCTCTTTCCGACATACATCCGGCCTGGCGCTCGCCGCGGCGGGCGCGACGCTGTTTTCCCTCAAGGGCGTCGCCATGAAGATCGCCTTTACCCAAGGCGCAAATGTGGAACAGATGATGTCCCTGCGCATGGGCATCGCCTTGCCGTTTTTTCTTTGGATTGGCTGGCGCGCGGCGAAACGCAGGGAGGTGACACCGACGCCCCGCCTGATCGGGACCGCCGCGGCGCTCGGCGTTCTGAGTTACTATATCTGCACCTGGCTCGATTTCACTGGCCTCAAATATATTTCAGCGCAGCTCGAACGCCTGATCCTGTTTCTCTACCCGACCGTTGTCGCGCTGTTTGCGTGGATTGCTTATGGCGATCGCATCACCTGGCGTCACGGGCTGGCGCTGCTTCTATCCTATGGCGGTGTTGCGCTGCTGGCGTTGAATGAATTCAAAGACGCCGGACCGAACGCGGCGCTCGGTGCGGGACTGGTTTTCACCGCCGCAGTCCTCTTTGCTTTCTATGTCACAGCCAGCAAGCCCGCGATTACAAAACTTGGTTCACCGCTTTTCATCAGCATCGCCATGAGCGCCGCCGCGGTTCCGATCCTCATTCACAGCGTTGCCATTTCAGCCTTTGAAACGGCGCCGCTATCGCCGGAAATTTTGATGATCGGTATCTTCCTCGCCATTTTTTGCACGGTGGCGCCGGGCCTGATGATCGCCGAGGCGATCGCCCGGATCGGCCCCGGTCTGACCAGCGCAACCGGCGGTATCGGGCCCGCCTCCACCGCCCTCGCGGCCGCCTTGATCCTGCATGAGCCATTCGGCTGGCCGCAGGCGTTGGCGCTTGTCCTTACGGTCACGGGTGTGATGCTGCTGACCAAGCCCGTCGCACAGACGCGCCAGATTCCCCGACCCTGAATCGCGCCTTGCAAAATCCGATTTCACATCGGGCCACGCATGATAGGTTCGAACGCAAAAGGGAGGCCCATTCATGACCATGCTCACGCCCGTTCTCGCCCTTATCGTCTGGACCCTGATTGTCTGGTGCTGGATGTATGCGCTGCGCATTCCAGCGATGCAAAAAGCCAAGATCAACCCCGACGACGCCATCCATCCCGGTTCGCTCAATTCACTGCCGATAGAAGCCCGCGTCATAGCCGACAATTACAACCACCTGCATGAACAGCCGACAATTTTTTACGCGCTCGCGACCTATTCTTTTCTGGTGGGCGTTGGGGACGGGCTCAACATCATGCTTGCCTGGGTTTATGTGGCGTTGCGCATCGTCCACTCACTGATCCAAATTGTGATGAGGAAGGTCATGCCGCGCTTCATAGTTTTTGCGGCGGCAAGCGTGGTTTTGATCATCATCGCGGCGCGCAATGTTCTGGCGCTTTTGCTCACCTGAAGCCCACAGCGGGAACGCTCCAGCGCGTCCGGTGTTAGGACCCCATGAGCCATCACCGCAGCATGGATACAGCCGCCATTCGAGCGGCGGAAATTGAGCGTATCGTCCCGCCCCATGAGGCGGCTAAGGCGCGGGTCGAATGGCTGGCGGATTTTCTCGACACCAAATACCGCATTCCCGGCCTCGGCTATCGCTTTGGCTGGGACAGTATTCTTGGCCTGATCCCCGGGATCGGCGACGCGGTCGCAGGACTGATGTCGGTCTATCTGATCTGGGAGGCGCGGCGTGCGGGCGCGGGCCCCGGTCTCGTTCTGCGCATGATCTATAATATGCTCGCCGATACAATTCTCGGCGCTGTGCCGATCCTCGGCGATCTCTTCGACTTCGCCTTCAAGGCCAACCTCCGCAATGCGGAGCTGCTGAAAAAGCACTACTCAAAAATTGAAAGACGCAAACCCGGCGCCTGACGCCCGCATGCGTTTCCAGACCGGAGAAAGCAGGTTAGCCTCCGTGCTGACGCAAACGGAGCTTGCCCGCCATGTTCGACTTTTCGATGGAGCAATGGCTCCTCATCGCCTTCATCGCTTATGTCGCGTTCACCGTGGGCCGCATGTCCAAGAGCGGCGAGGCGCCGGAAGCGCGCGAGGCGCGGCGCATAGCGGAAGAAACGAGGGCGGCGGATGCGCTTGCCTCCCTCTCTCCGTCGATTCAGTCCGATGTGGATCGTCTATTAATGGACAAGAAGAAAATCGAGGCGATCAAGGTCATCCGTGAACATACCGGCCTTGGCCTGAAGGAATCGAAAATCGCCGCCGATCGGCGGGCCAGCCAAATCCTCGCCTAGCCTCATACCGGAGACGCCACATGAGTGTATTCACTGGCCTGCCGAACGACTATTTCAAGTTTTTCAAGGAACTTCGCGAGAACAACAACCGCGAATGGTTCAATGATCACAAGCCACGCTTCCGGGAAAGCGTGCAGGAGCCGCTTGCGGCCTTCGTCGAAGCGATGGCGCCGAAACTGAAAAAGATTTCAAAACATATTGTCGCCGACCCGCGCCTGAATGGCGGTTCGGTGTTTCGCATCTACAAGGACACGCGCTTCTCAAAAGACAAGTCCCCCTATAAAACCCATGGCGCGGTGCAATTCCGGCATGCGCTCGGCAAGGACGCCCATGCGCCGGGATTTTACGTTCATCTCGCGCCGGATGAGATTTTTTATGGCGGCGGCGTCTGGACGCCGCCTTCCCCGTCTTTGCTCGCGATCCGCGAAGCGATCCGGGACAAATCCTCTGCATGGACAAAAGCAACCACTGGCGCCGCTTTCACAAAACGCTTTGGCGAATTGCGCGGCGATATGCTCACTCGCCCGCCGCGCGGCTTTGACGGCGATCATCCGATGATTGAAGATTTGAAACGCAAAAGCTTTTTCGCAATGGCGCCCGGAAAGGCGGCGTCGGCGAAAAAACCCGGATTTGTGGATGATGTCGCCGCCGCTTTCAGCGACGCCAGGCCGATGATGAAATTCCTCTGCGACGCCACCGGGGCGCCATTTTGATCATGACAGACCGTTTTCTTCCGCTCGATCTTTCTGGCGTCGCAATCGAAGAAGGCGCCCCGCCGCCGGAGCGCATCATCTCCGGCGATCCGAAATTCAACACCTGGAATGTGGAGGAACAGGCTGGCGGGCTTTACGCCGGCGTCTGGGAATCGACGCCGGGCAAGTGGCGCATTCAATATGATGAATGGGAATATTGCCGCATCCTCTCCGGCGTTTCGGTGATCACCGAAGATGGCGGCGAAGCGCGGCGCGTCACGGCCGGAGACAGTTTCATCATCCGGCCAGATTTTAAAGGCGCTTGGGAAGTGATCGAAACCACGCGCAAGGAATATGTGATCCGGCTTTAATCGCGGGTGATCAGCCATAATCGTCCGCCCAGCAAAATTGCGGCGGCGGCGAGCGACGCCAGCAGGCCCCACCACACGCCGACGGCGGCGAGCGGTGTTGAAAGACCGAGATAGGCTGCAACCGGAAAACCGATCACCCAATAGCTGATCCCGGTGAGAATCATTGGCACACGGACATCTTTCAGGCCGCGCAACGCCTGGCCCGCCGCGACCTGGATAGCGTCAAACAGTGCGAACGCCGCAGCAATAGGCAGGAAAGACGCAACCAGCGCCAGAACAGCGCCATTATTGGGGTCGCCCGGTTCAAGGTAGTATCCTGCAATGGTCATCGGCCAGATCATCACCGGAATGGCGACAATCATGATGGCCCCGACGCTGCAGGAAACCGCCATGGCGGCGGCGCGGCGCACGCCCGGCCTGTTCCTGGCCCCTTGCATCAATCCCACGCGCACGCAGCCCGCCATGGAAAGTCCCAGCGGCATCATGAAGGCGATGGCGGCGACGTTCAGCGCAACCTGATAGGCGGCCATTTCATTGACGCCGATCCGGCCCATCAGGAAAACGGCGGCGTTGAACAGCATCGCCTCGAAACCGATAGTGATCGAGATCGGCCAGCCGAGCCGCGCCACTTCCGCGAAACGCGGCCAGTCGTGATTGAAAAAATTGTGGAAGAGTTCGAACGTCTTCGCACGTTTCTCCCAGCCGATATAGGCGACAAGCATGAAGAATCCGAAAGCATGGGAAATCGAAGATGCGATCCCGGCGCCCACAAGCTCCAGCCGGGGAAAACCCCAATTGCCGTAGATAAGCAGATAGTTCAAAAACGCATTGATCAAGGTCGTCAGCATAATGACGTATAGCGGCGCCCGCGCGCGCTCTATCGCGGCGAGAAAATTCCGCAAGACAATGACGCCAAGCGCAAACGGCAAGCCCGGCGTTAGCGCCAGCACATAGGGTTCGGCGAGCGCCGCGATTTGCGGCGGCTGGCCGGTCATCAGCGCAAACTCTTCGGTGAAAAAATAGATCAGCGACGCGATCGGCGCACAGATACCGACCAGCCAGAGCCCCATTCGCACCGACCGGCGCACATCGCGCGTATCGTTTTCGTCAGCGCCCAGCGCCTGGGAAACCATGGGCGACACGGCCATGGCCGGCCCCATGCCAGCGACGAACAGCACATAAAACATGACAATGCCAAGCGCCGCGGCGGCCAGTGGTTCAGGCCCAAGCCGCCCGATCATCAAGATGTCGACAGTGTTGATGGAAAACTGGACGAGCTGGGTCAGGCCCATCGGCAAGCCGATGGCCATGAGCGCGAAAAATTCGCGCCGCCAGGGACCCCTTTCGGCGCCCGGCGTCATGGAAACTGTTGTCGTCACGAATACTCTCTCCGTCCTCCATCACTGGAGGGACGGCGTCCTTAGCCGGTCTGCCCCCGTTACGAAAGGGGGCCGCAGCGACTCGGCGTTCACGGTTGCGGGAAAGTCACGCTTTCAGGAACGGCGCGATTTTCTTTGCGCCTTCGCGGTTGGCGGAAAGCATATCGAAACGGCCCTCAGTGAGCATTTCTGTTGCGGCGCCGAGGGCGCCATAGGCGTTCCAGGCGAGACCACCGCCAATGGAAAGCCGCGCGGCGCCCGCCTCGGCAAACTCCTCAACCCTATGGCTCGCAAGCGCGCCGAGAATAAGGATGTTCACCGGTTTCGAAACGCCTTTGCAAACGGCGCGCACCGCGTCCATGTCAGGAAGGCCCGGCGCATAAAGTACGTCCGCCCCGGCATCGGCGAAGGCGTTGAGCCGCGCAATCACTTTGTCGAGTTCGCCAACGCCATAAAGAAACGCCTCGGCGCGCGCGGTCAGCACAAAATCGCGGCCGCTTTTTTTAGCGGCCTCCACCGCCGCCTCTATGCGCGCGGCGGCCAGCGCATCATCGTCGATTACCGGGCTTCGAGACTCACCGGTTGAATCTTCAATCGACCCGCCCGCAAGCGCCGTCCCGCAAGCGAGCGCAATTGTTTGTGCGGCGTCTTCCGGCGCCAAGCCAAAACCGTTTTCAAGGTCGGCGTTCACGGGGGTTTCCACCGCATCGGCGATGGCGGCGCCATGGGTCAGCGCTTCCTCGCGCGTGACGCCATAATCCTTGCGTCCCAGCGTCATCGCAAAACCCGACGAGGTCGTCGCCAATGCTTTAAAGCCCAACCCTTCGAGCATCCGCGCTGAGCCAATATCCCAGGGATTTGGAATGACAAAAGGCTTTCCGGCTTTGTGCAGAGCGCGAAAGGCCCCGGCTTTTTCGTTGATGCTCATGTCCTTCATCCGATCAGAATGTTTTCAAAGAACCGTGCGGCGCGGAAGCAAGCTTCAAGAAAATGCGGTCTTCGCGCGTGATGAACCGCTCAGCTTTGGCGAACTCGTAATTCTCCTTGCCCAACGGGTCCGCCGCAAGTCGCGCCTTGTAATCTTCATACGCCGCAAGCGAGGGCAACGTATAGACGCCATAAGCAGTTGTCGCTGACCCTTCATGAGGGGCGAAATAACCGATGAGGTCGGCCCCGCAGCGCGGGATCGCCTGCCCCCAATTGCGGGCGTAGGTTTCGAATGCGTCTTTCTTGAACGGGTCGATTTCGTATTTGATGAAACAGGTAATCATCGCGCGCTCCCTGGCTTTTGCGGCGCGAAACTAGTCGCGGCGGGACGGCGCACCACCCGTTTCTTGCGGTTTCTAGATAAGAGCTTCCAAGAAGCCCTTATCTTAAAGTCTTGATTGCCGCGTGATCGAACCGGAATGACCGGCGTCCACTTTTGCTGATGGCGAGCCTAGTCCGTCACCGCATCATGCCAGCTTTTATAGGCGCCGCCGCCAAGCATCTGCGCCTGAATTTGCGCCATGGCCGCATTCGCCGCATCGGTTGCGGCGGTATTCGGATGCACCGGCCGGCGCAGAGACCGCGTTCCAGCGGGCATCGCCATAATCTCCGCGATCGCGCGCGGCACGTCGTTAGCATCCGTTGAATATTCTCCGTTGAGAATTCCGCGCGCCATCTGGACATGGGCGTCATAGGCTTTGAGACGATCGTCATCGGCGCGTTCAAAAAGCGCATCCGTGTAACGGCTTCCATTCTCCCAAATTTTCGTCGGATAACCGCCGGGCTGAATGATCGTCACTTCAACGCCGAACGGCGCCAGTTCATAGGCCATGGTTTCAAACATGGCTTCAACCCCGAATTTCGTCGCGCAATACATGCCAAGACCGGGGATCAAAATCCGCCCAAGCTGGGAGGAGACATTGAACACCTGCCCCTCGCCCCTGCCGCGCATCCCAGGCAGAACGGCGCGCGCCATACGCAGATAGCCGAACAAATTGGTCTCAAAAATCAGGCGCGTCGCCTCCATATCCGCGAGCTCCACCGGCCCGCTGAGACCGATCCCGGCGTTGTTCACCAGAACATCAAGAGGGCCGCCGGCGATCTCCTCGGCGCGGGCGACGCCCGACGCGATCAGCTCCTCGTCCAGAACGTCGATCTCAACGACATGCAGCTTAAGCTTTTCGTCCCTGGCGAGGCCGGCGAGCTCTTGCGCCTCTGGCCGCTTGCCGCCATCGTAATTGCGCATGGAGGCGATCACGGTTGCGCCAAGGCGCGCCAGATGCAGCGCCGTCAGCCGTCCGAAGCCCGAACTCGTCCCGGTGATCAGCACCGACCGGCCGGAAAGGTCCGGCGCCTCACTGGCGGGAGATGCGGGCTGGGATCTGGCGGCGGAGGCCGCTGCAAGGGCTGCGGCCCCGCCGAGAAGGGCGCGGCGCGAGTGATCAAATCGGCGTGAGGACATGGAAATTTCCTTTCCTGCTTTGTGTTTTGTGCACGTGCACAGTATGAAAAGCGGCGGCGGAGTGCGGATCTTCCGTAGCGAGCGACGGATCGTAAGACTTCGTACGTTACTCTATATTAGGCATATCGTCGTTCCCGGCGCCCATCTGGCCCGGGCTGGAGAGCGAAACTGATGAAATTGCCGGGTTCACTGGCCGCCGGCGCACTGATCGGCCTCGTCATCGGCGCCGCCGCCACCGCCTTCGTGTTGTCGGGGCGTGAGGGCGATGGCGCATCCGCGGGCGGCGCGCCCGGGGCGTTCGCCGCCGGAGGCCCGGGCCGGGGCGCCTATGCGCCCGCCGTCAGCGTCGCAGCCGCGCAAGCCGCCGCCGTCGGTAAAACCCTTGACGTCATCGGCGAGGGCCGGTCGCTGAAAAGCGTGGCCCTGACATCGGAAGCGACAGGCATTGTCACCGCCGTCAATATCGCTCCGGGCAAGAAGGTCGTCAAAGGCGACGTCCTCTTGCGTCTCGATGATGAGCAACAACGCATCGCGCTGGAGCGTGCAAAAGCACAATACCCGATCGCGAAACAGAACGCCGAACGCTATGAGGATCTTTTGAATACCGAGGCAGCCTCTGAACTTGAGGCTGAAGCGGCGTTCAATAATTACAAAACGATCGAGGCGGATCTGCGCGCCGCGCAATTCGCCATACAGCAGCGCACCATCCGCGCGCCTTTTGACGGCGTCATCGGCCTCACTGAAATCGAGGCTGGCGACTATTTGCGCGCCGGCGATATGGTGACAACGCTTGACGACACATCCTCGGTGATCATCGAATTCGCCATTCCGCAAGAAGCCGCCCGCGCCGTTGAAATCGGTCAGACTGTTACAGCCCGTCTCGCCTCCGGCGGCTCGGCGCCCCATGAGGGCGTCATCAGCGCCATCGACAGCCGCGTCGCCGCCGAGACACGCACGCTCAAAGTCGAAGCCACCTTCACCAATGACGACAACGCGCTTCTACCCGGCGCAATCTTCTCCGTTTCAACCACAAGCCGCGGCGAGCCCGCCGTCTCAATCCCCGGTCTCGCCATTCAGTGGGACCGCGAAGGTCCTTTCGTCTGGAAGCGCAGCCCCGAAGGCGTTGCGATGCGCGTCAATGTCTCCATCCTTCAGCGCACCGATGATGTGGTGCTGATCTCCGGCGATATTCATCCCGGCGAAGTGGTCGTCTGGGAAGGCGCTGACAGGGTGCGCAGCGGCGTTCCCCTGCCCGGCCTGACAAAGCAGAACCCTGTGTCCACGGGCGCTGGCGCCACCAATGCCGCCGGCCCGGGCGCGGCAGGCGGAAGCGAATAAGCCCGGTGAGCCATAAGCCGTCCACCGCCTCCGGTCCGGACAAAACCGCTTCTGGCGGCTTTGTCGGCATCTTTATTCAACGGCCAATCCTCGCGACAGTCGTCAGTCTTCTGATCATGATCGCCGGCCTCGCCGCCCTCAATGGCGTCGAAGTGCGCGAACTTCCCGATGTGGACCAGCCGGTTGTCTCCATCCGCACCAGCTATCCCGGCGCATCACCGGAATCGATTGATGCGGAAGTGACCGCAATTCTCGAGGGCGCGGTCGCCCAGGTCGATGGGGTGCAGGCGATCTCATCCTCTTCGAGTTTTGCGCAGAGCCGGATCACCGCCGAGTTTTCCTCCAGCGTCGATATCAATGTCGCGGCGACGGATGTGAAAAACGCCGTTTCAGCGATTACGGATGAACTGCCCGAAGACGTAGAAGAACCGCAAGTTATCAAGGCCGACACCGACGCTTCGCCGGTCATGCGCATCTCGGTTTCCGCCGACGGCATGGACCCGGGCGATCTTGCTGACCTCGTTGACGATGTCATCCTCCCCCGGCTGCAAGGTGTGGAAGGCGTCGCGCAGGCGGACGCTTATGGCGTCAAGAACCGCGTCATTCGTGTGCGCGTCATGCCGGTCTCCCTCGCCGCGCGCGGCTTCACCATCGAAGACGTGACGCGGATTGTGCGCGGCGCGGCCCAGTCAGCGCCAAGCGGGCGTTTACGCAATTCATCCCAACAGCTCCTGATCCGCGCGGAATCCTCTGCGGAAACGCCGGAGCAGGTCGGCGCCCTGAGACTCGACGACGAAACCCGACTGTCCGATGTCGCGATAGTGGAATGGGGCTTTGAGGACGAAACCCGCACGGCGCGCGTCAATGGGGCGCCGGGCATCGGCATTGGCATCGTCCGCCAGGCGCAGTCCAACACTGTTCAGGTCTCAAAAGATGTGCAGGCCGCCATTGACGATCTCACCTTGTCCTTGCCGACCAATGTGAACATCAATGTCACCATCGACGATTCCATTTTCATCAACGCCGCGATCAGGGAGGTTTTCCGAAGCCTCCTGCTCGCAACCGGCATCGTCGTCATCGTCATTTTTCTGTTCCTCAGATCCTTGCGCGCGACGATCATCCCGGCCGTCACCATTCCGATTTCCCTGCTCGGCACTATCGCCGCGCTCTGGCTCGCCGGGTTCTCCATCAATATCATCACCCTGCTTGCCCTCGTCATGGCGACCGGCCTTGTCGTCGATGACGCCATTGTGGTGACTGAGAATATTCAACGCTGGCGCGGCATGGGCGCCGGCAAACGCGCGGCAGCCGTTCTTGGCACGCGCGAAATCGTTTTCGCCGTCCTCGCCACAACGGCGACGCTGGTGGCTGTGTTCATTCCGATCTCTTTCCTGCCGGGACAGGCGGGCGCTTTGTTTTCCGAATTCGGTTTCGTGCTCGCCTTCGCCGTGATGGCGTCCTCCATTGTTGCGTTGACTTTATGCCCGGTGCTCACTGTCAAACTCGGCCGCGAGTTCCGTGAAGAAATGGCCACTCTCGACAGCGATGATCCGGCGGCGCCGAAAAAACCGGCGGGTCCGCTGACTGCGGTCTATGGTCCAGCCATCAGGGCCTGTCTCAAACGTCCGATCATTCCGGCGGTCTTGTCGCTGGTTTTCGCAGCAGGCGCCGTAACCGCTTTTTCCATGACGCCGAAAGAACTGACGCCGACGGAAGATCGCGGCCGGGTGTTCGCCCTGATCTCAGGCCAGGAGGGCGCAAGCTTCCAGTATCTTGACCGCAAGGTGCTCGAAATCGAAACCCGCCTTCAAGGCCTCGTGGATGACGGTGAAGTCGAAGCGGTGATGTCGATCAATGGCGTCGGCGGCGGCAACCGCGCTTTCGTGCTGATCAAATTGCCCGATTGGAGCAAGCGTAAAAAATCACAGCAGGATTATGAACGCGAAGTGCGTCAGCTTGTCGGCGATATCGCTGGCGTGACTGTCTTTGTTCGCTCTGGCAATTCACTCGGCATTCGCGGGGGCGGACAGGGCCTGCAATTCGCTGTTGTCAGCGATGATTATGAAGGCGCCGCAGCAGCCGCGGAAGAAATCGCGGCGCGGCTCCAGCAAACGCCCACGATTACCGATGCGCGGCTAAATTTTCAGGTCTCGCAGCCGCAGGTCTCCATCGGCATCGACCGGGAAGCCGCCACCTCGCTCGGCGTTCCCATAAGCACCATCACCACAACCATTCAGGCGATGGCGGATGAATTCCGCGCCGCCGAAGTTTTTGTCGGCGATGATATCATTGATATTCTCGTTTCTTCAGGCGGCGAGCCGGTAAACGATCCAACCGACCTCGCCAATCTCTATGTGCGCACAGCCACCGGCGACTTCGTGCCGCTCTCTTCCGTCGCGTCGATCCAGGAAGAGGCCGTGGCCGCAAACCTTTCGCGAGAACAGCGCCGCCGCGCGGTGCCGGTTTCTGCAAGCCTTGTGGAAGGCGCGCCCCTTGGCGACGCGGTGCGCGAATTGCGCCGGATCGCCCCTGACGTTCTCACCGGCGCGCAATCGATCACGCTTCTCGGCGAAGCGCAGATCTTGCAGGACTCAAACCGGACGACACTCTTGGTCTTCGGGTTCGCCGCGATCATCGTCTTCCTCGTGCTCGCGGCGCAGTTTGAAAGTTTCGTCAGCTCCATCATCATCATGGTGACCGTGCCGTTCGGCCTCGCTGCGGCGATCTACGCAATTCTTTTGACTGGCGGCTCCATCAACTATTTCAGCCAGATCGGTCTTGTGTTGTTGATCGGGATTATGGCCAAGAACGGCATTCTGATCGTCGAATTCGCCAACCAGCTGCGCGACCGGGGCCTCAGCATTCGCGAAGCGATTGAAACCGCAGCCATGACCCGCCTCCGGCCCGTTCTGATGACCGCCATGTCGACACTGCTCGCCAGCCTGCCGCTGATCTTCGGTTCGGGCGCCGGCGCCGAAGCGCGCGCCGCTCTTGGTTGGGTGATTTTCGGCGGCCTTGGCTTCGCCACCATCTTCACCCTGTTCCTGACGCCGGTTTCATTCATGCTCTTTGCGCGATTGTCGAAACCACGCGCAGAGGAAGGCGTGAAGGTCGACGAGGAACTCGCGAAGGCGTCGGCCCTGCGCTAGTCTTCTTTGTCAGCGTCGATTTCTGTTTTCAGCCAGCTTTTTCGGAACGCCTTTTGCGTGTCGGTGATTTCCATCTCCGCGTCTTCATAAGGCGTAATCTTGAGAGTCTGGTCTGCAGTGAAAATGGCGTTGACGGTGAACTCTTCACCGCGGCTCCGGAAGCGGATGGCGACCTCGTCACCCGGATCATGACGCTTCATCGCCTTTTCATAGTCATCTTTACTGTCAATCGTGAACCGGCCAACGCTCAAAATATCATCGCCGCGGTCGAGCCCCGCCTTATAGAGAGGCGTTCCCGTCAATGTGTTAGACGCAATAACAACAGCGTCGCCTTTTTCTTCAAACGAAACCCTGCCAAGGCTGGCCTTTTCCCGATCGTCGGCCTCGAGGTTTAATCCCGCCTGTGCGAAAAGCGGCGCAAAATCCGGCAGCCCCCCGTCTTCGATATAAGAGGCGAAAAACGCCGCCGCGAAGTCAGCGTCACCCGTCACATCGGCAAGGCCCTTGCGCAGATCGTCATGGGTGTAGGGTTTTTCCGTGACGCCATGAAGCTTCCAGAGATGGCGCATATAATCGTCAAGGGTCACGCCCTCAAACTGCGTCCGCAAGGTGAGGTCAAGCGCCAGCGCAATCACTTCTCCATAGGGATAATAGGAGACGAACATATTGGCGCGATTATCGGGATCGATGGCGCGCGCCGCATCGACAAATGCAGCTTCAAGCGACATCGACTGCGGCGAACCCACTTCGCGCCCCGGCGCATTGATGATGAATGTAAGTGTATTGGCGAGATCATCCAGATAATCATCGACAGGCGTCACGCCGCTGCGCACCCGCGCGACATCGCCGTAATAATTGGTGAAGCCTTCTGCGAACCACAGGCTTGGCGTCGGATTGGCGCGCGCGAAATCAAATGGCTCCAGTTCCGCCGGGCGCATGCGCTCCACATTCCAGGCGTGAAAGAACTCATGAGACAAAGTGCTGATCTGCGCAAAGTCCGCTTCGTAAAGTCCCTTCGTGCTGGAGAGTATCGTCGAATTGCGATGCTCCATCCCGTCGCCGGAAACATGCGGCAGGTAATCGGCGATAAAAGTGTAAACGCCATGATCGAATTTCGGCGCTTCGCCGAAAATGTCGATCTGCTCGGCGACGATCTTTTTCGCCTCCTGCGCATAGCGGTCCATATCTTCGGCGTTGCCGTCATGGTGAACCGCAAGGCGAATGGTCTGTCCATCGCTGAGTTTCCATGAACGCAAATCAAAATCGCTAAGCTCCGTCGGCGAGTCCATCAAGTATTGAAGATCAGGCGCGGTAAAGCGCAAACGCCCGCCTGCAGACGGCAATTGTGTCGCGGCCTTCCAGCGCCCATTGGGCGCGGCGAAAGAAATCTCTATGGCGCGGCCTTCCAGACCTTCGGCCCAGATGAATGTAGCCGGCATGTTGAGATGCGCATGGGTGCGATCGATCTGACTATAGGTGCCGTCGGCGCGATCAGCATAGAGCGTATAGGAAACAGTGACCGCGCCGTCATGGCCTTCAACGCGCCAGCTATAGGGGTCGCGCTGTTCAAGTTTGAGCGCCCGGCCCCTGCCGTCCACCGCGCTGACGTCATAAACATTCTTGGCGAACTCATGCAGCGCATAGCGCCCGGGAGAGGCGCGCGACATACGAAACACAAACGGCCCGTCAGCTAGGTCGCGAAAGCTCGCGGTAATCCGCGCTTCGTGATGGGCCGCATTATCAAATGATGCGTGATAGACGACGGGCGCATTTTCGGCCGCCGCCGGCGAAGCTGCAACGAATGAAACTGCGGCGAGAACGCTAGCGAGCGTGGCGATTTGATTCTTCATTGGGTTCCCTTTTTCTGCATCGTGGCTGCAAACCGCGCATCCGGCAATGGTCCGAGGGCAATCGCCTGATGGAGATTGCGGGAGCATCGAACTTGCTGATAAGAGAGCGCTTTTCCCAAAAGGCTCTCATGCGCATCATCGGCGGACAATTCAGCGGCAGAAAAATCATCGCCCCCAAAGGCATGGTCGCCCGTCCCACGGCGGAGCGTACGCGCGAGGCGCTGTTCAATATTCTCACCTCGCGCAGCGATGTGGAGTTTGAAGGCGCGCGGGTGATCGACCTGTTCGCCGGATCGGGCGCGCTGGGGCTCGAGGCCATGTCGCGCGGCGCCGAATGGTGTTTGTTTGTCGAAACGGACGCGAATGCGCGCGGCGCCATCCGGGATAATATCGAGGCGCTGGCCCTGTTCGGATCGACCCGGATTCACCGCCGCTCCGCCGCCGATCTCGGGTCCAAACCCGCCGGCGTCGGCCCGGCTTTCACCCTCGCCTTTCTCGATCCGCCCTATGGCAAGAATCTTTGCGTTCCGGCGCTGGAGATCCTGCATTCCGGAGGCTGGTTGAAACCCGGCGCTGTCGTGATTGTTGAGCAGGGCGCTGATGAACCGCCGGTCGCTGTCGACGGCTTCACGGAGGAGGATCGCCGAAGCTACGGCGCCGCCCAGATCGGAATTTATCTCTACGCCGGTTAGTTTGCGAGCGGCGTCGCCGCCTTCGCGCCGCGCGTTGTCACCAGAAAATCATAGCCAAGCAGCATGAATTTGGACTCCGGTGAAAGCGAGTTGATTTTTTTCTGGCCGAGACTGCGCCGAAGCGGTTCAAGCCCGATCACCGCCCAGTCCTGCTGCGGGATATCCTCCGCCGTCAGACCGGCGAGCTCCAGCAACTCGGAGACGTCCTCGCCGGAATATTCAACGGTTTTGAAAAATCCGTCTGCTGAGGGCATGATCTGCGTCGTTTCGCCCGCGAGCGGATAAATCACAATGCGCAGGACGGAGCGCCCGTTGGCGGCGGCGACGCCCTCAACCAGAGAACCGATATCGAACGTGTTCAGGAAAGTGGCGCCCAGCCCCACATGATTGGCGCCCATTTTAAAGATCGCCCGCGGAGCCCGCCCCCGCGCGCTTCCATACGCGTCAAGAAACTGGCGTCGGATCAGCGCGACGCGATCCACATTGCTGATATAGTTCTCGCCGCGTGCAAAAGCCTGATAGACATCGGCGCTTTCGCGCAACGCCTCGATCAACGCCAACGACGTCTTATCGCGTGTAAAAAAGGTCTCTAGTTCGGCGAAAATTTCTGGCGTCACGATGAACATGAACATGGCGCCCTGATTGCCGGTCGCGAACGCTTCTTGTTCGTTTGATAGTAGCTGAGCGAGACGCGCCTTCGCTGTATCGCCCCGTGCGCGATCAAGGAGCGTTTGAAGATGCAGCAAGGCCGACCCGATAAACTCCTGATCAATACCCCATAGATCGCCGCCATTCTTCAGAATTGATGCGGCGAGATCTGCGTCTTCCTGCATATTGAGAAACGGCACGGCCAGCGGCCTGCCCTCAAGCGCTGCAGCAAGCCCGTCGACGCCGTCGCGCTTCAGGACGCCGCTCACCCAGTCGGCAGTAAAGGGACCAGTCTCAACAACATGATGCAGGACGCCGCCGTCGCGCGCGGCCTCGGCGAGCGCCCGCGTGATTTGCGGCGAACCAGCGAAGCCGTGATCCTCGCCCACAAGAATGAACTGCGCATCGGGTAGCCGTTCAAGGATGAGCGCAGCGCCAGGTCCTTCAAGCCCCGCCTCGGTGACAGCCATCGGCGAGACAGTCGCCGCCCCTGTTGCTTCAGTTTCCTGTGCAGCAACCGGAGCTGATATCACTGCAGCCAGTGCAGCCAGGATTGTCCGGATCATCTTTTTTCACCCCGTCTTGATGTCGCTGGCGACAGTAACCTGTACCGCCGCAAAAGCCCCCCCAAAGCGACGGGCCGCCTGTGAGATGCGACGCGATGTCCGCGCCAGCGAGTATCCGCGCCTTTCGTGCGACGAACCGTTAACTAAGGCTTTGTCGAGGTTAAGTCGACCTTAACCAGCTCCGCCTAAGCTGATCTTCATGCATGAGACGGGGGACCCCCATGTTTTCGATTTTTGATGTTTATTCACTCGCGCTGTTGCTTGCGTCGATGGGACTATTCGTCAAACGCTATATGACGCAGGACCCGCCCGTATATCCCTATCTGATCATCGCCAGCACCTGCCTCGTCGCCAATTGGCTGGGCGAAGCCGGCGGCGGCGTTTTCGCGCTGGCGCTGCTTCTGGCGGCGTCCTTTTCGTTTCTTGGCTGCCTCCTCTATCCAAGCTGGCGCTCGATGAATGGCGATGAGGACAAAAAAACAGCCGCGGCTGACGACGCCCTCTAACACCCCTTGCAGGCCGCTATCCGCGCGCCTATTTTCTGAAAGCTGCCCGGCCCGTCAGGATGACATTCCCCGGGGCCTTATCCATTCGATCGGGAGCTGTCTCTGGTTAGGGCCGTGGCCCTTCTCACGCGGCGCCCACCTGTACCTTAGGGTCCAGGGCGAACAAAAAATCCAACGGCCAGGGCGGCGCTTATTTCCTGAAAGTTTTTTTAGACGACTGACGGCCGGCGCAGAGATAACGCCGCGCCACTCAGCCAGAAAACGCATAACATGGCAATATATCGCACAATATAAAATCTTCTTGAAAGATAGCGTCAGAATAGCAGACACACACTCTCTTTTCCGGATAAGCTGAGAGAAATCAGCATGGATGAAAGGGCAACACTGCGATCATGGCGAAACTTGACGAGGCGAATGTTCAAATCCTGTCCCTGATGCAACAGGACGCAGCCTTAACCGCCGACGAGATCGCAGAGGAAGTGGGCCTTTCCGCCTCCGCCGTGCAAAAACGCCTTCGCCAGATGCGCGCCAGCGGCGTGATTGAACGCGAGGCCGCAATTGTCTCAGCCGATGCACTGGGCGGCGTGTCGCTCTTCCTCGTCAATGTCCAGCTCATTCGCACCAAGCACAACACGATTGGCTCATTCCGGGCGCTGATGGCCGATACGGAAGAAGTCGTTCAGTGTTTTCACATTTCAGGGGCTTTCGATTTCTGCCTGCTTGTCGCCGCAAAGGACACACATGCCTATGAAGCCTTTTCAAACCGATTGTTCACCGAGGACAATTTTGTCGCCAGGTTTGAAACCAGTGTTGTCCTGCGGTCGGTGAAATACGGCTTTGCCCTGCCCCTCGAGCAATTGCTGGCCGGGCGTTAGGAGGATTTCATGCTGCCGCCCATTGGCTCTTTTTTCGATCCAAAGACCGTCCTGCGCGAACGCATGAAAGGGGAGCGGCGCGCCGCGTCAAAAGCACGGCCGGACGCCGGCGTGCATGCGGCCGCAAATTTCATGAAGTCGATTCCGCGCGGCGAAAGCCCGGTCGTCTCGCTCTATTTTCCCATGCGTCATGAACTCGACACCGAGCCGCTTGTCGCCGCTCTGATTGAGGATGGCGCCACCGTCGCGCTGCCCGTCGTCGCACGGAAAAAATCCCCGCTCGTCTTTCGCGCCTACACCCCCGGCGACGCCATGATTGCAGGCTCCTATGGCGAACAGATCCCCGCAGAAACCGCGCCGGAGGCGACCCCGGATATTCTCGTGATCCCGCTTCTCGCCTTCACCCGGGACGGCGGACGGCTCGGCTATGGCGGCGGTTATTATGACCGGACCCTTGAAAAACTGCGCAAAACCGGCGCGCCGCTGGCTGTCGGTTACGCCTTTGGCGCTCAGGAAGTTGACGCGCTCCCCCTCTCCCCCCTAGATCAGCCGCTAGACTGGATTGTCACCGAACGCGGAGCGGTGAAATGTTAGGACCAGTGCGGAGCGTATTTTGCGGATTGCGGTTTTTGGCGACGTTGTAGGCAGAAGCGGGCGTAATGGCCTGCTCGACCGGCTGCCGGGTTTCAGAAAAAAACTCGCCCTTGATTTTATCATCGTCAATGTAGAGAACGCGGCGGGCGGTTTCGGCGTTACACGCGACATCGCCGAGGCGTTTCTCGACGCCGGCGCCGATGCGCTGACGACAGGCAATCACGCCTATGACCAGCGCGACGAGATTGACATTTACGACCGTGAAGACCGGCTCCTGCGGCCGGTGAATTTCGCGCCGTCAAATCCCGGGCGCGGCAGCGGCGTCTTCGAAGCAAGAAACGGCGCCAGCGTTCTGGTCGTCCATGCCCAGGGACAGATCGGCATGCACCCTTGCGACGATCCCTTCGCCGCTGTGGATCGCGAGCTTGCGGGCGCGGTTCTGGGCAAAGACATCGATGCTGTGATCGTCGATTTCCATGCCGAAGCGACCTCGGAGAAGATGGCCATGGGCCACTTTCTGGACGGGCGGGCGAGCCTTGTTGTGGGAACCCATACGCATGTTCCGACTGCGGATGACCAGATCTTGCCGCGCGGCACCGGCTATATCACCGACCTCGGCATGTGCGGCGATTATGACAGCGTCATCGGCATGGAAAAGTCTGAGCCTTTACGCCGTTTCACGACCAAGATGAATAGCGGGCGCTTCAGCCCCGCCAATGGCGAAGCGACCCTTTGCGGCGTCGTCATTGAGACCGATCCCAAGACCGGACTGGCTTCCAGCATTCATCCTGTTCGCGCCGACGGACGCCTGCGTCGGGCGATGCCAGAATTTTAGACCCGGATTTTAAACCGTCGCGGCGAAGATCACATTCCAGAAGATGAGCGTCAGTGTCAGCCCGGCAAGCGCCATCACGAACGCCGTGTGATGGAGCTTTCTGAAAACACCCCATCCGGAAGCGCGCCATACCTGCCAAAGACTCGCAACTCCCAGCAGGGCGACAGCAAAGACAACAAGCCCGACGAGGCGCAGCGACACAACCGATGCAGGCGGGTACGCCTGCAAGCCTGCGGCGCCAAGGCTCGACAAATCCGCCAGCACCCAAAGCGTTGCGCCCACAAACATAAAGGTCACAACCGCCGCAGCCATGGCGCCAACGCCGATCAGGCCGCCTACCCGGCTTTGCACTATGTCACGCCCCTGACGGCGCCACGCGCCCAACAATGTCGTCGCGGCGAAGAACAACGCCGCCCCAAGTCCGAGGTTAAGATAGTCAGCATTTGTGGCGATCGTTTCCCGGTCATAGGAATGAACGCCCGACCCGTCGCTGAAATGCGTGACTCGGCCTTTTCCGTCACGGCCAAAGGTGATGCGCTCTCCTTTGCGGTTTTCAAACGTGTCAGGCGCGCCGGGCAATGGCGCGTAATGATGCGATTTGCCGCCCTTGGTGACCGTCAAGCCGCCGCCTTCCGCCGGCGCTACAGACGCCCGATCGCTGGAAGCGAAGAGTTTTTCAAACATCGAAAAGGAGCGCCGGTTGTTGAAATAGTTGCCCGCAAAGGAAGCGGCCTTTTCTTCAAAAGCCGGATCATCCTGCGCGGGCGTTGCGGGCCGGTCCAGCACATGATCGATCACCAGCGGGCCGAGATCGGAAACGAGCCCGCGATCATTCGTCGTGCTTTGCGAAACGAAAACCCCAAGATCGTATTCCGGGACCAGCATCATATAGGTGTAGAACGCCGTCGTGGCGCCGCCATGACCAAAGGTTTCAACATCGCGATAAACATTGGTCATGAAGCCATGGGCGAGATCGGCGCCGGGCGCACGATCGTCAAAGGCGCGTTTCCACATGAGGTCGTGGGTGTCAGCGCTCATCAACCGGACACCGTCCTGTTCGCCGCGCCCGAGGTGAAATAGCATCCAGCGCGCCATATCATCCGATGTCGAGGCGATGGCGCCCGCTGGCGCAAACGGTCCGATCTGCATCAACTCAGCCGGTTTCAGGGCGCCCGCCTTAACGTCGTAACCCGTGGCCAGTTCTGCGCGCTCCGCCTCCGTCATTTCCGACGGCGCCGCAATGGTTGTGTGCGTCATGGCGAGGGGTTTTAGAATTTCCGCTTCGAGAAAGTCGCGAAAGGACATACCTGAAACATCTTCGACAATTTTCGCCGCCAGCGCCGAACCCCAGTTTGAATAGGAGGTGCGCGCGCCAGGCGCATAGACACGCTTTGGCATGGTTTCTTTCAGCGCATCGGTCAGCGAGACGTCGCCATCATCGGGGTAAGTGAAAACCGCGAGCGTATCTTCAAAGCCGGCGCGATGCGCCATCAGGTCATTCATGGTCACCGGCGCGCCGAACGCCTCCGGGATCGCTATATCTTTTAGATAGGTGTTCACATCCGCATCAAGATCGATCAGCCCGCGCTCCTGAAGCATCATCACCGCGGTCCAGGTGAATGTCTTGGAGACAGAGCCAATGCGGAACATTGTTTCCTGACCGCTCGCCGGAATGCCTGCGTCAACATCCTTTTCACCATAGGCTTTGGCGAAAACAATCTTGCCGTTCCTGACGACGCTCACCGTCACGGCGGGGAGATCATGTTCCCGCATATGGGCGGCGATGACGCCGTCCACATAACCTTCAAGCACCGCCTCTTTGCGGGTCGGCTCAAAGGCGGGCAGCGCCACCTCGTCCACCGGCGTCGAGGGCGATGCGTCGGGCGGGGGAATCTGCGCCCATAGAGGCGTCGCGGCGAGCATCAGCAAAACGGTGAGGAAAAGGCGCATCATCTGTCTCCCTTGGCCGGAGCAACCTAACAGACCCCGAACAACAGACAATGCGCCTTCCTCAGAACTTACGCCCTGTTATCAAGCTGGGCGCGCACCGACCGCCGCCCCAGCAGCGTCGCCCGGTAAGGCCCGCCCTTGGAGGACGCGATGAGCCGCCGCCGCTTCAGCCGTTTGAAAACGGCGAGTGTGCAGTCCTCAAGGGTCCAGCCTTCACGGGTGGCGCAATTGATCGCGATGATTTTTCCGTTGTCGTCTTTCTCAACGAGAATGGCGCCGCCACGCGCCAGCGCATGGAGCGTTCTCTGCTCCGCTTTCGAAATGTTCATGGAAAGGTCGTCCGAAGTTTTTACTAAACCGGGCGCGCGAAAGGGCGCCGCCATTTGGCGGGCAGCCGTTTCTTTTGCGCCGCTCAAAGCGGTTTAGCGGGTGACAATCTCGGACATAGTTCCTCTGATGCGGCGCATTCTAGCGTCGGCGCGGCGCAAGGCAAGACCGCACTTTATCGATGGGCACGAAGCTGCGTCGCATGGACCCAAGTGAAAAGCCGTATATGGTTCGCGTCAAAGGTCAGTTGGAAGAACTCCATGATTGGAATGAAGGGCGCTAAAGTTTTGAAACTGTTTTTTTGGCTCGTGTTGATTTTACTCCCCGCTCACATGGCGCACGCTCAATCTATTCGTGACGGCATCAGCTTTTACACCCTGGAAGAGGTGAGGACGGGGAAGGTTGAGAAATGCCCGTTAATTCCCGGTGAGATCGGCATGAAGATCTATCATCAAAAAAACGGGACGCCGCCTCTGTCCGAGGCTGAATATCGAACCCTCGCCGGAGACGCCGAGTTTTTTGCTCTTCAGGGCGATCATCAATTCTACAGCCGCAAGGTAAATGGCATTGTCCCAATGATGGAGGCCTATGTCATCCTGCTGGGATATGACCTCACCGATCCCACGATCTACCAAAACCCGGACTTCATGGCGAAACTGCAAAGCTTCACCCCCGACAAAATGCCGGGCGATATTCCTGTTCTCTGCGGCGATGGAGAAATTGAGAAAGCCAATGCCATCCGCGTTGCAAGAGAACGCGCGGAACGGGAAGCGGCGCAAGCTGAGTATGAAAAAAATTGCAAGCTGTGCAAATTACCTGGCGGGCGCTATTTGGAAGCTGTTTACGCTGGCGACTTTAACGCTCAGGACAAGCTGGCCAAAAATTACCTCTACCAGGTCGCCGCCATGGGCGGCGGCGACGCCATGGCGATTGGCGTGTTGATCAACAGCCTTGGGGGACAGGGAAGTAATTTCACCTATCTGGAAGACGTCATCGGTTATTACATGCTGGCGACATCGCGCAAATGGAATGGCAATCCGAAATGCTACCCGTCGGGCGCCCATAAGGTGAAGTTCACAACAACCTATCCTGACCAGGTTTATGAAACGGTTGGCGGCGTTTATCTGGGCCGGGATGAGGGCTACACCAGAACAACGACTTATTCCGTCGCCCCCGTTCTGAAAAGCGCTTGCGATAAAATCTGTAATAAAAATGGCGGTATCCTGCTGACCACCCGACTGGCGCAAGGCTCCAGTGAAAAAATGGCGGCGCTGGAAGTTTATAAAGGCATCGACCAAATGCTAGCGCAGCATTCTTGCGACAGCGAGATTATAAAGCAGTTCGAGAATAACCTCGCCGCCTTGTGGGACGAAGAAAAAAGCCAGCCTGCAAATGTGAGAAGAAATACGATTAGCGGCTACTTTGATTGAACAGCAGCGCGCAGCAACAAAGCACGGCCATGCGCGACGTTTAAAAAAGCCTTCGCATAGGGAAATAATAAAGCGCTACGCCGGCATACGTTGCTAATGACAGGAGAGTGCAGATGAGCGACCAACCGCGCGGACCGCTTTCGGGCGTACGCATTCTTGACCTGACGCGCGTTCTCGCCGGCCCTTATTGCACCACACTGTTGTGGGAGCTTGGCGCCGATGTGCTAAAAATCGAAATGCCGGGCCATGGCGACGACACCCGCGCCTTTCCGCCCTTTCAGAACGGCGAAAGCGTCTATTTCGCCAGCATCAATCGCGGCAAGCGGTCGCTGGCGCTTGATCTCAAAAATGAAGAGGATCGAAAAGTCTTCGACGGCCTGCTGGAACGCGCTGACGTGCTCGTGGAAAATTTCCGCCCCGGAACCATGGAGCGTCTGGGCTATAGCTATGATGCGGTGAAAGAGAAGTTTCCCGACGTCATTTATGCGGCGATCTCCGGCTTCGGCGATACCGGCCCCTATCGCGACCTTCCCGCATACGATCTTATCGTTCAGGCGCTGGGCGGGATGATTTCCATCAACGGCCCGGAAGGCTCCGGCGGCAATCGCCTCGGCATTTCCCTAGGCGACCTTGCTGCGGGAACATTCGCCGCGCTCGCCATCTCCTCAGCGCTTTATGAGCGCCGCGCATCGGGCCAGGGGCGGTTTATCGATATCGCCATGCTTGATGTGCAAACGATGCTTCTCGAAAGCGCGCTGGTGCGCCAGTTCGCCACCGGCGAGTCACAAAAACCAACAGGCTCACGCCATCCGGTGATTACGCCGTTTGATGTCTTCCAGGCGAAGGACGGGCCGATCGCCGTCGCCTGCGCCAATGATCATCTTTTCAACGAACTTTGCGACGCTATTGGCGCCCCGGCGCTGAAAGACGATCCGCATTACAATTCCCTGTTTGCACGCTATGCAAATCAGCCAGCGCTGAAAATCGAACTTGAAAAAGTGCTGGCCACGGACAGCGTTGCGGGCTGGCTCGAAAAACTGCGCCCGCTCGGCATCCCCGTGGCGCCAATCCACACCATGGCCGACGTTGTCGAGGACCCGCAATTGAAAGCGCGCAATATGTTCGTCGAAGTCGACGATGCGGAGATGGGCAAGCTGAAAATGTCTGGGAGCGCATTCAAGATTTCCGGCTATGAACAATCGCTGACGCGCCCGCCCGCGCCCAATCTCGATGAAGCCCGCGCAGATATCATGAAAGAGCTATCGCGGCCCCATGAAGAAAAACGCGAGCGCGTGAAGCAGGAGCCGAAGGAACAGCTTTGGTAGCGCCAAAAGGCTTGAAACTTTTAGGCCGCGCTCTCCTGGACCGCCTGATGCATGATGCTTTCATAGACAGCACCCCGACGCGGCGTTTCAGGGCCTGCCGCATCGGCTTGATCGTACTTGTTCAAATAGGAAAGAAACTCCTCCAGCGCTTCGGTCGGGCCTCCGTAACGATGCGCCATAGTTATCTGGTCTTTTGTCGATTGAATTAGGTTGACCGGCTTATTGGGGTCGAAGGGCGCGCCAGTCAGCTCCGCAAGGTGCGATTGAAACTCAGCGCCCCGCGTTCTCAACATTAGCATGTTTTTGTCGAATGCACGGCCGGCTTCAAACAATTCGTCTGTTAGCTCATCAATTTGCGCAGGCGTGATGTTTTGCAGATCGTATTTCGCGAACACTTCGGCATAGGGGTCGGTGGCGACGTTATCCGCCGCCTCTGCTGCCTGCGTTGCAAAGCCTGCGCCTTTGACGCTTTCCGCCTGTTGTTTCGATTGCGCCGCTGACACGCCGAAATAGGACGCGATACTGGAAACATGCATTTGCCAAACCCCGGACACTGAATTGCATTTTTTTCAATCTACCGACCGGGATTTAAGAAAGCGTCTAGGATAAGGTTTACGGAATATAACTCGCGCCGCTGACTTCATACGCGGCGCCCGCCGCCGACGGACAGACGCCCGCCATTTTGGAGCCGGCCCCTCAAAAGCCTGTCCGAGATTGCGGACAAGTCGCTCAAAGGTGAGTTTTCCGAACCCTTCTGGATGTAGCGGCGTCAGCATATGCAGCGCGTCCTCCGCGTCGTTGATCTGGGCGCGCGCCATCTGCTTCGCTGGAGCGTAACGCCTATAGACGCCTCACGCCTCGGCCACCCAGCCCTTCGGCCAATATAGCCCCTTGTCAAACAGTGATTTTTTCTATATTGTATACAGTATGCAGCTAAAATCACCCCTCAGCCGCGCCAATCTGTCGGACATTGCCGCGAACGCCATTCGCGACCTCATTGTCGATGGCGACCTCGCTGCGGGGGAGCGCCTCAACGAGGTCCGGCTTTCGGAAAGGCTCGGAGTCAGCCGCACCCCCTTGCGCGAGGCCCTGAACCGCCTCGTCGCGGAAGGCGCGCTTATCGCCCGTCCGAAACTCGGCTACTCCGTGAAACCTCTGTGCCGCGAAGAGTTCGATCAGATTTACGATCTCCGCCCGATCCTCGATCCGGCCGCGCTAAAAGCAGCGGGATTTCCGTCTACTGAGCAACTGAAACGCCTGCGCAAGATCAACGCAAAACTGGCCTCGGCCCGCAACCCGGCCGCGGCCATCGATCTTGATGATGAATGGCATGCCGCGCTGACCGAACATTGCCCTAACAAGGCGCTACTCGACATGATCGAGACAGTTACCCGGCGAACACGCCGCTATGAAATCGCCTTGATGCGCGAAGCGCCGACGATCGGGCTCGCCACAACACATCATCAGGACGTTCTGGACGCCCTTGAGCAAGGCCGCCTCGATGACGCCTGCGCCGCGCTCAAAGAAAATCTCGAATATGGGAAAGCGCCGATCATGGCGTGGCTTGAAGCACGCCAGACCGAAGCAAGGAAAACCGCATGAAATATATAATTTTGGCGACGGCATGCTTCGCCGCCGCACCCGTCTGCGCGCAATCGGCGTCCATGGCGGAGGTTGAAGGCCTCTGGAGCGCTCATCTCGATTTCGGTCCTGAAACTGAAGGCGATCTTACCATCAAAAGACAGGGCGACGACTGGACCGCAACCATCGCCGGGCAAACCGTGGCGGCGACAGAACTCTCCTTTACCTTTGAAGACGGCGACACATTTGACGGCGCCATCACGGCGGACGGCGCAATTGAGGGCTGGTGGACGCAGCCGCCGGGCTTTTGGGGGCAAGCCTATGCAACACCCCTTCGCTTAAGCGCGGACGGAAAAACCTGGCGCGGCGCGGCGACGCCGCTGGCGCAGACTTTCGATCTTTATCTGAAAATTTTCGAGAACGACGACGGCGCCTGGCGCGCCGCCTTTCGCAACCCGCAATACAATCTGAACGGCTGGGCCTCACAATTCGCGGCGACGCGCGCAGGCGAACAGATTTCCTTCTCCGCGAGAGACGGCGCGGTCAGCCAGGAGGCGACCTATGATGAGAAAGAAAACACGCTGACCCTTTCCTGGTCGCCCGCACCGGCGCCCGTGGTGATGACGCACGCTGCGCCCGGCGACGCCGCAGCCTTTTCGGCAAGGGAAACACAAGAATACCGCTACGCACGGCCGCAACAGACCGATGATGGCTGGGAAACGGCGCGCGCCCGAAAAGCGGGGATTGATGAAGACAAACTTGCCTCACTGATTGAGAGCATCATCGCGGCCGACCCCGCGTCCGCGCGGCCCCTGCTTATCCATTCATTGCTTGTCGCGAGGGACGGCAAGCTCGTTCTTGAGGAATATTTCTACGGTCATGACCGCAAGACGCCCCATGACATCCGTTCAGGAGGGAAAACATTCGCCTCTGTCCTACTTGGCGGATTGATGCATGAAGGGCTGGATATCGGGCCGCAAACCCGGTTGGTTGATCTTCTTGATACTGATGATCCGGGCCCGCGCAAGAGCGAAATCACGCTCGCGCATTTGCTGACACATACATCGGGGCTTGATTGCAACGACAATGAAGAAGACTCGCCCGGCAATGAAGGCAATCTGCAGAGCCAGACGGAAGAACCAGACTGGGTCCGCTACGCCCTGAACCTCTCCATGGTTCACACGCCCGGCGAGCGCTACGCCTATTGCTCCGCCGGGATCAATCTCGCAGGCGGCGCGATCGCCGCCGCAGCCGGCGAAAGCGTGCCGGACCTCTTCGACCACCTCATCGCAAAACCGCTGCAATTCGGGCGTTATCACTGGAACCTGGCGCCCGATGGCGCAGGCTATCTCGGCGGCGGCGCCTATATCCTTCCGCGCGATCTGTTGAAACTCGGGCAGGCCTATCTCAATGGCGGCGTCTGGAACGGGCGGCGCATCGTCAGCGCCGACTGGGTTGCGCAATCAACCGCCGCCCATGTGGATATCAATGAAGAGACGACCGGCATGGACGCTGAGACCTTCGCGAACAACGCCATTCGCGGCGCCGACGGCCTCGCTTGGCACCGCTATCCAATCCATATCGGCGAGCGCACCATCGAAGCCTACGAAGCGAACGGCAATGGCGGGCAGTATCTGGTCGTGGTTCCCGATTATGACCTCACGGTCGTCATGACCGGCGGCAATTACCGTCAGGGCGCCATCTGGCTTCGCTGGCGCGACGAGATCATTGGCGAGCAAATCATCGGCGCCATTAAAGACTAGCGGACATAGCTCGCGCCATTCACATCAAACGTCGCGCCGGTCGCCGACGGGCAGGCGCCGGAAGCGCAAAACAAAATCATCTCGGCGACTTCCTCCGGCGAGGCGACGCGGCCCAGAGGAATATCCTTGATCGCGTTTTTGCGGTTCTCGATATCCTGCGGCGCCATGCGCGTTTCGACCCAGCCCGGCGCAATCGCGTAGAACAGGATATTCTCACCGGCCAGCGCGCGGGCGTAGGTTTTGGTCATGGCGAGGACAGCCCCTTTCGAGGCGGCATAAGCGGCGTGATCAGGCCCATCGCCGCGATGACCCGCCCGGCTCGCGACATTGACGACGATCCCGCCGCCATTCGCCCGAAAATGCTCTATGGCGGCGCGGCAGATATCGGCCGGCGCCTGGACATTCACCGCCATAGTCTGCGCCCAGCCGTCGGCCCACACCTCATCCTTTCCAGCCAGGGGAGTGGGAATGTAAATCCCGGCATTGTTGACGACAGCGTCGAGCCGGCCCGCCGCCTTGATCGCGCCGGCCATCACGCGGCCCCCGGCCCCGGGAGCGGATAAATCCTCAAACAGCGCCTCTCCACCAGCGTCCCCCGCCGCCTGCTCCGCCGCGTCGCTAGGGGCCGAAGCGTGGAGCAAAACCCTAGCGCCCGCCTTGTGCGCCGCCTTCGCCGCCGCCGCGCCAATGCCCCGGGAGGCTCCTGTCACCAGCACCGTCTTGCCCGCCAAATCGCTCATAAATTCCTCCGCACTTGAATTTTCACACGTCCTCGGCATAACGGGCGGAAAATCAACCCCGAATTCAAGCATTATGAGGACCCCATGGCAGGGCATAGCAAATGGGCGAACATTCAGCACCGCAAGGGGCGCCAGGACGCCAAGCGCTCCAAAATGTTCTCCAAATTGTCGAAAGAGATCACCGTCGCGGCGAAAATGGGTGCGGCGGACCCGGATTTTAATCCGCGTCTGCGCCTCGCCATTCAGGCGGCGAAAGCCCAGTCCATGCCAAAGGACAATATCGACCGGGCGATCAAGAAATCCACGGCGGATGAATCGAACTTTGAAGAGATCCGCTATGAGGGTTTCGGACCTGCCGGCGTCGGCATCATTGTCGAGGCGTTGACCGACAACCGCAACCGCGCGGCCAGCGACATTCGCGCGACCTTTTCTAAAAATGGCGGCAATATGGGCGAGACCGGTTCGGTCTCCTTCATGTTCGATCTTGTGGGTTATATCGAATATCCGGCGGAAAAAGGCTCGGAAGACGACATGCTTGAGGCCGCGATCGAAGCGGGCGCGGAAGACGTTCAGTCCTCGGATGAAACCCATGAGATCTACTGCGCCTTCGATCAGCTCGCAGAAGTCAGCTCCAACCTTGAAGAAAAATTCGGCGAAGCCGCGTCCGTCAAACCGATGTGGCGCCCGCAGAACACAATCGACGTGGACGGCGACAAGGCCGCGACCCTGATCAAACTGATCGACGCGCTGGAAGATAATGACGACGTCCAGAACGTCTACGCCAATTTCGAGATTTCCGACGAAGAGATGGAAAAGCTCGCGAGCTAAGGCGTTTTCTTTCCGTATGCTGAGACAAATCTGCGCGGCGGCGCTTGACCGCGCCGCGATTGCATTAAACTATCCCCCTCCTGAAGCTGTAGCTTAAGTCTTTTTGAAAGCTCCGGCGGCTATGTAAGAGCGTTATTAGCCGCAAAAGAGCCAGGGGATTGCATGCGTCGGGGAGTGTTCTGGGTGGCGGCCGTCGCCGCCATGACCGGGTCGGTCATCAACGCGGCCCCCGCCCGCGCGGCCAGCCTCGCCGCACAGCCGGAGGGTCGGGAGGAAGCGTTCGGCCGCAGCGTCCCGTCCCGCGACTTCGCCAATTTCATTCCCTGCGCCCAGGCGGTTCGCATCGCCCATGAAGACGCGCCGATCATCGACGGCGATCTGTCGGACCCCGTCTGGCGGCGCGCCCAGGCGATCGAGGAGTTCTATCAGGTCGACCCGGTAGAAGGCGCGGCGCCCACCCAGCCCACCAAAGCCTATATTCTCTATGACGAGCGCAATCTTTACATCGGCATCTATAATTACGATGACCGGCCGGACCTCATTCGCCGCTCCCAGATGCAGCGCGATTTCATCCTGCGCGATGACGACGCGGTGCGCGTCTATCTCGACACGTTCGGCTCGTTTCGCGACGCCTATTTCTTCGGCGTCAACGCCAATGGCGCGCGCGCCGACGCCCTGATCGAGAACAACGAGACCTATCAAAACCAATGGAACACCATCTGGCGCGCCAAATCCCGGGTGGTGGAAGACGGCTGGGTCACCGAAATCGTCATCCCGTTCCAGTCCATTTCCTTCGACCCCTCGCTCGAAGAATGGAACATGCAGATCGTGCGCAATGTCCGGCGCAACAATGAAGAAATCCGCTGGTCGAATATCGACCAGAGCCGGGGACGCATCGACATCACCAATCCCGGCCGGCTTACCGGCGTCGTGGATGTGGAAAGCGGGATCGGCCTTGAGGTGCAGGCCTATGTCACCGGATCCACCGCCTATGACTGGACCACGCACGACAACGAGTATGAGCTAAACCCCAGCGGCAACGCCTTTTACAAGATCACCCCGGCGCTCACCGGCTCGCTCACCGTCAACACCGATTTTTCCGACACGGCGCTCGATGCGCGGCAGGTCAATACGGGACGCTTTTCCCTGTTCTTCCCCGAGACCCGCGACTTCTTCCTGCAGGACGCGCAGGTGTTCGAGTTCGGGGGCCGCATTTTCAACAGCGGACCGGTGAACGGGCTGCCTTTCTTCACGCGCAATATCGGCATCGTGAATGGCGCGCCGGTAGACCTCGCCGCCGGCGCCAAACTCAGCGGCAAGATCGGCCCGGCCAATGTGGGCGTCATTTCCGCCCGCACGGGTTCGTCGGAGATCGCCGGCGTCGACGGACAGTTTCTGTCGGCGGCGCGATTTTCCGTACCCGTCCTTTCCGAATCGAAGCTGGGCGTCACCCTCACCCATGGCGATCCCACCGGCGCGGAAACCAACACCATCGCCGGGGCGGATTTTCAGTTCAAACGCTCCAATGTCTCCGGCGCCGGCACGCTTTTCAGCGACACGGCCTTTATCCAGAGTTTCGACGGCGGCGAAAACGGCCATATGGCGGCCCATGAGACCGCCTATCGCAGCCAGCGCTGGAATGCGACCTTGCGCCTGCGCGACATCACCGACGATTATGCGCCGCGCCTCGGCTTTTCCAACCGCACCGGCATTCGCAAGTATAATGGCAATTTCTTCCGCATCTTCCGGCCGAAAAACAGCTTTCTGCGTCAGGCCGAAACGGGCGTGTGGGCCGACTACATCACCGACCGCAACGGTTTGAGGCTCGATCATTATATGGGCGCGTGGGCGAACGCCGAAAACAATTCAGGCGATAGCGCCGGCTTTGAATATCAGCACGCCAGGATCAGGATCATCGACCCCTTTTCCATCGCCGGCGAAGTCCCGGTCGCGCCAGGCGATTATGAGTGGAACCGGTATGAAGCGTCTGTCAGCGCCACAAATGCACGCATGGTGGGCGCCTCAGCTGAAATCGGTTGGGGCGGGGTCTATGACGGCGACTATTTCCGGGCCGCCTCGGATGTCAGCCTGCGGCCGAGCCGCTTCGTCGAAATTACCGGCGGCTATGAATTCACGCAGTTCGATCTGCCCTCGGGAAAGATCGGCGTTCATATCGCGTCCGTGAATTCGGTCATCGCCTTCACGCCGGACATGACCATCAAGACCGAAGTGCAATATGACAATATCTCCGAAGCCTTCACCTTTTTTTCCCGCTTCAGCTGGGAGCCGATCCCCGAGCGCGAAATCTTTCTGTCCCTGGGCCATACGGCTCTCATTGACCAGGTCGACTTCCCCCGCGATTTCCGCTCCCAAGGCTCAAGTCTGGCGCTGCGCCTCGGCCACACCTTCCGGATGTAGCCATCCCGCCTTGCGCAGGCCCACGGGGGCTGGTAAAGGCGCGCCTTTCCAGCGTTCATAGCCCCTTCGGCAAGGCAGTCTTTATGAAAATCAACGGCAACGAAATTCGCCCAGGCAATGTCATCGAGCATCAGGGCGGCCTGTGGGCCGCGGTAAAGGTGAACGCGGTCAAACCCGGCAAGGGCGGCGCCTATGCGCAGGTCGAGCTGAAAAACCTGATCGACGGCCGCAAGATGAACGAACGTTTCCGCGCCTCGGAAACCGTTGAGCGTGTGCGCCTTGAACAAAAAGACCACACCTATCTTTACGCCGAAGGCGACATGCTGGTGTTCATGGACACCGAAAACTATGAGCAGATCAATATTCCCAAAGACATGATTGGCGATCGTGCGGCGTTTCTACAGGACGGCATGAGCGTCGTTGTCGAAATCCACGAAGAACGGCCTATCGGCGTGCAATTGCCTGAACATGTTACGCTGGAAGTGGTGGAAACCGAACCCACCGTCAAAGGCCAGACCGCGTCGTCATCCTATAAACCAGCCAAGGCCGACAACGGCCTCAGGATCATGATCCCGCCCTATATGACGGTTGGCGAGAAGATCGTCGTCAACACCGAAACGCTGGAATATGTGAAGCGCGCGGAATAACCAATCCGGAGCGCTCACCCCCAATCCAATAACATTTTTGTGATCCGCACGCCGAGCCGTGCGGATTGCGCGTCGAAGCGAAGACCCGCGCGTTGCCGCCCGGCGCGCTATATGCGCTTCTGCGTGCGGGCTGGGGCGCCTTATCAATAATCAGAGGGTGATGATGATGAAGAGGGTGGAATTATTCGCCAGAGCGCTAATCCTTTCGGCGCCTGCAGTGATGCTGACGACAGGCGCCATGGCGGGAGAAAAAGAAGACGCGGTCATAGCGAAAGTCGTTAACGCCTATGGGGGCGCTGCACTGACGAACGCGCGCTCCTTGCGGTTTCAGGTTGAAAGCAAAAACGCGTTTCCGGGACAAGGCTATACATCCGGCTATGTAGAGTTCACGCCGTTGAAACAGGACATACAGTTCGACCTTGCGAATAGTCGCGCAAGCGCCGAGGCCTGGTCGTCCAATTATAATTTTTCGTTTCACACGCGCACAGTTTCAATCGGCGACGATATCGTTGCGGTCAACTACAACACTGGCGACTATCAACCCGCGGCTGCGCCGGATTACTACACCGCGTTCGGCCCCAACATCCGATCCACTGACACGCTGCTGGCTTATGAACTTTCGCAACGCCCGGATACTGCAGAACATTTAGGCGAGCGCATCTATCTTGGACGTCCGCACGAACTGATCTCTTTCGAGATTCCAAACTCGCCGCCGCTCACCCTTTATGTGGACGCCGAAAGCGGCTGGATTTCGAAAATGGCGCGAGAAACCGCCTTCGGCGATCTCAGCTACCAGTTCAGCGATCATACAAAATCCGGCGGCGTCGGTTATGGACGGAATTTCGAGTTCTTTGTCGGTGAAGACGCAAACATCGTGAGCCTCCACCAGACGCTTTCCGTCAACACAGTGCGCGATTCTGTCTTCAGGATCGACCGCGGCGTCGACGAAGAGCCGGCGCGCGTCGACACCTCAGAGATGACGGTTGATGAAATCGCAGAGGGAACTCATCTCGCAGGAACCGGCAACGCCTACACGATGTTTGTCGACGCCGGCGATTATGTTATCGGCGTCGGCGGTTATGCTGGCCTCGCCGATCGTTTTACCGCCTACGGGGAGGCGACGGGAAGCGACAAACCGCTGCGCTATCAGATTGTCACCCACCACCATACGGACCATTTGGGCGGCATGGCCGACGCCTTGGAGCTTGGCGCAACTTTTGTGACGCCCGCGAACGCCGTCGACAATCTCAACACCGCCGCCGGCGCCGACATTCCCGAAGACAGGCTGATGGTGCTCGAGGACACCGCCACGATAGGACCCGTAGAGGTTTATGACATCGCCACAAATCATGCGGAAAGCTATGCACTGGCCTATGTGGCGCCCGGAATTGCCTTTCAGGCCGATCACTATAACGGGCTATACGATGACGCCGTCGCGCCTGCCGGCGCGAGCGCGGTCAGTTTGAAGAACGCCATCGACGGCCTTGATCTCAACGTCGAAACGCTGCTTTCCGCGCATGGGCGCAAGGCGGTTTCCTGGTCCGAGTTTGAGAGCGCCGTCGGCGCTTACAATCCGGACGGGTGCCCTTCCAGTCGGCCAATCTGCGCAAAATCATAGATCGTGAGACGCGCCGCAACAGCGGCGCGTCCGTCACTCCATCACCAGAAAAAGATGCCTGACGCCGGTTGATAAAACGGCGGGATAGACGCTCGCATGGGTTTCGTCGTCGAAAACGCGTGTTTCCATGACAAGATTGGGGTCGTTATGAGCGGCCAGCGCAGCAGCGAAAGCGTTAAGATCGGAGACCATGGCGTAAGAGCGCTCCGGCTGCTCCTCCCATGACCCGACGCCCATATAGACATAGGTTTTGCGCCTGAAGGAGTTCGCATTTTGCGCCGCCGCCAGCATCATCTTGTCGTTGAACCACAACGACGGACTGACAAGGATGTAGCGATTGAAGATGTCGTCATGCGAGAGCAAAAGATAAGCGCCGAAAAGCCCGCCATAGGAATGCCCTACAAAAACACGTTCGGACTTGTCGGTGCGATAGCGCTCTTCGATAAGCGGCAGGATTTCCTCGTCGATGACTTTTGCAAATTCTGGCCCGCCGCCGGAGACTTTCTGATAGTCCGGCCCGTAGCCGCCTTCCATAGCGTGCGCCGGCGTATAGTCGCGCGTGCGGTTGAGACGGTACGCCTCCTTGTCGTCGGGATCGTAGACGTAGCCGATGGAAACAACGATCATCTCCGGCGCCTGACCGCGCTGCCAAAGATGCTGCACATGGTTCGAGGCGACGGCGAATTGGTAGTCAGCGTCGAGCGTCACAAGCAGCGGATATTTTTCGCCGCTCTCATCATAGCCGTCCGGAAGTTTCACATAGAGCTTGTAGTCGACGCCGCTGATGTCAGACGTCAGCGGAATGACCACCGAATTGGGTATGACATAACCACGCGCGCCTTCTGACGGCGCCTCGGCCTCATGCAGCGCCGCCTTCGAAACCCTCAGCGCGCCGGGCGCGTCATTCGCCGCTGGCGAACAGGCGGCGACCGCAAGACAAAACAGTAAGCCCGACAAAACCCGGAGCATGACTTACCTCCCACCGAAACGCTACATGTGTAGCATATTCGTCAGGGAGGAAAACTAGCCTTGCGAAAATTCATCATTCCCCGTCAGGCGCGGGCTCTTCATCGCCGACATCATTCACTGGCGCAGTCGGCCCGACATTCAAAATCTGTTCGAGTTGATAAATTGTATCCTCAATCGCTTCACGCGCTTCACCGGAAGTCCGGCCTAGACTATGCACAACCCGCAAACTATCCAGCGCCGCCGCATATTCTTTCTTATTGATTTTCACCACGGCGCGCACCTGATGATAGGCGGAAAGCTCGGTTTCTGAAAAGCTCTCGCCATATTTCTCATAGACCTCGTCAAGGATCGCTTCTGCTTCTTCCAGCTTTTCCGGTTGCTTGCTGTAGCGTTGCGCGCGCAGGAGGTTTCGCTGCACATAACTGCGCACTCGATAGTCAGCTTGAGAGCTGCGCCCCAGCATAAACGTAATAACGGTTTGAACGCCGCGCCGCGCAACCGCCTCACCACCCACGGTTTTCGGCCGGTATTTCCACCGGGCGACAGACT
>JAUHYK010000005.1 GCA_030426465.1 Alphaproteobacteria bacterium
CAGCGGCAGAGTCACCCGCAGCGTTAACGCCTGTCGACCCGGTAGTGTCCAGGCCGACGACTGCTGCGCCAGCCGTCGTTTCGAGGCTGTAAGCGTCGACAGAGATCGTGCTCGCCGTCACATTGCCGGATGCATCACGGTCAAGCGAGGCGAGGAAGTCTGTCGAATCAGCGCCTTTGAGGAAGTTCAGGCCGTTGAACTGCGCCGCTTCGACGATGCCGTCGATCTGATCGCGAAGCTGTCCGATATCCGTCTGAATCTTCGTGCGGTCTACGTTATCTTCCTGAGCAGCCACGATGAGACCTTTCATCTCAACGAGCAGTTCAGATACTTTTTCAGCCGCACCACGTGCGACGCCGACCGAGGCGCTGCCGAGGTTGAGCGATTGGTTGATGGCTTCAAAGCCTTTCACGTCCGACTGCATGACCGTGGAGATCGCGAAGATCGCCGCGTTGTCTTTGGCGTTCGAGACCTTTTTACCGGTCGAGATTTGCTCTTGAACCATGTTCAGGCCTTTGTTGACCGAACGAAGGTTCTGCAGCGCTACCATGGCGGATGTGTTGGTGAGAAGACTATTCGTCATTTTTAGACTCCAGTTGGATCGTTGTTTTAACGGTCCGACCTCGCGATGGAGATGCCGGGAGCCCCGCAATGTAGTTTTGCGGGATTTATGAGCCATTTTAGCCCGCGGCAGGCCGTTTAAGCATGTCCGCAGCAACCACGCGGTTGCAGTAGATCACGTATATAACGCAGGAAATAACAAGCGTTTAAAAAGTATGGTTTCAAAAGTATTTAGAATTATGCTTTTGCGACAATTGTGGACGCATCGGGATTGCGCAAGGCGCCGCCGCCACGTCCGTAGGCTCCGGTGTTCAGTTCAGCTTCACGTATTTTTTTAAGGCGCGAACGCGCCTCACGAACACCTTGTGCGGTCGCTTTCAGAATAGCCGCGTTCTCTTCAGCCTTCTGGCGTACAAACTCAAGTTCCTGAATGATCTGCTCACTTAACTCAGAGGCTTCCATAGCCTGTGCAGCTTCATCGAATTCTGCGAGCAAGGATTCCTTTTGCGCCGTCAGTGAAGCGACTTGCTCGAAAGCGCGTTTGCCAATAGCAAGACTTTCGGATTCAGTGATCTTTTTCAGCTGTGCGATAATGGTCTTAATCTTATCAAGCGGTTTCACTAGAGCTTTTCCTTCAACTGCCGGTAAACTTGATCAGCGAGGCCGAAGCCGCCTTTTTCGGCGATCCCTTCAGCGTAAGTCTGGACAAGCATTGATGAGAAAGCTTCGCCGCCGATGCCACTATCGCTGGCCATGGCTTTGTCGAGGCCGGCATGGGTCAACATTTCCTTGATGAAAACAGCTTCAAACTCCTGCGCGGTCTTGCGCAGAGCCGCATCTTGTTTTGCCGCCGTATTATTAGCCTCACGCACCTTTTCGGCTGTGTTGGCGTTTACGACAAGGCTCAGGCTGGCGGCGTTCATTGGAGCGCTCCGGATAGGAAAAATTTTAACCAACCTAGGCCGCGTAACTAAAAAATAAGTTATCAAACGTAGAAAAGCTTTATGGAAAACACGCAACTGTCACTGTTAAATGCGCTCTTCGGCGGTAAAACGCCCGGTGAGGCGCTTCTCCTTGAAAAAACATTCACTGCTGAAGGTGAGGCAGAGCAGGATCCACAGGCATTTTTTTCATTTCTTGAAAGCCTTACGGCGACTGCAGTAGAAACTGGTGAAGAAACTCTTAATGCAACGATGCCGTCAAAAGATGCAACGTCTTTTCAGGGGCTTAACGTTGAGGTGTTGAGAAAATTGCTTGGCGATGAGGTTTTGTCAGGCGATGGCGCTGCGATAGAAGCCACGACTTTTGTCGTCGCCGAGCCACAAGCGCCGGCGATGGTTGACGTCTCACCATTGCAAACCAATCGGATTGACCCTTCGGTAAAAGCCGTCCCTGAGGAGGCACTCGTCGCGCCGGTAGTCAACAATGCTTCAACGGCGGTCCCCGCCGTATCGACGCCTATAGGACCTGTTATATCCACACCCGCTAAACCGGTAACCGTAACGGCATCCCCTGTAGGCTCAGCAATTGAAGTTGCGCCGCCTTTTACGAACTCATCCCAATCAGCTCCAATCTACACCGCCGCGACTAAAGCGCCCGGATTTGTAGACCCGGCCACACCCCCCATTGAACCGGCTCAGTCTGATGTCACGGTAACGAAAACGCAGCCGGCAAGCCCGGCAGAGACTGTTATCGCGGGGACGCAGGCGCAAACTGTTGCTTCCGTTGACATTAAGCCCGCCAAAAAGGCGCTTCCTACCCAGGCGTCTCCTGTTGAGCCAGGCGTCGTTGACACTGGGCGGCGCCCGGAATTTCATCTAGATCAACCGCAGATAAAGACACCCGAAGGCAATCTTAAAGCGCACAATAATGGCGCGACCGTGATTGCCGACAATGCCGCGCCGGAAGCGCTTATCCATTCCGCGTTGACGCGTGAGGGGGAACCCGGCGGTTTTGACAGAATGGCGTCAAGCCGATTTGAAACGACCTCCCAAGCTGTTGAGCGGAATGTGCACCTTAACCCGGTGCGTGATCAAATTGTCGCTGCCGTCGCCTCGCGCCCTGGTGAAGCGAAATTGGAAATACGTCTTGATCCACCGGAACTCGGTAGGGTGTTGATTGGTTTTGAGCGTGACGGCGCCGATATTGTGCGTGCTGTTGTTACAGCAGACTCACCGGACACGCTTGACCTGATGCGCCGTAACGCTGATGTTTTTCAACGTGCGCTAGAGCAGCAAGGCTTTTCCAATCTCGACCTTCAATTCGCCGATAGGGGCGCGCGTGAAGATGCGCAGGAAAACCCTAGCGATAATGCCCGGCTGTTCGCTTTGGCGGATGAAGAGACCGGCGCCACAGCATTGGCGGAGCAAGGCCCAAGGGTTGCGCTCGGCCGCCTCGATCGCCGGTTATAGGCGCCGTTTTCAAGGAGACCGCTCATGCAAGCATCCCCGACTGTTTCCCCGTTTAATCCATTGCCTAGTGCTGGGCAGCAATCCAATAGCGGCGGTGCGACCAGAAGTTCGAGCAACGCGACGTTGGAGTCCGTGGACTTCGAGAACTTTTTGACATTGTTGACAGCCCAGCTTCGCAACCAGGACCCGCTTGACCCTTCAGATTCGACCGAATTCGTAGCACAGCTCGCGCAATTCACCTCAGTCGAGCAGTTGGTCAACGTCAATAATAAGATCGATGACCTGGCGAGTGCGCTGGTGGCCGAGGGCATCGACAAATTTGCAAGCTGGATCGGCAAGCAAGCTGAAGTCGCTTCTGCGCCCGCTTATTTCGATGGTGCAACACCTGTTGACTATCGCTTTTCCGGGAACAGTAAAGCTACGAGAGTAGAGACGGTCATCACAAGTTCCACCGGTAAGGAAGTAACGCGTTTTCCATCCCTGAATGGCTCTGTGACTCAAAGCTGGAACGGCAAGGTCGACGGACAGCCTGTTTCAGTGGGATCTTATGCTGTGACTGCGCTCTATTATGATAGCCAAGACAATCTGGTTGGCGAAGAGATCGCTAACACGTTTGGCGGTGTACAGGCAGTTCGCCTGGACGATGGGGATACGAAAATAGTTCTCAATGGCGGGGTTGAATTGAGACCAGAGCAAGTGTTAGGGCTCGGGCAATAAGAAGATATTTTTCAATTTCTGGCTCAATAAAAACGCCGCCTTAGGGCGGCGTTTTTTTCGGCTTTTCAATTGAAAAGATTTAATAGTGATCAGTAATTCTGAATACCAAGATCAAGTATAAGAACATTGAGCGCCGCATCGCCCATAATTTCGCGGCTAGTCTCCAAGAGGGCAGCCTTCATCATTTCCATCTTATCCACGTCTTCGAGCATTTGGGGGAGCATATCTTCGCCGGCGAGCGCAAGTAGGCGCGTTAAAATAGCGTCACGCAGGCGTGGTTCTAAAGAATAAACGCTCTCGCCTTGAGAATTGTCGACCTCAATATTGATGTCGAGAATAACCATGGACTTGGGTTTGCCACGGCGCACTACAGGTACGACAAACTGTCGTGAGAATTTCATGTAGCTGGTGCTGCCAGTATCTTCTTCGCCGTGTCCTCCGCCTTTTTTCTTTTTCTCCTTGCCATGACCTTCGGCGTCGTCCTCATGTGCGGCTTCCTTGTCGCCGCCGCCGGACATCATGGATTTTGCAAAAAAACCGCCGCCGCCGCCGACGACGCCGGCGATTACGATTACAATTACGGGTAGCAGTTTCTGGAGCATGAAGGCGTCCTCTTAGAAGGGCGAGACCATATCTATGATCTGCTGGCCGTAACGCGCGCGTTGCATGTCGGAGATCTGTCCCCGGCCGCCATAGGAAATCCGCGCATCGGCTATTTTGTCATAGGTGATCGTATTATTGCGGGCGATGTCTTCAGGACGGATGATCCCGGCGACGAGAAGTTCACGCAGCTCGTAATTCACCCGTATCTCCTGACTCCCCGTGATAGCGAGATGGCCATTGGGCAGCTCATTAATAACTGTTGCGGCGACACGTAGAGTGATTTTTTCCTCGCGTTTGATCTGCCCATCGCCGGACGAAGAAGTTCCGGAGCTTGTTCCAATTGCGGGATCAAGCGTGGCGCCATTTGGCAAAATGTCTTCCGCGAGCGAGTTGAGACCGAACAAATTTGACACCGCCATATCGTCGGAAGAGCTGCGCGAGCGTGTTGTGGAATTCTTGATTTCAGCTTCCTCATCGATCTCGATGACCACGGTGACGATGTCCCCCATGGAGCGCGCACGGCGGTCGCCGAAGAGAGAGGAGGGGCCGGAGCGCCAGAGCGACGCTGTCGTTATTTTCGCATCGGTTGGATGTTCTGCCTTTGGCGGCACGTCATAACGGCGCGGGTCGGGGGCCGGCATCGGATTGCGCATATCGCCTACTGGGGAGATGCTTGGCGGATTGAACATGTGGTCAAGACGCGACGAGCACCCGCCCACAGTCAGAAGAGGCGCCAGCATGGGAACGGCAAGGAGAAAAAGTTTTCTGGTCATTGCGTCACCGCTTTGTTAGGGCCGGTGATGACGGCCGTCAGGATTATTTTGGAGCTAAGATTCATAACACGCACACTGTCGCCCACGGCGCCGGCGTCGAGGGCGCGGCCTTCCGTTGAAATCATGAGCGGACCGCGCACGAATTCCAGCTGGACAATTGCGTTGCGGTTTACGACCGTAGGCGGGCCCACATCATTAGGAGACAGCATTTTGCCTTGGTAGATTGCGCGCTTGAGCTCAAGGCCCACGAAGAGATCGAGCGCGTTGGCGTTATCGCCTTCAATAAGGAGGTCAGAGCTGTGTAGAACCGATCCTGCGCGCAGATTTTGCGCTGCGCGGACAACAGTTGGTTTTTTTTCTGCTGGCAGCACAGACGTCATAAGAAGGTCGTCCGCCCCCGGGCGAGTAGTCTGGGGCGTTGCTGCGGCGACTTGTTGTTGCGCGCCTGCCGGTGCGCCAAGCGCGGCTATAAGAGCAATGGCGGAAAGAGTGTGTTTCATGTATCTTACCGGATCCGCGTCGCCGAGCTGAGCATTTCGTCAGCAGCGGAGATCACTTTTGAATTAAGTTCGTACCCACGCTGCGCCTCGATCATGTCAGCGATCTGCGCAACGACGTCGACAGAGCTTTCTTCCAGGAAACCCTGACGGAGCGTGCCGCGGCCATCGAGCCCGGGCTCTCCCTGAAGCGGCGAACCGGAGGCCTGCGTCTCGCGATAGAGATTGCCGCCCAGGGCTTCGAGACCCTTTTCATTGACAAATGTCGTTAGGGTAAGGGTGCCGATTTGTTGTCCTGCGGTCTGACCGTCAAAATAGACAAAGACTTCGCCGCTATTGTTGATAGTGATAGAGCGCGCATCCTGTGGAATAGTGATATTGCCGGCGAGCGGATATCCGTCATTGTTGACGATCAGTCCTTCACCGGTTTTCTTGAACGTACCGTCGCGCGTGAACGCCGGATCGCCTGAAGGCAGGGTCACTTCGAAATAGCCATGGCCTTCGACGGCGAGATCAAGGTCGCCGCCGGTCTGACGCAGAGATCCTTGCGCATGGTTGACCGAGATCGCAGCGGTTCTCACGCCAAGTCCAATTTCTACACCGGAAGGCACGACAAGACCTGTCGAGGACGAAATCGCCCCTGGCGCGCGCAATTGTTGATAATGCAGATCGGCGAATTCAGCGCGCCGCGCATCATAGGCGGTGGTGCTCATATTTGCGATATTGTTCGACACGACCTCGACGCGCTTTTGTTGTGCGTCCATGCCTGTGGCGGCGATTCTCAGAGCCTGCATGTTATGGCCTCCTTAAAATTTGTGCGCCTTTAGCGGCGTCTCATGGCTTCTACGGTCTTCGCGATCCGCTCATCTTCATCCTGCATGAGCTGTTGGTTAAGCTCATACGCGCGTTGTACCTCAATCAGGCGAGAGACCTCGATAACGGCGTTGACGTTCGATCCTTCAATGAAGCCCTGGCGAATTTTCGCGAATTCAACGGGCTGATAGTCTTCATCCGAGCGCAATAAATTGTCGCCTTCACGGGCGAGGGCGGTCGGGGAGGCGGTCACAACGCCGAGCTTGCCGATCGGTGCGCCATCGGCTGCGATCGTTCCATCGGGCGCGATCGTGATATTGTTGGCGCCGGCGGGAATTGCGACGGGCGAGCCGCCATCGCCAAGCACGCGATTGCCGTCTTGCGTAACCAGCTGGCCTTCGGCGTCAACAAGGAAACTCCCCATACGCGTCAGGCGTTCTCCACGCGGTGTATCGATGAGAAAATACCCTTCACCGTCAATAGCGACATCGAAAGCGGACCCTGTGCTGGCGAGGGAGCCTTGGGTCGTATCGAAAAAGTGCCCGGCCACATTCGTTTGAGACAGGGAGCGGTCCTGGGTTTCCAGGCGCTGAACATATTCCGAGAAGACATAGCCTTCGCGGCGATAACCAGCAGTAGAGGCGTTCGCGATATTATTCGCGATGGAGTTCATCTCCTTCATGAGGCCCGACTGCTTTGAAAGGGCGGTGTAAACGGCGTTGCTCATCGTCCGTCTCCTGTTGCGGCTTCAAGTCCGCGCTCCATAAAGTCGGTTTCTTTTTTTACACCCGTCGTGAAGTCGGCGAGAATGTCGATCGCACGCACACTGACCGTGGGCGCGGCTTTGAACATATGGGAAAGCGCCGCAAGCGTTTCCGGATCATCGGCGAGGGCTTCACGCGCTGCCGGCGGCATCGTCTCGGCGCCGCTATTAAGCGCTGCGAGGGCTGCGCGCGATGCGGCTGCGGTTTTACGTTCCTTTTTGGGCACGGCGTTGAAAGCGGCTGTCGCCAGCGGCCAGTCGCCTGCGCGCCAGGCTGTATTGGCGAATTCATTGTCAGCTTCGCCGCGGCGAAGCGAGGCTTTGATCAGCGCGATAGCGCCTGCCCGGTCATTGAGGCGCTCATGAGATTTGGCGGCGACGACGCCAAGGTCGGCGCTCATAGCGCCTTCGTCAGCGATGGCGAGAGCGCCGTGCGGGTCCCCGCTATTGAGATGGGACAGAGCGCGTACGGCATCTGCATCTGCGCGCCATTTTTCAGGAACTCCTGAAAGCGCTTCACTCACAAGGTCGTTCGCGCCATAGGCGGCAAGTTCGCGCGCGACAGCGACATTTAGGTCGCCATTGTCTTTGACATCTACAAATTCACGATGATGGAAGAAGGCTGAAACTGCTGTGAGACGGGTTTTCGCCTCGCCCATAAGGCCATTCATAATAATAGATTGTGCGAGGGCGCGGCTCGCGCCTTCGGCCCCCGGCGCCGCATGTGCAGCCGCTTCAAGTACAGCGATACCTTCACGAAGACGGCCAGCAGTTACGAGCGCTTTCGCGCCTGTAAACGAGGCGCGAGCCTCTGCAAGTGAAGAATTGCGCCGCCCGCTTTGCGCGGCGACATCGTCTAGAAAGCCTTCATAAGCCACGTCGGCGCGTTTTTCATAGTCGTTGGCGAGGATTGAGAGCGCTCTCGCCTGTAATGGTCCGGGAGTTTGAGCGATTTTTTTCAGCTCTTCTGTAATGACTGGCGCTGGGCCGTGGTCCGCTTCCGCGCTTTGTGATTCGGCAGGTGCGTCTTGGCTATCGTCATCATAGCCAGCGTCAGCAAAATGAGTGGCCAGGGCATTTTCCATAATGGCGAGCGCCGGGCTGCGGTCACCGCCACGGGCGGTTTTCGCCATCTCATAGAATTCTTTTGCTATCGTCAGCTCGTCGCGCTCAATTGCGTTCAGGCCCAGCCATTCGGCGAGCGTTGCACGCAGCTCACGCGTAACCGGTTTCAGCGCCGCAAGATGCTTTTCCTGCATCGTAACGACGCGATCGTCGTCAACCGATGCAGAGGCGGCGAAAGCAAGCTCGCCAAAGGGGCCGCATTCCCGGTATTGGGCAAGGATGCGTGAAGCGCGCGGCCGGGACCCAGCGGCGAGGTCCGAAAGGCCTGCCGCCATTGCCATATCACGGGTACCGGCGCTGGCGAGCGGAGTAGCGATAGCGCTGGCTTCTTCAAAAAAGCCGATCTGGATATAGGCGAGGGCGAGTGTGGCGGCGATTTCGGCGCGGTTGTCCTCCGTGATGCTTTCATCAAATTTCCGGCGCAAATTAGCGATCGCCGAAAAGTCGAGTGCGCCATCTTCCGGTTCATGGAAAAGCGAGGAGTCAGCGCAATTCTCATTGGCGAGATGTTGGGCCATGACGAGGGGTTGCGGCGGTCCGTCAGCCAATGAGGGCCGATGCTCTTCAGAGGCTTGATGACTGTCATCTCCATGAGTTTCCTCTGCGACATGCTCCGGCAAAGGAGCTGCTTGAGGATCGGGTGCGGGTGCTGTTTCATGGATCGGAGAAGGTGTGTGCGACGCCGGGGTCACTTCGACGGCGTGTTGCTCCGCCCTATCTTTTTCATCAGTCTTAAGTTGGACAACGCCCTGGTGGCGCGCCTCGGCGAGAAGAGCGATCATTCGGTCGCGTGCTTCGCGCATGGATTCAGGCGTTCCCGAAACGGTATTTCGAGCAGCTTCAGAAATGGGTTCTGCCGGCGCCTCTTCTTCGGCGAGGGTTACGGGCGCTTCGTTGAAAATATCGATGACAATCGAGTTTCCAGCGCTTTTCGAGGTGCGCACCGGACAGTCGCAAGTCAGGGTCAGGACCAGCGCCCGGGTTTCATCCGTATCGAGGATACGCGCAGTAAGGACGCGATGCGCCTTGCGTTTATCAATAATATCGCCGAGTTCAAATGAGTAGTCTTTGCTCGGAAAGGTGATCTCGATCTTGCGGTCCGACGTGGCGATTTTCCAGTCGTCTGGCGCCTTCGGAATTACAAGGCGGGAATAGTCACCATGTTCACCAGCCCGTACAGGCAAGGTTTCACCCGCTGCGGAAGCCGCGGCGGGGGCTACGAAAATGATGAGAGAAAGGAGCGCGCGAGGGATCATGCGGCCTCCTTCTTCAATTGCTTCAAGGCTTCATCCATATCGGAGAAACCTGGACGGTCATGACCCGGAATATTGCGGCGTGCGACCTCAACACACATTTGCGGAGTATGCATCTGAAGATGGGCGACAATGCATTCCCTGATAAGTTTATAAAATCCCTGCTCTTGCTCGTTCACAGCAAGGGTTCTCGTCGCCAGCGGACCGACAATAGAGTAAGCGAGGAACACGCCAAGAAACGTACCGACCAGCGCGCCGCCGATCATCAGTCCGAGAACTTCAGGCGGCTTGTCAATCGACGCCATGGTTTTGATAACGCCAAGAACCGCCGCAACAATCCCGAGGGCGGGAAGGGCGTCGGCGATATTTGTCAGGGCGTGACCGCCATGCATGCTTTCATGGTGCATCGCGTCGAGTTGTTTTTCTAGCAGATCTTCAACCTGGTGCGGGTTATCGAAATTCATCAGGATTGAGCGGATGGTGTCGCAGATGATGTCGCTGGCGTCATGGTCCTTGGCGATCTTCGGATAGCGTTGAAAGATTGTAGACTCCGCAGGATTTTCAATATGCGCTTCCGCCTGAACCGGGCTTTCCTTCGCAACGCGAAGAAGTTCGTACATGAGGCAAAGAAGATCCTGATAGTCTTTCTTTTTCCACTTTGGGCCGGTGAGTGCTTTCATGATGTCGCCGCCGGTGTGCTTGATCGTGGCGAAGTCGTTGCTGACCACAAAGGCGCCGACAGCGGCGCCGCCGATGGCCATCAATTCGTGCGGCAAAGCGTGGAGAATAATTTCCATCTTGCCGCCAGCCATAATATAGCTGCCGAACACCATGCCGAGTGTAATGACGATGCCGAGGATTGGTCCCATTTGTGCCCGCTTGAACCGCTTTAACCGTAAACAATTTTAATTTTTGGCTTAATAAGTGTTTCACGAAGAAGTTAATCTTCACTGAAACCCGCAAGGTTTATTGGTCGGTCTGGTTGCGGTTCGCGAGAATGACGCTGACGAGGTAAGCTTTCTGGGCGTCCATATTTGCAACAACAAGAGCTGCCTGTTCACTGTTCATTGACGAAATTAAACCGGCTGCGAACTTTGCATCCATCTCATTGATAATTTCGCCAGCCTGAGCAGGCTTCATACCCTCGTAAATAGCAGCGAGTTTTTGAATGTCTGCATTGCGGGCATCCTGAACGACAGTGATCTTTTCCTGCAAGTCTTCATTTGCGCCTTCGAGCTCGGCCAGGCGCTTTTCGATCTGTGCTTCATAGGTTTTCAATTCCGCCTCGCGGTCCGCGATGGCGAGCTCGCGCGTATCGAGTGAATACATTCTGTCTTTCACAGCCGCCGCAAGATCCCCGTCGATACAAGAAGCGACGCCGGCAATATCGCCTTCTTTGGGAAAGGCGCCGGTCTTGGCGGCCGTTTCCGACGCCAGCACAGCGATGCGTCCCACAAAGGAGCCGAAAAAGACTAACCCCAGGACAAGTAGCGCTCTCGTCTTCATGATTTACCCAGCGAGCTTTTTCATTTTGCGTTGATTGCGCGCCTGCATCAGCACCGCTGTCACTTTTGAGGTGGTTTTTGTTTTGGCTCGTGCTTGCGCAGTTTTCGTGATGAGTTCTTGTTCATCGTCATCGTCAAGATAAGCGATGTCCTCATCGCCGCGTCCGTTCGGTGTCACCCTTGCCCCTGGACCGCCCGGGTCAGGATTGTCGACGAGGAAGAAATCGATTTGTTCATCGAGGCGCTCCTGCAGCTCCCTGGCCTTGGCGAGACGCGCTTCGAGTTCGGCGGCGGCTTTACCGGAAGCCTCATTGACATCATGGATGGCGATCTCGGCGAGCTCGGAAATGACATCTATCATTTCAGTGAGCTGCGGCAGGATCTCTTTGGTTTCGTCAATCAGCGGCGTCAGTTCGTTGATGCTTTCGGCGCTCGATTCCTTGGCGAGCGTTACTGTTGCGCGTGCTTGATCAACCGTATGCGACATCGTGGCGATTGTCGCGCCAAGGCCTTTTTCCGTACTCTTTAACGCTTCGAGCTTGCGGCTGAGGATGAAGCAATAAAATGTTGCGGCGCCGGAAGCGGCGAGCAACATAAAGTCGATGATCATCTCCATTTGAATGCCTCTTAAGTTAGTATGAATTCAGTGAATAGGACGTTCGTCACCGAAGCGTCCGGAACGATGACGCGAATGCGCCGAAGGATTTGCGCGCGAAGGCGCGACATAGAAGAGGGGTCTTCAAGAACTGTATGATCGACGGAGCGCAAATAGGTGTTCAGGACGTCCTGAACGTAAAAGCCATTAGCTAAAAGAATTTCAGCACCTTCGTCATCAGTTTCGAAAACGAGAGAAACGCGCAGATGCTTCGATCGGCCGATTGGCTGGATCGAAATCACCATCGGTTCGAGAACAAGAAAAGTCGCATGTTCGGAGTGCTGAACTGCGCCTAGCGGTTTTACGCTGCTTTCAACGGCTTCACCGCCGCCATGGCCTCCGCCGCTATTTTTCTTTTCGGCTTTTTTCTTTTTTTTGTCGTCTTCGCCGTGTTTTTCAACAGGACATTCTTCGATAGGGGCTGCGTCTTCGCCGCTGTCGCCGTGAGCCGATGCTTCACCATGATCATCGCCATGAGATTCCGCAGCGGCGTGTCCCTCTTCATGGCCGCCATCATGCTCATCGCCATGGCCTTCTTCGCCGCCTTCGGTTGCATCAATGCAGGCTGGGTTAATTTCTTTCGCGCTTGGCGTCAGGACAAAGGCTGCTCCGCCGGCGACCCCAGCCGCGACAACCGCCGCTGCGACCATGGGGATGAGGCCCAGGCCTTTACTTTTGGGCGCAGCATCATCTTCGCCGGCTTGCGCTTCAAGCTCACCGAGATCGAGATCCAATGCTATGGGCGTAACGTCTGACAAAAGAGGCGCCTTAAGGTTTCTGGGCGCACCATAGACGCTGAGACGTAAACGCTTATTTAATCAAACCCCCGGAAATTAACCAAGAAATTTCAGGAATGCGTTTTCTGCGCATCTCCCCTCACCGGTGGCCTATAGTATGTTCAAACTCGCTTCTGTCTGGAATGAAATGTCGCTCTCGCGCAAGGCGATCCTTGTGGGGGTTCTTGTGGCGACGCTGATTGTGTTTTCAGCTGTTATGAATATGGCGACAAAGCCGCGCATGGCCTTTCTTTATGGGGGGCTCGACGCGTCTGCATCGGGCGATGTTTTGAGCGCGCTTGAGACGATGGACGTCGATCCAGAGGTGAGGGGGGACGCGATCTATGTACCCGAGAACCGCCGCGACTCTCTGAGGATGGCGCTCGCCCGTCAGGGATTGCCGCAACAGGGGCAGCCGGGGTTTGAATTGCTTGATGAATTAAATGGTTTTGCAACGACTTCGGAAATGTTTGACGCCGCCTATTGGCGTGCAAAGGAGGGTGAACTCGCCCGCACCTTGCTTGCGACTCCGGGGGTTAAATCAGCCCGCGTTCATATTGCTGTGCCGAAATCCTCGTCTTTCGCGCGTCGCCGGCGGCCGCCGACGGCTTCAGCGACGATCACCATGAGCCGCGGGCGTCTCGATATGCAACAGGCCATGGCCATGCGTTACCTTATCGCGCTCGCCATTCCTGATATGGAGGCCGAGCAAGTCGGGATCTTCGACAGCATCAATGGCGTTATTTTGAAGCCAGGCGCCGGGGATCCGATAATAGACGCTGAGGGTGACAGCCTTGACCGTGAAACCCGGCTGGAAGCTAATCTTATGAGCCTTCTGGAAGCCCGTGTGGGCCCCGGAAACGCCCGTGTGACGGTCTCTCTGGACATTGACCGGGAGCGAGAGACCGTCTCCGAGCGCATTCTTGATCCCGAAAGCCGGGTGATGATGGGCCGTGAAACGACGGACATGCAGCAGTCTGAATCCGGCTCAGGCTCCAATGCCGTCACTGTGGCCAGCAACCTGCCTGAAGGTGACGCAGCGGGCGGGACGCAGTCGAATTCATCGCGGTCGGAACCGAATGAAACAACCCGCTTTGATATTTCTGAGGTTAATCGCCAGCGTGAGAAAATGCCAGGCGCCATCGCTCGCGTCCATGTGGCGGCGCTGATTAATGACGTGCCGGGAGCTGATGGCGCTGAACCGACGCCGCGTACTGAAGCGGAGCTTCAGTCAATCCGCGATCTTGTCACCGCCGCTGTCGGCTTTGATGAAGCGCGCGGTGATATCGTCACTGTTAAATCCATGCCTTTCCACGAATATGAGCCTGTGGAAACACCTGAAGAATCCGGCGGAATTATGCTGTGGCTACAGCAAAACGTCATGTCGGTGTTGCAGATTGTTATTCCTGCAATCGTGGTGATCATTCTGGGGATGTTCGTTCTGAAGCCAGTCCTTACGCAAGATATTTCCGGCGCAACTGCTATCGCAGAAGTTGGCATGCCTGAAGATATTGGCGTTGAGGCCGGTATGATTTCGCGCACGCCGTTGGAAGAACTCCGCGACTTGTCGACCTCTGACAAGGAGAAAACAGCGACTCTCCTGAAGGAATGGCTCGGCGAAACCGAGCGGGCGGCGTAAATGGGCGAGAGTGCGCTCCAGGCCAATGAACGCGCCGGCTCGGCAAAAGCCGTTCGCATTCCCTCTTTGCCCGGCCGTCAGCCTGGCGCGTCGCAGGTCGATACCGACTGCGACGCCTATAAAGCGGGCTACGCCGCGGCGACGGCGGCTCTTCAAGCCAGTATGACTGAGCAGGAAACAAGGCACGAATCCTTTGTCGCGAGCATCGGCGATATGCTTGCCGATATTGAGATGCGCTACCGCCAGGAGGCGTTGAGTCTTATTGAGCGGTTGTTTGGCGCAGTTGCGCCTACATTGGCGGTAAAGTCATCCCTAGCAGATATCATGGATATTGTGGCAGAACGCGCCCAGCGTGATCATTCCGAGCTTTCCCTAAGTGCGCACCCGTCACTGATCGCGCATCTTTGTAAAGCCGATCAGAAGACGCTGAAAGAAACCCCGCTGGTGAGGCTCAAATCCGATGAGTCCTGCCCGCCTGCAACGGTTGATGCGCAGTGGAAAAAGGGTGGGCTCTATCATGACCCTGACACCCTTATCAAAAATGTACTGGCGGCGTTGCGGGAAGAAACCGGAGACGTTGAAGGAGATGAGTCATGAGTGACGAAAATCAGGTTGTCCAAGCTGATCCGAGTGATGATGAAATTGTCGCCGACGTCCTGAATGGCGGCGATGGCGGCGCGGGCAATCGCAATATTCTCGAATTGCCCGTGCGCATTGTTGTTTCTATCGGTTCGGCGAAAATAACTGTCCAAAAACTGCTTGAGCTGTCTCAGGAGACAGTCGTCGATCTTGAACAGCTGATCGACGATCCAGTGGATATATTTGTAGGTGATCGCCTGATTGCAAAAGGCGAACTTGTTGAAGCGACAGATAATGAAAACGGCATTGGCGTAAAGCTTCTCGAAATCGTCGGAATTGGTAATTAGGATAAACGACCGTCATGGGGCGTTTCCGGATCATAATTGTATTGCTGCTGACGCTGGCGGCGCTTGGTGGAACACCAGCGTTCGCGCAGGATATTGTGCAGCAGCCGGATGCGCTTGATACGGCGGTCGCGGAGGCGACTGCGGGGGGTGGGTTGACGCGGCGCGTCGTTCAGATGTTCCTCATGGTCACGGTGCTGAGCCTTGCTCCGGGCATCGCCATGATGGTGACCTGCCTACCTTTCATGCTGATTGTCCTGTCGATATTGCGCCAGGGTGTCGGCCTCCAGCAGGCGCCGCCGAACATGCTGATTGTATCCGTCGCGCTATTTCTGACCTATTTTGTCATGGAACCGGTGTTCAAGGATGCTTGGGCCGCAGGCGTTTCGCCGCTTTTAAACGGTGAAATCACTGAAGAGGCGGCGTTTCCAAAAATGATGGAACCCTTTCGTGTGTTTATGGAAGCGCGGGTTGATCAGGACGCCGTTGATATTCTCGAGGATGCACGGCCCATTGAAACCGCGCCTGCTGATGACGGTATGACGCCGATGGCGTTGCTTGTGCCGGCCTTTGTGCTTTCGGAAATTCAACGGGCTTTCGAAATCGGCTTCATTGTTCTTCTCCCATTTTTGGTGATTGACTTGCTGGTGGCCTCAATACTCATGGCGATGGGTATGATGATGGTGCCTCCAGCGATCGTATCACTGCCATTCAAAGTGGCGTTTTTCGTTTTGACTAATGGCTGGGTAGCAGTCTCCGGCGCGCTTGTGAGAGGGTATTCGTAATGGCGACGGCCTTGCAAAAAATGGATTTACGCACGCCGAAAGCGGGCGAACGCGCTAACACCCAAATGGAGAACTGGTTCACACGGTCGCATAAAGCGGCAATCGTGCTCGCGTCTTTAAGCGCTGAAGCCGCAGCCGCCATCGTTGAGGAAATGTCCGACGATGAGTTGCGCAATTTCGCCAAAGCCTTTTCGGAGCTGAAAACAGTTTCTCCGCAACTTTTGGAGTCCGTTGCGGAAGAGTTCCTTTCCGCCGCCACATACGAAGAAACCGACCTTGCCGGCGGGACAGACGAAGCGCGGCGCGTTTTGACCCTGATGGCGAAAGAGGAGCGGGCCGAGCGCATTCTTGCTGATATGGGTGGGGGCGGGGAGTCTGCGGTTTGGACACGCGTTGAAAAGGTCGAGGATGAAGAACTCTCTCAATATGTTCAGGCCCAGCGCATGCCTATCGCTGCGACTATTTTGTCAAAACTGTCTTATGAAAAAACTGCAGCGGTGCTCAATCTCGCTGAACCCGAATACGCTCAGAAAGTTCTTCTTGAGATCGCGCGTAAAAAACCATCATCGCCGGATGCGCTTGAGGCGATCTCCAATGTTCTGGAAGAAGAGTTGTTGAAAGCCGCGCCCGGCGCCTCTGACGACGAGGAAGATGGGGAAGAACCGGCGCCAGCAGCGGCGAAAGGCAATGCCGGGGCGAAAGTCGGCGAGATCATCAATTATCTGCCGGGGGTCAAGCGTGACGCGCTGCTCGAGCATTTTAAAGAAGCTGACCCGGAGGTCGGGGCTGAAGTTCGCCGCGCTGTTCTCACTTTCGAAGAGCTTTACGTGCGCATGCCAGCATCCGGGGCTACGGCGCTCCTGCGCGACCTTGATCGCGAAGTGCTGTTGAAAGCCCTAAAATATGGCGAGACTAACGCTCAAGAGACGGTTGAATTCCTGTTCGGGAATATCTCAAAGCGTATGGTTGAGCAGTATAAAGAAGAGCTTGCCGAGTTAGAGACGCCTTCCGAAGAGGATGGCGAAACCGCCCAACGCGAGGTGACAACCGTTGTGCGTCAACTCGTGAATGATGGCGAGTTCAAACTCATTCCGTTGAAAGAACCTGGTGAGGAAGAGAGCGCTTAAGTCTCTCATATGAAAAAGGCCGATTAAAAGCGGCCTTAATCACATACGCACTGATGACGACTTAGTTCAAAACACCAGGCCAATTCTCATTTGCCTTAGCAATGAACCCGGGGATGTCTTGTTCCCATCGTTCCTGGATTTCATCATTATAGTTCAGATATAGTTTGTTTTCGACAATCGACCAGTTATTGGGATTTCCGCGTGCCGTATAGTTTTGCGATACGGCCCAAGCGCAATAACCACCATACTGGGGAGCGAATTTTTCGGGCGTCGCCTCGAAGGCGGCGAGATTTTCAGCAGAAGAAAAGCGCCATTCCGCACCTTCATATTTGGTCATGAATTCTTTCGAGCCTTTCACCGGCTGTCCGGCGGTGAAATAGGCGACAGGATCGTAACCGTCTACAGCGAGCGAGGAAAAGCGCCCCGTATAAACCGGGTCTTTGGCCAAGGCTGCGGCGGGGCTGAGTGCGGCGAGCGCAAGCGCTAAGACGGCGAGACTCTTGTGGATCAAAGATCGAAACATTTATAGGGGCTCCATCAAAATGATGTCTTTCCCATAGTCTGCCTTTATTACGCCCTGCAAATCAAATGCGTTCACAGCGTTGAGAGCGTCCTAGCGTTCATCTTTTGACGCGTCCGGAAAGCTTTCTACATGGAGCGTCCGGGTCGGATATGCAAAGTCGATCCCTTCTTCTTCGAAAGCCTTATGAATATTGAGAAGAACCTTGTGATTGGTCTCCATATAGACCCCATAGTCACGGTCTTTGACCCAATAAACCGTTTCGAAATTGATTGAGCTGTCGGCATATGCCTTCAGATGCGACCGGTCAAAACGGGCGTGTTCTACATCGTCTACAGCACTTTTTATAAGATCGGGGATGCGGCGAAGTTTTTCGTGAGGGGTTTGATATAAAACGCCTACCGGAAACAAGACGCGGCGTTCGTCCATGCGTCGATAGTTTCTGATTTCCTTGTCTAGCAATTGTGAGTTGGAAATGATGACTTCTTCTCCGCTAAGAGAACGGATGCGTGTTGTCTTCATGCCTATTCGCTCGACGTCGCCGAGATATTCCCCATTATCGAAGGTGATAAAGTCGCCGCGTAAAAACGGTTGGTCGAAAACAATAGCGAGGGAAGAAAAGAGATCCTTGAACAGACTCTGCGCAGCAAGACCGATTGCGATACCGCCGACGCCAAGGCCAGCGATCAGCGCCGTGATCTCGATGTCGAGATTGGAAAGGATCATCAACAGTGCAATCGTCCACACGCCGATCGCGACAAGCGTTTTGATGAGGTTGACAGCGTTTGTGAGTACGCCTGAGCTTTCTGCGCGCGTGTGCGCATATCCTACGATCCCGGCGGTGAGAAGTTCACGAGCCCAGGCCGCCGCCTGAATAATGCCGACGATGATGGCGGTGGTTCTCGCATAGGCTCCCCAGCCCTCAGGCACGATGGGAAAGAATGGGGCGACAAGGGCAGCCGAAAGGACGAGCAAAAACAGGCTTGATGTGCGGGAGATCAGGCGGGCGGCCACATTATTGAAGGCGTAATAATCTTTTTTCTTTCTTCGGATGAACCCCGCGATCATGGCGCGTGAAATTCGCAGGGTCAGAAAAACAGCAATGCAGGCTCCGAGAGCAATGGAAAATTCAGAGGCGTTGGCTTGAATCCACGCCCAGCCTTCCTGAAATCGTGGGCCAACGCTGTCCATGAAGCTTTCAACCTCGCCTGCGGCGTCTTTGGCTGCATTTGTGGTTTTTTCATCTGCGCCGCTATCTGGCGTCGCTTGGGCAAAAAAAGTGGGGAACGCTTTCATCTGAACTCGTGGCCTGCTGATTCGGGAAAATTGGGATGGCTCACCGAGCAAACAGGTGTGAAAGCCAATTGTTCCGCCCCTTTTGAGGCGGGTTTCAGCGCTGCGGCGATGCATGATAGAAAAAGTGTTGGAATGCATGGAGCGCGAGCCGGTGAGGGAGCGGATTATGGTGAAGCGATTACTAACGGTTTTATTGGTCGTGGCGGGCGCTCTGGCGGCGGGATCTGCGCAGGCTGCCCCGGCGGACGACCTCCATGCGTTATTCGATGAGTATTGGGCGAATGAGATGGAGGAGAGTCCATTCAGCGCCACAGGCTCAGGCGTTTCGGGGTATGATGATAAAATGCCCGGTGTTGCGCCTGAGGACCATGCACGCCGTAAGGCTGAGGCCCAAAGTTTCTATAATCGCCTCGAAGCGATTGATCGCGCCGAGCTCGACGATGGCGACAAGCTTAGTGCAGAACTTCTCGAATTTATCCTGACAAACAATCTGACGCTCAGCGAGTTTGACCGCTGGCGCATTCCGTTTCTCGCCGATACCGGCTTTCACACCAATTTCGGTTATGTGGTTGGGGCGACCAGCTTTCGCACAGAACAGGATTTTGAAAACTATATTGAACGTTTAAAAGGACTGCCCGGTTTTCTCGATCAGCATGTGGAGAACATGCGGCAAGGGCTTGCAGACGGTTTTACGCAGCCTAAGGAAATCCTACCTTATATCCTGCCGTCTTTTGAAGCACAGATAAAAGACAACGCAGCGGCGCACCCTTACTACAAACCTTTTGTAAAAATGCCGGATTCTATTTCTTCCCGGCGCCAGGCCGCGCTGCGTCAGGAGGCGCGTGATATTCTGGAGACGGACGTCATTCCAGCCTTCCAGCGTTTGCTAGATTTCATGAATGATGAATATGTGCCGGGCGCGCGCGAAACGCTCGGCGCTTATGACTTACCGGACGGCCGCGAATATTATCGCGCGCTCGTGCGCTATTACACGACCCTCGATACCGTGACGCCGGAAAGCATCCACGCACTTGGTTTGAAAGAGGTCGCGCGTATCCGCAAGGAAATGGCCGGTGTCATGGCGAAGACCGGGTTCAAGGGAAATTTTCAGGATTTCATTGAATTTCTTCGCACGGACGAGCAATTCTATCCGGAAACGCCTGAAGACCTGTTGGAGCGTGCGGCGTGGATTGCAAAAGATATTGATGGCCGGCTTCCCGCCTATTTCGGAAAACTTCCACGTCAGCCTTATTCCGTCGAGCCGGTGCCCGCTGAGATTGCGCCGAATTACACCACCGGGCGCTATGTGGGGGCGCCATTGGGCGGCACGAGAGGCGGTCAATATTGGGTCAACACCTACGCCCTCGACAAGCGGCCTTTCTATGAGATGACCGCACTCACCCTGCATGAGGCGGTTCCTGGCCATCATTTGCAAAGCGCGCTTGCGTTGGAGATCGAGAACGCGCCGGAGTTCCGCAAGGATTTCTATCCACACGCTTTCGGAGAAGGCTGGGGGCTCTATTCAGAAAAGCTTGGGGTTGAAATGGGCGTATATGAAACGCCTTATGACGATTTTGGCCGGCTCTCAATGGAGATGTGGCGCGCATGCCGCCTTGTGATAGACACGGGCATTCATTCCAAGGGCTGGACCCGCCAACAGGCGCTTGATTACCTCGCGGATAATACGGCGTTGTCGCTCCACAATGTTCAGACCGAGGTTGATCGCTATATCGCCTGGCCCGGGCAGGCGCTGGCCTACAAAATGGGTGAGCTGACTTTGTGGGAGCTCCGCCGGAAAGCAGAGCGTGAGCTTGGCGATGCATTTGATATTCGCGAATTCCACGATGCAGTTCTTACCGGCGGCGGTCTGCCGCTCGATATCCTCCGTGAGCGCATCGATGACTACATCGCCGAGGTCAAGGCGGACGCCGAGTGAGTGAGGGTGTTCCGGTTATAGAAACGGAGAGGTTGCGCCTGCGTGGACGCACAGTTGAGGATTTCCCCTTTACCCGCGACATGTGGCGCGAGCCGGAAGTCGTGCGGTTGATCAGCGGGAAGCCCCTTACAGAAGAGGAAAGCTGGACCAAATTCCTGCGTATGCTGGGTCACTGGCCTGCGCTTGGATATGGCTATTGGCTCGCCGAAGAACGCGCAAGCGGCCAGGTGGTCGGAGAGGTTGGCTTTGCGGAGTTCCGCCGTGAAATCACACCGTCGCTCCAGGGCGAGCCTGAACTTGGATATGCATTTTCATCGTCTTTTCATGGGCGGGGCTATGCGACTGAAGCGGCGCTTGCTGCTGTCGCATGGGGCGACGAACACCTGCCGGGCGTAAAAATGTCCTGTATCGTCGCTGTCAAAAATACGCCTTCAATTCGCGTTGCGGAGAAATGCGGTTTCGAAACAACTACGCAGGCTGTGTATCACGGAGATCAGATCTATCTGTTGCATCGCCCCATTGAGCGGCGGATCTGATCTGCTGCGCAGGTCTTTTTGCCGGCGGCTCAAATGCGCGATCAATGTCGGTAGAATAGCCAAAAAAGCGGAAATGCGGCTCCATTACGTCCACAAACTCGTCAAGAATATTTCCGTAAATTTCACGAAGGCCTGTTTTTTCATCCCTGTTGACGTTGACTAACGGGAGTGAAAGCGGGCGTGGCAGGGCAAGGAGTTTGCTGAGTTCTGCGGCGTCACTTTCAAGCAGTTCAAACCGGCCGATGAAGTCCATGTTGAATTCTGGATGAAAATAGTGCCGCTGGAAACCGAGCCCGGGTAAATAATGCTCTCTCAGCATCGTCGCAAAGCTTGCAGCGCCTAATTCTTCATGCAGGCGTTTTGCCGGGCTGCGCTTCATATGGGCGTACATGCTGTATGCATGCGTGAAGGGATTTCGTATAAAAATGACTTTACGAAGGCGCTTGACTTTTTCCGCTCCAAAAGCAGTCATCGCTTTTTGCACGCCCGCATGGGTGGAGACGCCTGTAAAGTGTTGTGCAGGATCTGCTCTGCCTGCAATTGCTGTCAACACTCCACGGATTACTGGCGTGTCAAGCGCATATAAAACGGCTTGATCGATTGGTCTTGCGTAAGGGGCCAGCGCCCGGGACATGGATGTGCCCCCGGTTTTCGGCATATGCAGAAACAGGAATTTATATTTCCAGGAAATCAGCATGGCGCAGTGAAGGCGTCCTTGAACTGTTCGCGCAACGCCTGTTTTTGTACTTTACCCATTGTATTGCGGGGCAGGGCGTCAAGACGGAAGAATTTCCGCGGGCGTTTGAACTTTGCAAGCGGCGTTAAAGCATCTGTTAGGGCCGCATCATCTGGTCCGTGTTCATCGGCGACGATTACCGCAGCCACGCCTTCGCCCATATCTGGGTGTGGAACGCCAATTACAGCGCTTTCCACCACACCCGGAATAGCGTCCAGGACTTGTTCGATCTCGATAGGGTAAATGTTGAATCCCCCTGCGATGATGAGATCCTTGTCACGGCCCACAAGAGTTAGCCTGCCTTCTTTATCGAGCATTCCAACATCGCCGGTTCGGAACCAGCCGTCTTCAGTGAAAGCTTCTTCGGTCTTGTCCAGTTTTTTCCAATAGCCGGCGCAGATATTCGGACCTTTCACCTCAATTTCTCCCGGCGCTTCGCTGTCGCCCGCGACGCGCACCGCAATCCCCGGCAACGCAAATCCGACTGTGCCGGCGAGCCGCTCGCCGTTTAGCGGATTGGAGGCGATCATACCCGCCTCAGACATGCCGTACCGCTCCAGAATTCTATGACCTGTGCGCGCCTCAAAAGCGTTGAAAGTCTCAATGGTGAGCGGCGCTGAACCGGAAATGAAGAGGCGCATATTCGTGCAGTCCGCCTTCCCGAAATCCTTTTCGCCAAGAAGGCGTGTGTAAAAAGTAGGCACGCCCATCAAGACGCTTGCTTTTGGAAGCTGCCTGCGGAGTTCGGCGATGTCGAGTTTTGGAAGAAACAGAATTTCACAAGCGTTTAGCATTGCTGTGTGTAACGCTACAAAAAGCCCGTGAATATGAAAGATGGGGAGGGCGTGCAGCAAAACATCATCCTGCGAGAAACCCCAAAGCGTGCTCAAGGTTTTGGCGTTCGATGATAAGTTCTCATGGGTGAGCATGGCGCCTTTCGATCGACCGGTTGTGCCGGATGTATACAAAATAACCGCGAGGTCGTTCTTTCTTCTTTCAGCGACGCCATCAAAGGCGGCGGCTGCCGATGTTGCATCAAAGAGCGTACCGTCGCCTTTTGATCCAAGCGTCAAGACCAGACTGACATCTTGCTGTTGTGCGACGGGCGTTAACTCAGCCAGTTTTTCCGGCGAACAGATGAAAACTTTTGGCGCCGCGTCGCCAAGGAAATAGTCGATTTCTGCGGCGGTATAGGCGGTGTTCAAAGGTACATAGATAAGACCGATGCGCATCGCGCCGAGATAGAGCGCAACGTTTTCAGGGGACTTTTCAACCTGTACAACGATCCGGTCGCCAGGCTTGGCGCCAAGCTGATGCAATGCGCCCGCATATTTAGCGGAAAGAGCATCCATTTCCATATAGGAAATCTTGCGTTTCCCAGGCAGGTTCAAAAAGGTGCGTTCGGAGCAGTCCGCATAGGAACCCTGAAGCGCCGCAAAGAAGTTCTCATTTGTCATGGCGTCATATTAGGCGGTTTGAAGGTTTAAGGCGAGGAGGAACTGTTTGGTAGAGTGAAAGTTTCGCGGTCCAGGCTGTGCATTGCTTCATACTGACTAAGAAAGATGCGACCCGTTAGATGGTCAAGAAAATCCGTACGCTTCAGACGGTCCATAACGGGGCCCTTAACCTCGGAAAGATGGAATGCGACGCCAGCGTCCTTAAGGCGTTCATTAATCGTCTCCAGGCTTTCCAGGGCGCTGGCGTCAATTTCGTTTATAGCCGAACACATCAACACCACATGCTTTATGGTTGGCGCGTCGGTCGCAAGGCCGAGGAGCTTGTCCTCAAGGGCGCGCGCATTGGCGAAGAAAAGATTTCCGTCAATTCGCAAGGAGACAACGGAAGGGCTCGTAATCACCTCGTGACGGTTGATATTGCGGAAATGTTCTGTGCCCCGCACCTGGCCGACAATGGCGCTATGGGGCCGTGAGGCGCGATAAAGCAAGAGCAGAATCGACATGCTGACGCCAGCGACCACGCCGGTTTCGACGCCGAATAAGAAGACCCCGGCGATAGTGATCGCCATCGCTGTAAAGTCGCTTTTGGAATAGACCCATGTCTCCTTGATTACGCGAAGATTGATGAGCGACAGGACCGCGACAATGATAGTGGCGGCTAATGTCGCTTGCGGCAGGTAGTAGAGAAGGGGCGTCAGAAACAGCGCGGCAATTGCTATGCCAAGCGCCGTGAAAGCCCCGGCGGCGGGCGTCTTCGCACCAGCGTCGAAATTAACCACGGATCGTGCAAAGCCACCTGTGACCGGAAAGCCGCCGCTCACACCAGCGGCGATGTTTGATGTCCCAAGCGCAATTAGCTCCTGATCTAGATCGATGCGCTCGCGCCTTTTCGCTGCGAGGGTTTGCGCAACGGAGACGGTTTCCACATAGCTGATAATGGCGATGAGAAAAGCCGCGCCTGCGAGATCGCGCCATACGCTTGTATCCAGTTGGGGAATGGCGATAGGCGGTAGTCCGCTGGGAATGTCGCCGACGATGGCGACGCCCTTTGCTTCAAGGTGGAAGGCCGCTGTGATGGCGGTGGCGCCAATCACGGCGAGGAGCGGCCCCGCTTTGGCGATGGCGCTGGCGAGCTTTTCTCCAAGACCGACGTTGCGTAAAAGTTTTTGTAGATATCTGCGCGTTAGAAAAAGAAATAAGATAGTCCCGGCGCCGATCGCCAGTGTAATGGGGTTTGTTTGCACAGCATGGCTGGTGAGGCTTTGAAGGATAGCGATAAGGTTTTCGCCATGGGTCGGTACGCCAAGCACATGTTTTAACTGGCTGGCGGCGATCAAGACGCCAGACGCCGTGATGAAGCCGGCGATGATCGGGTGGCTCAGGAAGTTAGCGAGGAAGCCAAGGCGCATCAGGCCGAGCGCTAACAGGGTGATCCCGGTGATCAGCGCCAGCGCCGCCGCGGCGATGATGTAATCCGGCCCGCCGGCTTCCGCGATGCGTCCGACAGCAGAAGCCGTCATCAGTGAGACGACAGCGACAGGGCCGACGGCGAGTGTATTGCTTGTGCCGAATATGGCGTAGGCGATAAGCGGCGTCATGGACGCGTAAAGTCCGACCTGTGGCGGCAATCCCGCAATCATCGCATAGGCGAGCGATTGGGGGATCAACATGATGGTGACGATCACCGCTGCGAGCGTGTCATCGGCGAAGAGCGACGGCGAATAGGTCTGGCCCCAGCGCAGGATAGGGAAGTAACGGCTCAACATCAGGTCACCCAATCCTGTTTGCGCAAGTTAGAACTGATTCAGCGGCACTTTAAGATAAGCAACGCCATTGTCTTCCACTGGCGGCATGTCTCCGGCGCGCATGTTCACTTGCACCGAAGGCAGGATAAGCCGCGGCATGGCGAGGGTTTTGTCGCGCGCCTCGCGCATCTTGACGAATTCGCTTTCGCTGACACCGTCATGGACGTGAATGTTTTTCGCTTTTTCCTCGGCGACCGTCGTCTCCCAGACGAATTCGTCCCGGTCCGGCGCTTTATAGTCGTGACACATAAACAGGCGCGTCTCTGGTGGAAGAGCAAAAATCTTCTGGATGGAGCGAAAAAGCGTCTTTGCATCGCCGCCCGGAAAATCGCAGCGCGCGGTGCCGTAATCCGGCATAAACAGCGTGTCGCCTACAAAACCCGCATCGCCAATAATGATTGTTGAGCAGGCAGGCGTATGCCCCGGTGTGTGAATGACATGGGCGTCAATTTCACCCACCTTGAAACTCTCGCCGTCTGCGAAGAGCTTGTCGAACTGACTGCCGTCGCGCTTGAAAGCATTTTCAGCGTTGAAAACCTTTGCAAAGGTACTCTGAACCACATCGATCTTGTCGCCGATTGCGGTCTTGCCGCCGAGTTGTTGTTTTAAATAGGGCGCAGCCGTCAAATGATCTGCATGGACATGGGTTTCCAAGATCCACTCGACGGTAAGACTGTTTTCTTTAACATAAGCAATAATTTCGTCAGCGGATTTTGTGGTTGTCCGGCCAGATGCAGGATCGTAATCGAGCACGGAATCGATAAGGGCGCATTTTTTGGTGGAAGGATCGATCACCACATGGCTGGCGGTGAAGGTAGCTTCATCGAAAAAAGTTTTGACGACAGGCGTCATGACTGGTCTCCTTTCCGGAGTGAATGTGATTTTGGACCGAAGGTGTTGCAAAGTGCTTCAACTAGGTTGGCCAGCCGTTCATCGTTAAGCGAGTAAAATACGTTTTTTGAAACGCGTCTTGCCTTCACCAGTCCCGCGTCGCGCAAGCGGCCAAGGTCGCGGGAAAGATGCGGCTGTGGAACCTTGATTTCCGCCTCAATCTCGCTGACGCTTTTTTCGCCCGCGGTGAGCGCGCAGGCGATCAGCAAACGGTTGGAATGCGACATGGTTTTAAGGAGCGCTGAAATCTCGTCAGCGTTTTCCTTCAGTTCCTTGATGGCGACAGGTTTTGTCATTGCTTCGTCCATAGTTATCACTTTACATAAGTGATATATTTATGAATGCAAGAGGCCCGAAAAATGACGGGCGAGGGGTGAATGGCGCGCTCGTCAAGGTCTGGCGCGCCTGCGCGCCACGCGCTAAGAACCCTTTGCCTAAGCGCTTGAACGTCAAAGGGTTCTGCATGTTCGACGAGAAAGAAGCGGGCGCCGAGCGGCGTTCGAATTTTGACCGGCAACTGGCTGGGTCCATAGAGGCGGCGGCGGATTGGCTCAGCGCCCGGCAAAAGCCGGAGGGCTATTGGGTCGGCCGGCTGGAATCCAACGCCTGCATGGAGGCGCAGTGGATTCTCGCCCTCTGGTTTATGGGGCTTGAGACGCATCATCTGCGCCCGCGTCTTGCGCAGAGCTTGCGCGAAACCCAGCGCGAAGACGGCGCCTGGCAGATTTATTACGGGGCCCCGGCCGGCGACATCAACACGACGGTGGAGGCCTATGCGGCGCTTCGCTCCATGGGCGACCGCAAGGACGCGCCGCATATGGTCAAAGCGCGGGAATGGATCATGTCCAAAGGCGGGCTTAAAAATATCCGCGTCTTCACGCGCTACTGGCTGGCGCTGATTGGCGAGTGGCCATGGGAAAAGACGCCAAACCTGCCGCCGGAAGTTATCTTCTTCCCGAACTGGTTTGTTTTCTCGATCTACAATTTTGCGCAATGGGCGCGCGCGACCCTGATGCCGATTGCGGTCTTGTCGGCGCGCCGTCCGTCGCGGCCCTTGCCGGCGTCCCGCAGACTCGATGAGTTGTTTCCCGAAGGCCGGGACAAATACAATTACGCCTATCCAGATAAGCCGGGCGCCGGGTTTCTCGACGCGTTCTTTTTGACGGCGGATAAAATCCTTCATGGCCTGCAAAGCTTCGGCGCAACGGCGGGGGTCGGGTTGATGCGCAAGGGCGCGCTTTCCCGTTCTCTGGAGTGGATCATCAAGCATCAGGACGCTGACGGCGTCTGGGGCGGCATCCAGCCGCCATGGATCTACTCGCTGATGGCCCTCTATAATGAAGGCTACGCCCATGATCATGCGGTGGTCGCCAAGGGGCTTGCCGCGCTCGATGATCCGCGCTGGCGTGTCGACGAGGGTGACGCGACCTGGATTCAGGCGTCGACGAGCCCGGTCTGGGATACGGTGTTGACGCTGCTCGCTTTCGAAGATTGCGAGTTGAGCGAGCGTCAGGAAAAGGAAGTTGAAAAAGCGATAGACTGGCTGTTGGCTCAGCAGGTGCTGCGGCCCGGCGACTGGAGCGTCAAATGTCCGAAGCTCGAACCCGGCGGCTGGGCGTTCGAATATAAAAACTATTTTTATCCTGATACAGACGACACCGCCGTGGCGCTGATCGCGCTCGCGCCTTTCCGCAATGATCCGAAATGGAAAGGGAAGGGTGTTGAGACCGCCATTGAAAAGGGCCTCAACTGGCTCATCGGCATGCAATGCAAGGGCGGCGGCTGGGGCGCCTTCGACAAGGATAATGACAAAAAGATCCTGACCAAAATTCCATTCTGCGACTTTGGCGAGGCGCTCGACCCGCCATCGGTTGACGTGACAGCGCATATTATCGAGGCCTTCGGCAAGCTCGGCATCGGCAAGAACCATCCGTCCATGGTGCGTGCGCTCGACTACATCAAGGCGGAGCAGGAAGCAGACGGCGCCTGGTTCGGGCGCTGGGGCGTCAATTATGTTTACGGCACGGGCGCGGTCCTGCCGGCGCTCGAAGCCATCGGCGAAGACATGAGTCAGCCTTATATCCGCAAGGCGTCGGACTGGCTGATCCTGCATCAAAACAATGATGGCGGCTGGGGCGAAAGCTGCGCCTCCTATATGGACCCGAAACAAATGGGCCGGGGCAAATCGACGGCGTCGCAAACCGCCTGGGCGCTGATGGGCCTTGCGGCGGTGGGGCGACCGGAAGATGAGCGCGCAATTGCTGACGGCATCCAGTTCCTGATTGAGCGCCAGAAAGACGGCACCTGGGAAGAGCCGGAATATACCGGCACGGGTTTCCCCGGCTACGGCGTCGGCGCGACGATCAAGCTCAACGATCCGTTATTGCAGGAACGCCTGAAGCAGGGCCCAGAACTCTCCCGCGCCTTCATGATCAACTACAATCTATATCGTCACTATTTCCCGTTGATGGCGATGGGACGGGTGCGGAAGATGATGGCGAAGTCCTAACCGCAACCGCCTTCCATCGCCGCAATCCACTCACTCACTAACTCCACGCCTTCTTCATGGGTCACCGCGCGGCCAAGCTCCGGCATCATCGCGCCGGGGTCGGTCGTTTCCATGCGGAAGAGTGTAATCGATAGCTCCGGCCGTCCGGGGACGATGTCATAGGGCCGTCCGCCGGTGCCGCGCCCTGCGGCGACCGGTGTTTTGCAATTGCCCAGCGCCGGGCCGTGCGCATCCGGTTCCAGATTAAGACCGGAGGTGTCCGCCGGGCCATTGGGGTTGTGGCAATGGCTGCAATTGGCGTCGAGATAGGCGCGGGCGCGGTCCGCGAGCGGTTCGTTTTCATCGCGCCAGTCGGCGTTGCGCGGCGCCGGTTGCTCGATCTCGCCGGTCAGCAATCCTTTCGCCAGCCAGTGATCGAGCTGGTTGAACCCTTCGGCGAAACTCGACGGTTTGTTGAGGTGCCGCGCTTTCGGACCGATGGGCTTGATCGCTTTTGTCGTCGCGTTCGTTGCATGGCACCCGGCGCATTGATTGGCGTTGGGTACGAGATAGGAGAACGGCTGCATCTCGCCGTCATCGCGGATCAGCGTCAGCGGCAGCACCGCGCCGGTGCGTTTCAGGACTGCGTCTGTCTGGTCTTCGTTCCAGACGTAAGGGAGAGCGTCCCATCCCGCCGCGCGACGCACGAGCACGCGCGTTTCGATCAGCCGCAGATGGTCGAGCGCCATTGCGTTGTCGTGAACACCGCGTTCGAGTCCCTGTTGAACATCGCCATTCCAATTTTCTCTTGGCCATTCATTCGCGGGCGTCGGATAGTAAAACGTTTTGGTGATGACCGTGCCCACGGGAAAGTCGAAGGCTTCGGTCGCGTTATAGACAGCGGGCTTTCCATCCGGCGTCCACACCGTCCTGAGTTTCAGCGCGTAATCCGAAAAAAGCGGCGTCGCGAGATCATAGGGCGTGACGCCATTGCTCAAGCGCAACGCGCCATCTTTCGCCGCGATCATGCCCCAGTCGCTTAAATGCTCCGGGTTTTCATCGGCGTGATAGGTTGGCGCCGCTTCGTGTTGTTGCGAGCAGGCCGACAGAAAGAGCGCAGCGGCGCCAAGAAGCGCTTTCGCCGTGTTCTCTTTCCGCTTGCGCCAGTTTTCACCCGCATGGTTGCTGGCGTTGCGGCGAGTCTGGCGCCATTTAGAATTTTCTGCCTTCATCGTCGGTTCCCAAGGGCGACTCGCCACGGCTTGGCCGTGGCGTCCAGTGAGGAAATTGGTCCCCACGATCAAGTCGTGGGGATGCGAAATTTCTACGTGACCATCATACCCCAGCCGCATAGACGGTGGATAACTCTTCACCAAACCTCAAAAAACCGGCCATATTCATCATATTTGAGGTGTTTTTCCCGCGCCGCGTGCGCGCTTTATAAATCGGCGAGCGGTCCGGTCAGCGTAATGGCGGGAAGCTTTTCAAACGCACAGTCGTGGACGCCGTCCTCCGCCACTTTCGGGTTCTTGTTATCGTTGGGGCCGTCCACATTCAGGACTTTCGCTTCGCCATTTTGCACGCAGAGCACATCGCTGGCGCCGGTGAGCGCAGGGTCCACATAGCCATCCCACAACACATCGGGGATGCGGCCTAAGGGGCCCGCGACAGCGATTTTCAACGCTTGAAGCTCAAGCCCGTCGGGGTTGTCGCCGCCGCCTTCGAACCGATTGCCGTAAACGTAAATCCCCTGAGGGTAGGGATCGAAATCGCCTTGCATGCCGTCTTCGGAAAAACCCGACGAATAAAAGCTCGAGACAATGACATTCGCCGTCTTGTTGTCGCGGATGTCGTTGTCGAAAATTTCAACCTCGTCATTGGAGTTGATGACAACGCCGGAACCGGCAGGGACGGACGCGACCGGCGTTCCTTCAAGGCCGAAATTCTTCGTGTTGTTTTCATAGACTTCGTTTTTGAAGACGCGGGTGCGCGCGCCGGGCTGTTTCAAATTCGGCATGTTGAAAACAAGAATGCCGCCGGTGTTGTTGACGGCGACATTGCCATAGACGTCGGCGTCGAAGGTGTTTTCGATCTCGATGCCGGCGACATTATATTCCGCGCGGTTGTTGCGGATGACGACATTTTGCGATTGGCCAATGTAAAGTCCGGCGTCGGACGCGCCAATCGCGACCGAGTCCTCCATCAACAGGTTCTTCACCTGAACCGGATAAATCCCATAGGCGCCGTTTTCTGTTTTGGGTTTGCCCGTCCATTCCGTGCGCACCCGGCGGATAATAATATTTTCGCCTTCCGATATTTTCAGCGCATCGCCTTTGGTGTCTTCAATGGCGAGATCTTCGATCGTGAAATCACTGGCGGTGACGAGAAGGCCTTCGGCGCCGGCGACTTGCCCCGCGAAGCTCAGCACGGTCTTGTCCATGCCGGCGCCTTTGATCGTGACGCCGTCGACGGTGAGGCTTAAAGAGCGATCAAACGCAAAGCGGCCTTCGGGAATGTCGATCACGTCGCCCGGTTTCGCATCGAGCAGCTGCGTCATCAGCGTTTCCTGATAGGAGGCGTCGCCCGGCGCCGCTGCTTCCTGTTTTTCTCCGCAAGCGGCGGCGAGTAATAATGCTGCACACGCGAAAGCCTGGCTTTTCATTTTGTTCCCCTTCATCCCTGCGTCTTCATCTTGATTTTGGGCGCGCGCCCTTTCAGCATCCGATGATGCCGGAATCGGCCGGTGAATAAAAGGAAGCTTTGCATGTCTTTATCGCGGCGACATCTGATGCAGTCTGGGGGCCTTAGCGCCATGTTGCTTACAGCGGCGGGCGCATGTTCGCGCCCTGATCAGGCGGCGTCGAACGATCTCGCCGAACTTGATGCGGTGGAGACGGCGGCGCGGATCAAATCCGGCGACGTCTCTGCGGCGGACGTGGTGGGGGCTGCGATCGAACGGGCCGAACGCATCAACAAACAGATCAACGCGATCGCAACGCCGACCTTCGATGACGCGCGTGAAAGCGCTGCGGCGGAGACGGGCGCCATGGCCGGCGTGCCGACCTTTATCAAAGATCTTTATGACGTCACCGGCGTTCCCTCCGGCTTCGGCAGCCGCGCTTTCCCCGGCTATGTGGGCGGCGAGCAATTGCCGTTTGTCACCGGCTTTTTAAATCTCGGCGTGGTCAGCCTCGGCAAATCTACAACGCCTGAATTCGGACTGACCGCCACGACGGAATCGATTGCGACCGGCAAGACGCGCAATCCCTGGAGTCTTGATCACTCAACCGGCGGGTCGTCGGGCGGGGCCGCGGCGCTGGTTGCGAGCGGCGTGGTTCCGATTGCACATGCAACAGACGGCGGCGGCTCGATCCGCATTCCGGCGTCCTGTTGTGGAACCGTGGGCCTGAAAGTCTCGCGTGGGCGCACGCCGCGGGGCGAGCCGTCGGAGATGCCGCTGTCCTTGTCCACCCATGGCGTTGAAAGCCGCACCATGCGCGACACCGCTGCGGTCTCTGCGGCGATGGCGCGGCCATCAGCGGAAAGTGGATTGCCGCCGCTGGACCTTGTCACGGCGCCATTGAAAGACAGATTGCGGATCGCGGTTGTCATGGATGGTCCCGGGACCGGATTTTCCGCCAACCCCGCCGTGAAAGAAGCGACGCAAAGCGTCGCCGCGCTGTGCGCCGAGCTTGGTCATGATGTCGAGGAAACCGTGTTTCCCGTGGATGAAGGTTTCTCCACCGATTTCAGCCTCTACTGGGCGGCGATGGCTGATCAGATCATGACAAGTTGGGAGCAGGCGACGGGCATGCCGCGCAACGCAATCGCTTTTGAGCCGTTCACCCTCGGACTGGCGGAAGTGTTTCAGGCAAATCAGGCCGGGTTTCAGGACGCCCTTGCGCGCCTCTTCGCTATTGAAAACGTTATGGCGGAATTTCATCAGGACTATGATGTCATCCTGTCGCCGGTGGTGCGCACGCCGCCGCCCGAGATCGGTTATATGGACGGCGCGCTTGATTATGAAACCTTGATCGGGCGGCTGACCGATTATGTTCAGTATACGCCGCTTTACAATGTCTCCGGGGCGCCGGCGATCTCCCTGCCGCTGTCAATGTCGCCGGACGGGCTGCCCATTGGCGCCATGTTCGGCGCGGCCAAGGGCAGGGAAGATCTTTTGATCGGCCTCGGTTTCGAGATGGAGGAAGCGCGTCCCTGGGCGGGGCGGCGCCCGGCTGTGTTCGGTTAGGAAACCGCTTCCACGAGCCCTTTGAAAAATGTCGCGCCGTCCATGCCGCCGAGAAGCGGTGAAATCACCCGTTCCGGATGGGGCATCATGCCCAGCACATTGCCGGCGTCATTGATCAGCCCGGCGATGTCGCGCGCTGAACCGTTCGGGTTGTCCACATAGCGGAAGGCGACGCGGCCTTCGCCCTCGATCCGGTTGAGGGTTTCCTCATCGGCGACATAATTGCCGTCATGATGGGCGACGGGGAAGGTGACATAGCTTCCCTTTTCAAAACCGCGGGTGAAGATCGACTGGTTATTCTCGACCCGCAATTCAACATCGCGGCAGACGAAGTCGAGACCGGCGTTGCGCATCAGCACGCCGGGCAGGAGGCCAGTCTCGCAGAGGATCTGGAAACCGTTGCAAACGCCGATCACCGGAGCGCCGGCTTTAGCCTTGTCGATCACCGCGCGCATGATCGGCGATTTCGCCGCCATGGCGCCGGCGCGAAGATAATCGCCATAGGAGAACCCGCCGGGCAGGGCGTAGAAATCCGCCTCCGGCAGGTCGGTGTCGCCATGCCAGACCATGGCCGGTTTTTTACCCGTGGCTTGTTCCAGCGCGACCGCAATGTCGCGGTCACAATTCGATGCGGGAAAAACAATAACTGCGGTTTTCATGACTGCCTCATGAGAGATTGGTTCTGTTCTTAAAGGCGCCGATCAGATTGTCTGCGTCGGTCACCCAGCCGAAAACGTTTTCAAAATTCCATATCGTCGCATCGCGCACAAAATCAGGCCCGGCGTGGTTCATGGCGTCCTCGACCATGATCGGCCAGTATTCTTCGAAATAGGCGTCGCGCGCGGTGCTTTCCACACAAACATTTGTGGCGATTCCCGTGAAGAAAAGATAGCGGATATTGCTGGCGTGAAGATCATTATTGAGGGTCGTTCCCGCAAAACCGCTATAGCGCGATTTCTGGATCACCATGTCGCCGGGCTGCGGTTTCAGGGCGTCGACGATCTCCCAGTCCCAGGTCCCGTGAATCAGGAGCTTGCCGTCGAGCTCCGGCCGCTCGCGCATGGTGCGGAGGGAAAGTTCCTTATGATAGTTCGGCGACAAAGGCCCGCCAGAATCGCTGAGATCGGGTTTGTATCCAACCTGCAGGTAGACGATCTGGACGCCGGCTTCTCGCGCGGCCGCGATGATCTTTTTGTTGACCTCAACCACTGACGCCGCCGCCGAGATGTCGTGACCGGCGAGATCGAGCATGCCGCCCTTGGAGGCGAATGCGTTCTGCATGTCGACGACAATCAGCGCCGATTGCTCAAGCGCGACGTCGACAGGGTCGGGGCGGGCGGCGAGAGCGATCATCACTGCGTTTGTCCGTCTTGTTCGGTGGTGGCGGGTTTGCGCGCGATCATGACATGCTGGGTCAGCGGCCCTTGCGTCAGCGCCTGTTCCACAACCAGTCCCGCGCCTCGCATCCATGTCTCAAGGTCGTTTCGCTTCAGGCGCACCCGGAGCACATCACGGCCGAGAATGCGGGCGAGATATTGTACTGGCGCCGGCGGGAAAAGTTTTGCGTGCTCAGGATCATCGGCGTCGAAATAGGAGGCGACAATTTGGCCGCCCGGTTTCAATACCCGCGCCGCCTCGCTGAGATAGGTTTTGATTTCATCGGGCTTCAAATGGGTGAACACCGACATGAAAACGATCAGGTCGCCGGCGTCATCCTCTATCGGCAAGGCAAGGGAGGATATTGCATTGAAACGCCAGTCGGGTCTTTCGCAAACTTTTTCAGCATGACCGATCAGGTCGGGTAAAATATCGAACCCGGAATAAGAGACTCGCTCTTCATTGCGCAGCGCATAGGCAAGGCGGCCCGAGCCGCAGCCAACATCAATCAGATGAAACGGTTCTTGCGGAGCGAGATCCAGGATAAGTTTCGCCTGTGTTGCGCCCGTCGCTTTAAAGGCGCCGCCCACGGCGCGCTCAAAAGTTTCAGTCTCACTGGCGCTGGTCTTGCGGAGATTGCGCAGGAGCCGGTTATATTCCCGAATGTAATGCGGCTGTGCGACCACGTCCCCGTCCGAAAGTTACGCCAGAATTTCGATCGAATAATTTTCCATCACGGGATTGGCGAGGAGCTTTTTGCACATCTCTTCAGCGGTGGCCCGCGCCGCCGCTTCGTCGGTTTCCGTAAGTTTCATCTCGATCACCTTGCCCTGACGCACGCCCTCTGCGCCGTCAAAGCCCAAGCCTGCGAGCGCGCTTTCGATTGCCGCGCCCTGTGGATCAAGAACGCCGTTTTTCAAGGTGATGGTGATTTTCGCTTTCATGAGCCGTGCCCGCTTGTCGCTTGTCAGGGGCTGATACACCGGGCCGTCTGGCGGCGCAATGTAGCGGGGTCTCGGCTAAGCGTGGAAAGGGTGGGGTTAGTTGAGAAGGAGGGTGCCTTCGCCCGCATAATCTTCAAGCTGGCGATAGGCGGCGGCGGCTTGATCGGCGTCAAACTGGGCGATCGCCCGTTCCCGTGCCTTTTGAATGGACTGCTCAAGCGCGTAGGCTTTGAGCTCGGCTTCGGCCCGGATGATTTGGGTGTGGGCGCGCTGGGCGATTTCTCGCGATTCTGCGGTAGGCGGCGACGGATAGAGGGCGTCCGCCCTGATCTGCTCCAGCTTCTTGATGTCCTCGGGACGCACTTCCCGGCTTGCGGGCACATCCGCGTCACTGACGTCGACTTCCTCTGCCGCTTTAGTCTGGTCGGGTTTTTGGGCTGATTTCCCGGCTGCTTCCAGACGCTTAAGCTCTGCTTCCGCGCTGCGCAGCGCCGCCTCGTTTTTCTGGCCGGCGACCCGCACATTTTCTGCATTGCGGTCGGCGGTGGCGGCGCGCTCATCGGCGGAGCGCTGATTTTGAAGCTGGCGATCGTCGGCGCGCTCGGCGCTGCGGCGCTCCGCTTCTTGCCGGTTGGCGGTTGCTGCAGTGGCGGCTTCCTGTTTGCGGGCGTCGGCGTTGCGTAAGGAGCTGCCCGAAAGGGCGTCGTCCTCCCGGCTCGGCGCGCTCGCAGGCTGTCGGTCCGGCGCTGTCGGGCGCAGAGCCGAGACCGGCGAAGAGCCGGTGCTGCCTGATCCATATGTGAACACTGCGTATGGCATAACCGCGTAACATTATCAGAACACAGTTTGCCCGCGGCTTAGGAAAACCGCTCGAATTGTAGGTATGAAATCAACGCTTTGTTGACCATGATTGACAGGTTCTTGAGAGGCTGGGCGCCTTCAAACCCGCACAGGTCTTGACGTTTGGAAAGACGGGCACCTTCTGGCGCGCGCCGGAACCATGCACGGAGAATCTTAGCGACCGCTTAATTTTTGTTTATTTCTCGTTGTCGCTGACGAGAACAGGGCCGCTCTGACCGGAACTCTCCGCCTCACGCAAAACACCGAGGCGCCGCGCAACTTCGCGATAGGCGTCGGTGACGTCGCCGAGATCCTGGCGGAACCGGTCTTTGTCCATGATGTGACCGGTCTCCATGTCCCACAGACGGCATGAGTCAGGGCTGATTTCATCGGCGACGATGAGGCGCATCATATCGCCTTCATATTGACGGCCAAACTCAATCTTGAAATCCACCAACTTGATGCCGACCCCGGCGAACAGACCCGACAGATAGTCGTTTACGCGCAGCGCCAGCGCCATCATGTCGTCGATTTCCTGGGGGTTCGCCCAGTTGAACGCCGTGATGTGTTCTTCGGAAACCAGCGGATCGCCGAGATCGTCATTTTTGAAGTAGAATTCGATCACCGAGCGGGGGAGCGCGACGCCGTCTTCAATGCCGAGGCGCTTGGAAATCGAACCAGCGGCGTAATTGCGGACCACAACTTCGAGCGGCACGATCTCCACATGGCGAACAAGCTGTTCGCGCATATTGAGGCGCTTGATGAAGTGGGTGGGGACGCCGATGCGCTCCAGCCCCATCATCACAAACTCGGAAATGCGGTTGTTGAGGACGCCCTTGCCCTCAAGCACGGCTTTTTTCTGATTATTGAATGCGGTCGCGTCATCCTTGAAATACTGGATGATCGTGCCGGGTTCCGGGCCCTCGAACAGGATTTTCGCCTTGCCTTCATAGATCTGTTTGCGGCGGGCCATTTCTATAATCCTTTCAGTGCCTTGCGGGCCAAGTCTATGGCGCGGCAAGAGCGGGTCAGGGCGCGCCCAGCGACTCAAGCGGGTCAGCCCGGCCTTTTCGCTAGCACGACTGGCGCGGTGGGAGAAGCGGGGGGTTTACGCCCCTTGTCAGTTGATTGATAGCCCCGGCGCCCTACATTTTCCGAAGGCGCGTTGCGCCGGAAGCCGGTCGTCTGTAAAGACGCGGTCACCGGCCAGCCAGCTGGCTCGATATTGCTGAGAATCTGGAGTTTTGCCCCGATGACGACCTTCGACGACCGCAAGGACAAGTTCGAAAACAAGTTCGCTCATGACGCTGAGTTGCGCTTCAAGGCGGAGGCTCGCCGCAACAAGCTTCTGGGGCTCTGGGCCGCCGGGCTCATGGGGAAAACCGGCGATGACGCCGAAGCCTACGCGAAGGAAGTCATCAAGGCCGATTTCGAGGAAGCGGGCGACGAAGATGTTTTCCGCAAGCTCCGCAAGGATTTCGACGCCGCCGGCGTCGATCAGTCCGATCACCAGATCCGCCGCCATATGGAGGAAATGATGACCGAGGCTGTCAAACAACTGCAGACCGGCGAATAAGTCCGAATCTTAGAGTGGTGGGTCATGATTGAAGGCGCGCCATTTCTGCTTTTTCTGGGCGGCGCGCTTCTTCTTAATATTACGCCCGGCCCGGACATGGCGTTCACTCTCGCGTCAGCAGCGCGTGGCGGCGCCCGCGCTGGCATCGCAGCAGCCATTGGCGTTGGAGCAGGCGCGCTCGGCTGGACCGTTGCGACCGCGGTGGGGCTGGCGGCGATGCTCGCCGCCTCAGAGCATGCGCTCAATATCATTCGCATTATTGGCGGGCTTTATCTTCTTTATCTTGCAGTCCGCACCATGATGGAAAAACCGGCGCCCATCGGCGCCGAAGGACGGGCGAGCCCGTTGCAATCCTTTCGCGCAGGGGCGCTGACCAATCTTTTTAACCCGAAGGTCGGGCTGTTTTTTCTCGCCTTCCTGCCGGGTTTTGCAAATCCGGAAGCGGGCGCCGTCTGGCTGCAGATCATGACGCTCGGCGCGATCTTCAGCTTTACCGGCACATGCGTTCTGATTCTGGTGGCGCTCGCGGCGGGAGCGCTTCGGCGCAAGCTGGTTGAATCGCCGAAAGCGCAGGCTCGTATGAAAACTCTGTCCGCAAGCGTTTACGGTGCGCTCGGTCTTTATCTTCTGACGTCTCACGCCAAATAAGAATTACCGGCGGTTGGTTTTCGCTTTCGCATAAACCGGCGTCAGCGCGGGCGTCATCATTCTGCGTCCGCGATCGTTGTCGTCTCTCTCTTCGCGCGGCAGGAGAAAGACCGCCGTGCCCATGGCCGCCGATCCCCAGGTGATGGTGACGACGATCAGCAGCATGATCGCCGCAAGCGGTCCGGAAACGGGGTCGGCGATCAGATCGCCAAGCCCGCCGACATTGAAATAGAAAAGCGCGCCCACGAAAATCCACCCGCTTACAGCGCCAAGCGCGAGGTGCGCGAGCAAAAATCGGGTGAGACGCCAGTCGATGCCTTTGCGGCGCATGTCTTTCATGGCTTGCCGTGACCTCCGATCCATAAACTACTGCCGGATTGGGCGCGGCGCCTTGCGGCATGACGCCGCCTTCATCTCCCGCCGGCAACTGCACAAGCGCCTTCGTTTCTGCGTCAACTGGGATAAGCTGCCGCCAAAACACCAAAGGGAGACGGTTCATGGGACGGGTCAGCGGTAAAAAGGCGTTCATTACGGGCGGCGCACAGGGGCTCGGCGCCTGTTTTGCGCGCATGCTCACTGACGAAGGGGCGAAGGTTTTTATTACCGATGTCAATGGAGACGGCGCTGAAGCCACCGCCGCGGAGATCAACAAAAAACATCCGGGCGCCGCATCGGCCGCCCAGCATGATGTGACGAACCGTGATCACTGGAAGACCGCGCTGGAGGCGGGGGCGAGCGCCATGGGCGGCATCGACACCCTGATCAACAATGCAGGCATCGGCACATTCGGCAGTATTGAAACCGAAACGGAAGAAAACTGGCGGCGCACCCAGGCGATCGACGTCGATTCCATCTTCATGGGAACGCAGCTTGCGATGCCCTATCTCAAGGACTCGCAACCCGGCTCGATTATCAACATTTCTTCTGTCGCCGGCATGATCGCCGACGGCAACATGATCGCCTATAACACCGCGAAAGCGGCCGTTTGGATGATGTCGAAATCGATTGCGCTCCATTGCGCGCGGTCGGGCTATGACATTCGCAGCAATTCCGTACACCCCGTGTTCACCAGAACGCCGATTATCGATCCGTTGATCGCCCTGGGCGGCGGTGGCGATGAGGGCGAGAAACGCCTTGTGCAGCAGATCCCGTGGAAGCGTCTCGCCGAGCCCGAGGATGTGGGCTATTGCGTTCTTTATCTCGCCGCGGACGAGTCCCGTTATATTACGGCGTCCGAGTTCAAGATTGACGGCGGGATCACCGCTCAATAACGCCTTGAAACATTGCGGGGAACCGGCAAGCGCCCTATATAACAGGGGCTTGCGCCCGGCATTGCCGCGACGCGCTCACGAAACAGGAGATCGCATGTCCGGCATTCTTATCCTCATCGGCATTATTGTCGTTCTCGCCGTTTTCATCATCGGCATTTACAACCGCATTGTCGCGCTTTCTCAGCGCACGGAGCAGGCTTTCGCCGATGTGGACGTCCAGTTGCGCCAGCGCCATGACCTGATTCCCAATCTGGTTGAGACGGTGAAGGGCTATGCGACCCATGAAAAGGAAACGCTGGACGCGGTCATCACCGCGCGCAACGCGGCCCAATCGGCCCATGGCCCGGCGGCGCAAGGCGCGGCCGAGGGGGTTCTCGGCGCGGCGCTCGGCAAGTTGTTTGCGCTCGCCGAGGCCTATCCCGATCTGAAAGCCAACACCAATTTCATGGAGCTTCAGCGCGAATTGTCAGACGTTGAAAACAAGATCGCCGCTGCGCGCCGCTTCTTCAACAACTCCGTTCAGGAATATAATACGGCGATCCAGCAGATCCCGGGCAATCTTGTCGCTCCCATGGGGAGCTTCGGGCCGAAAGAATATTTCGAGATCCCCGAAGGCAGCCGCGGCCAGATCGAGGCGGCCCCGGAAGTGAAGTTCTAAACCGGATGGACGGCGTGCGCGGAGAGATTGCGATCCGCGCCGCAGCTCGCGGCGACGCCGGTCTGATCGCCTGCATCCTCGCCGAGGCCTTCGCTGATGATCCGGTCATGAACTGGACCTTTGGCGGTGCCAAATCATTTCACACCGTCTTTCAAGAGCTTGCGCGCGGCGTTTATCTGAAAGACGGTTTCGGACATCTTGGGGAAGACAGCGTGACGGGCGGCCGGGCCGCGACGCTCTGGTTGCCCGCGGGCGTGGAGATCAGACTGCCCATGACGAACGAGTTGCGCATCGCAGCCTCAGCGGTTTTTCATCACGGTCTGTCTTCGATCCGGCGAGCGTTGGCGACGGCGGCGGTGTTGGCGAAACATCATCCGGCGGTCCCACATTATTATCTATTCGCGGTGGGCGTCACAAAAGACGGACAGGGAAAAGGCCTCGGGGGGCGGTTAATCCGCGAAGGGCTGAAGCGCGCCGATGAAGAGGGCGCGCTCGCTTATCTTGAAAATTCCAATCCCAAAAACACACCGCTTTACGAAAGGCTGGGGTTCCAGATGGTTGCGCCGCTGCCCTTGTCAGCTGGCGCCCCGCCATTGCTTGGTATGTTGCGGCCGGCAGGCGGCGCATCATGAAGCTTCTTGGTCTGATTGGCGGCGTCAGTCCGGAAGCGACCGCGATCTATTATCGGTTGCTGACGGATGCGGCGCGCGAAAGATTAGGACCGCTGCATTCGGCCAACCTGATGCTCTATGCGCTCGATTACGGCGTGATGATCGAGCATTACGACGATCGCGACTGGGACGCGTTTATCGCCGAGGTGGTGAAAGGCGCCAAACATCTAGAGGCGGCTGGTGTTGACGGTCTGATCATTTGTTCAAACACAACTCATGTGGCGGCGGACGCTGTGCGCGATGCAGTCGATCTTCCGCTCATCCACATGCTGGATGTGCTGGCGGGCGAGATGAAAGCGAAAGGCGCCAAGCGCCCGCTGCTTCTCGGCACGCCGGTGGTGATGGGCGAAGCGCATTACCGCAACGAGCTGGCGAATCGCTATGATGGCGACGTGCTCGTGCCCGGCGAAGAAGAACAGGCCGTGGTGGGCCGCGTCATTCTCGACGAACTGGTGCTCGGCGATATTCGCGACGCCTCGCGCGATGAGTTGCTAGCGATCATCGCCCGCCACCAGGCGGATGGCGTCATCCTTGGTTGCACCGAGCTTTGCATGATCCTGGGCTCAGAGCATTGCGATATTCCGGTGTTCGATACGACCGGTCTTCACGCGGCCGCCGCCGCGCGTTTTATGTTCGGGGAGGGTTGATCCTTGGGCGCCTTCGGCCTCCAGACCCATATCTGGAACAACAATCTGAAGTCTGTCGTGTTGCTGGCCGGTTTTCCTGTCCTGCTGCTGTTGCTGATGTACGGTTTGTCAGTCGGCTATGTTGGTTTGGTTGAGCCGATCAACAGCGTCGGCGAGGGCATGGTCCTCGCGCTCGATCACATGACCCGCATATGGCCCTTCGCGTTTCTCGGCGCCGGGCTGTGGTTCGCGATTGCGTTTTTTTCCTATCAAAAGATGATCGAAGCGTCTGTCGGCGCGCGCGGCCTGACGCGCAAGGAAGCGCCGGAGCTTTACAATCTTCTGGAAAATCTTTGCGTGTCGCGCGGCCTCACTATGCCGACGCTCAACATCATTGAAACCGACGCGCTGAACGCCTTCGCGAGCGGGCTCACCGAGAAAAGCTACAAGGTGACGGTGACGCGCGGGCTGATTGAGACGCTGGACAAGGACGAACTCGAGGCGGTGCTCGCCCATGAGCTCACCCACATCATGAACAAGGACGTGCGGCTTTTGATTATCGCCGTTATTTTTGTCGGTGTCTTTTCGTTTTTTGGCGAACTTGTTTTCCGCAACATGTTCCGGTCCGGCGTTCGCGTTGGCGGCCATACGCGCTCGCGCAATGGCGACAGCCGCGGCGGCGGCGTGCTTATTCTCATTGCGATTGCAATGATCGTCATCGCTTACCTTCTGGCGCTTGTGATCCGTTTTTCCCTGTCCCGTAAGCGTGAATATCTGGCGGATGCAGGCGCCGCGGAATTGACGCGCAATCCCGACGCCATGATCTCCGCGCTGAAGAAGATTTCAGGCCATAGCCGCATTGAGGCGCCCAACGACGTGCAGCAGATGATGGTGGAGAATACCCAGCCCTTTGCGGGCGTGTTCGCGACGCACCCGCCCATTGAAAAACGCATTGGCGCGCTTGTCAGTTTCGCCGGCGGTCAACAATAAAACACCGAAAAGAAAACGGCGGGATTTTGGTCCCGCCGTTCTATCTCGATGATATGTCGCCTGAGTTCTAGTCGAACAGGCGATATTGGGCCCGAAGCGAGAGGCGCGCATCCGGCGCTTCCGCCGTGGCGCCGATGGCGCCGCTGAGATTGATGCGCAGGCGGCTGTTGATCGCATAGGATCCGCCAAACAGGAACGATCCGACCGTTGTCGCCGGCGATTCTGACAGGGTCAGAGTCGTTTGTTGCGGACCGAAGACAAGCAGGTCGTTGATCATGAGCGGGATCGGCACGCCGTCCTCGTCAAGGGCAGGCACCAGATCGCCGCCGTCAACAAAGGCCGGGTTTTCGTCGGTGCTTGTCGCGATTTCAAAAACTTGATTGCGGAAGACGTTCTCGAATTCGTTGCGCGATCTCAGGAAGAAGCTCTGGTCATAGCCAAAGTTAATCGACAGGCGCTCATTGAGCGACAGGCCGACGCCGATGCTGGTGCGGATCGCGTCGCCCGGATCGAATTCAAGCAGCGTCGTTCGGGTTGGCCGGCTGTCCGATAAGGCGAAGGTGTCGTCGCCAGGGGCCGGCATGACGCCCGTTTCTGTGTCGACCAGAACGGCGTTCGGCGATGTCGGCATGTTATACTGATAGCCGACATTGGCGTAGAGCGAGGCCGGATCGCTGGACAGGATGAAGGTGAGGCTCGGCTCAACCGTCCAGAAACCTGACCCCGTCGCCAGTTCGGTTTCGATGCCATTATCCGCGTTGCGCGCAACATCGAAGGGCCCTGTGCCAGTCGGCGCTTTCACCCGCAGATTGGCGATGGTGTAAGGCCATTTCGTTCCGTTGTTGAGCTGGTAGTGGAGCCCGAAATCCACATCGCCCAGACCGTTGCCGCTGAGGTCGCGAACGGTGGTCGTCGCATCGTCAATGGCGACGCCGGAAATCCGGTCGGTGCGCGAGACATAAGGCACGCGCGCGTCGATTTCGAAACGGCTGGTAATGCCGTATTTCGCGGAAAGGCTTTCCGTCACGGCGCGGCGGTCAGTGTCAGTCGCTTCGATGGCGCCGATCAGCACCGCGTCGACGATTTCAATGCCCTGGAAGAAGAACCGGTTGTCTGACGCGACCGTGTAATCAATCGCAGGTTCCACATACATCGTCCCGCGCGGCGTCAGGATGCCGCCAATATCGGAGAAGATGGCGAGATAGGGCCGTTCATCCTCATCATCGGGCCGCACGCCGACTTCGTTCGGCAACGCCCGGTTGGGTTTGTCGTCGTCCTTCGGTTTGGGCTTGGTGTCATTGGCGGCGACGCGCGTTGCTTGTGCGCCGCTGGAGGTTGATGCGGATGCAGCTGTCGGTTTCGCCTGCGGCGCGGCGGCTGCGGCCTGTTGCGTATTCGTGGTTTTCGGCTGGGCTTTTTGCGACGGCGCCGCCGGTTTTTGCGCAGGCGCAGCCTGGGCGACCTGCATCGGGGCCGGCTGGCCCGGCAGCTTCAGTGTGGCACCGGCGCGAAGCGGGTAGGGCGGGCGAAGATTATTCGCTTCGGCGATGGCGCGCACGGTTGTGTTGTTGCGCCGTGCTATGGACGACAGCGTATCGCCGCTTTTGACCTGATATCCCGTTTCGACGGTCGCGTATCGCGGCGCGGCGCCGTCATTCATCGCCGTTACTGTGCGGCCCAGCGCCTGAATCTGTTGCGCTTGCGCTTCGATCAGCGCCGCCTGTTTGGCGATCAGCTCTTCAGCCTCGTCAAGGCGCAGGGTTTGAAGCGCAACGATGTCTTTCAGATAGACAAGGTCTTCCTGAATGGTCGGCTTCGGCATCATGGCCGTGTCGCTGCCGGCGGGCGTGTCAGTGACAGCCGGGTCCTGTTCCGCATAAGCGGTGTTGGTTAATGCAGCAGCGAGAACGGCTACGGCGCAATAGCGTAGCAGGTGCGGTTTCATTAAGGCTTCCCCCTGGGATTTCTAGCAGTCGTTCAACAAGGCTTTTACTTCGGCGCAAACCGACCGGTAGGCCGATGCAAAATCCTCGCCTTCAAGGCTTTTCTTCAAAGTGTTAAAGGTTCCGCGCGACCGGCCCGACAGGGTCACGGCCTTGGCGATATTGCCATTCGCGGCGTTCAGCGCTTTCAAAAGCATGTAACGGTTCATCAGCGCCGTTGCGTCTTCGACAGCGAAAGAGTTCGCCGGTCCGGCGTGAAGCTGCTCGAAATCGAAGCGCAGATGTTCAGGCAGGATTCTGCCTTTCTCCCGGCGGGCGTAAGGCATGGCGCGCAAAAGCACATTGCGCAATTCACGCACATTGCCGGGAAAACGATAGGACTTCAGCCGGTCCGCTGCTTTCGGCGTTAACCGAAGTTTGCGGTTCCGCTCATCGCCCTGATTGGCGATCATCCATTCCGCAATTTCGACCACGTCGTCGCCGCGCTTACGCAGGGGCGGGACGTCGATGATCAGCACATTGATTCGGTAAAACAGGTCGGCCCGGAATTTCCCGGCGCAGACATTTTCCTGGAGATTGACGTTGGTGGCGGAGATCAGCCGGAAGTCGACTTTCTCCGGCGTCTTGCCGCCAAGCTTTGTCACCATGCCGTCTTCGAGCACGCGCAAAAGATGCGTCTGGATAGACAGCGGCATGTCGCCGATCTCATCGAGAAACAGAACGCCGCCATCGGCCAAGGCTATCGCGCCTTCGCGCTCAGCGACGGAGCCGGTAAAGGCGCCTTTCACATGGCCGAACAATTCCGACGCCGCGAGCGTTTCCGGCATGGCGCCGGCGTTGATCGGTGAGAATGCGCCATTCGAGCGCAATCCGCCAAGGTGAAGGTGGCGCGCCACAAGCTCTTTGCCGACGCCGGTTTCCCCGGTGATCAGCACCGGGGCCTGGTCGTCGGCGTAGATTTCGATGGTCTCGCGGAGCAGGGCGGCCTGATCGCTTGAGCCGATAATTTTCGGCGGCGGCAGATTCGCGCGAGACTTGATGCGCGGCTCCTGCCTGAGCTGAATAAGATTTGAACGACCGCGTTCGATCGATCGTTCAGGACGCCTGACCGTTTTCGAAGGAACATAGGTTTCCTGCGAATACGCACTTGGCGCGTAAGGTTGGTCGTAGGCGGCCGAACGGCTTACGCCGTCATAGTCATGGTCATCCATTCGCTTCCCCCAAAGCTGTGCGGACGTTTTTAGTCTTATGGAATAAATGAGTGCACAAACACCATCGTCTTCATCAACGAAGACGGCGTTCACTTCTTGCGGCCAGTCCCTCTCCCAAGAGTTTGGCCAATCTCTCCCACACGACAGCAAAACGTACTGTGCCGGTTAAGCTAGACCACCCGCCGCAGGAATCAACTGAATTCGGCTGCATGATATGAATAATTCATCTGAGTAGTAAAAATTCGCCATTTAGGAGAGTGAATCAAAGGCTTGCACGCAGCTATTCAACGGGGGAGGCGCCTTCGAGTTCGATAAATTCCGGGGGAAAACAACGGTCTGGCCGCTCGCTGCGCGGCGACAGCCGACATTCCCGGAATCGCGTCCATGCGGCTTGCGCGCGCGAGAAGGCGCCGGTCGTATGGGACGATGTCGCTCCCTGTTCGCTGCCCGTTAGGCCGGTTGAAAAGGCGACTGTTTGCGCGGCGCCGTCCGCACCTGCGGTCCAGCTGACCGCGCCGGCGATGAACTCCATACTGACCGGATCGCATTTCGGGGATCGGCGCAGCAAGATCTGATAATCCTCGACCCCGCCTTCCGGCAGCGCCGGCAAATGAAGTTCGAACGCCGCTCGCCACCGCATCACCTGAAGTTTCGAATCGCCTTTTTTCCGCCAATACGATTCGAGCGGGCAAAAGCCAGTGCGCGATCGCAGGGAGTAATCAAAGGCGAAGAGAACGTGATCGCTGCTGCGATCCACCGTGCGCCAGAATTCGGCGTACTCACCTTCCCGGCGAATCAGGAAGCTGCGGGTGTCGGTCTCAATTCCGTCCGCGGCAATGGGCGTTGTCGATAATTCCGGCGCTTCCACCCTGCGGGTCTGTGCTGCGGGCTCGAACTCGATGGTTTCGATGCTGCGCGAAAAGGGCGGCGCGGCGGTCGCAGCGAGCGCCCCGACGGTCGGCGCTGGTTTCTCGCCCGGATGCGCATATTCCATGAAGAAAGACCAGGACAGCGCATCGTCAGCGCGAGTCCAGTGACTGAGAAGGCGTTTCCAGGCCGGCAGGAAGAGTTCGTTAAGCCGGGATTGTTCGCGTTCTTCCGAGGTCAGATCGTAGAGCACTTCGGCGCGCTGTGCGGCGCCGTCCGCGTTGGAACTTTTCGATTCGATGCCATGGGTGTGGATGCCGATCACTTCACCGGCGGCGTTGAGAATAGGGCTGCCGCTATTGCCGCCCGCCGTGGCGAGGCGGTGAATGATGAGATTTGCGATCGCCGGATTCGGTGTTTCCTCCGCTGAATCAAGCGGCGGCGTTATCGCGGCGATCACCCCGCGCTCGACGCGCGGCGTGGCGGCGTCAGGGGCAAAGCCGTCATCGAGGGTGTCATAAGGATAGCCGATCACCGCAATCGGCCCGCCTGGCTCCAGGCCGAGCAGCGCGTCTTCTGCGGCGATGGGAAGATCCGGGCCGAGCCGGTTTTCGCCGGTTTCAGGATCGATCGGATCGACCGTTATCAACGCCGCATCGAAAGCGAGATCGCGCAAGGGCGCTGTCTTCGGCTCATAAACAGAAGAGTTCGGCCGGATCGGCTGATGATCCTCGACCAGAGTTCGGAAGGCGCCATAGCCGGCGTGAAGACGCCGTGAGGCAACCGGGATTTTTGCACTCGATGCGCGATTGAGCAGATAGACGCTAGCGTCAGGATCATCGAGCGGTAGTGAGCTGGCGGTGTGTGCGGCGGTGGCGAGCAGGCCGCGCTCCCTGTCAATAACGAAGGCCGTTCCCCGCGACGCGCCGTTGACGACGATCAGATAGACCGAACCGGTCGCATGGGCGAGCGTGTCCGGCGCAATGACAGCGGAAAGTGCGGCGTCGGCTTTTCCAACTGCGGCGCGCACTTCATTCTCAAGCGATTCCGTGCGCTCGCGCAGGCGCCTGATTTCCGCGTAACGCGATGTTTCAAGGAAAAGTAGACCGGCCGCTATGGCGACAATCGCCAACGCCGACACAACCCGGGTCATGACGTTTCCCTTTGTCGTACTTTCAGAACGACCATGTGTTCCCCCAAACCAATCGCAGCGACGGGGCGCGGCGACAGCGCACATTCAAGATGATCAATGACAGCTTGTCGAGCAATTACGAGGCCGGAAAGAAACGCAGGGCTGTTCACTGGATGCCCACAATCGGGACACATCCCCAGATATAGACAAGAGGCGTCGGCCAGAATGAAGAATGCGCAACCTGCTGTGCACTCAGGCGTGGGCCTGAACATATTGTTGCGGTGCAGCAATCATGTTTTCTTTCCATTTCGTAACAAAGATCATCCAGCGTTTACATAATGTTAAGTAATCCTTGCGGCACGTTGGGTCGTTTTGGCACAGCGCTTGCAATCTAAGACGGCGTTGGGGGGGACATGCTCCCAATGGCGATCACTGTGGCTTTCCCGGGAATAGAAACGGGGAGGGGCGCGGGGGTCGTTTGCAGTGAAACCATAGTGGGAGACGATCAAGTGAAACTTAAGCTTTTGACAACGATTGCGGCCTCTGCGCTGCTCGCTTCTGCGGGCGCCGCTTGGGCCCAACCGACCGAGTCTGGCACCGGCGCGCAGGAATCTGGCGACGGCAACCAGTCTACGGACGATGATGTCATTGACGCCGATGTTCTCAGCAACAACGGCAACGACAATGACAGCTCGGACAATTCCGACAATTCCGTGAACGATTCCGGCAATGCCGACGTCGACGCGTTTTCGGGCGACGGCTCCGATAACGACGCTCTCGATGTCGACAATTCCGGCAACGACAGCTCGGACAACTCGGACAACTCCGACAATTCCGATAACTCCGACAACTCGTCCGACACCGACGCCTTCACGGGCGACGACAGCGACGTGATCGACGCTGACGTCTATGACAACGGCAACGATAACTCGGACAACTCGGTCAATGATTCGGGCAACGCCGACCTCGACGCCTTCACCGGCTCGGACAGCGACATCAACGACATCGATGTCCAGGACAACGGCAACGACAGCTCGGACAACTCCGACAACTCTGACAACTCCGTTGACGCCTTCACGGGCGACGACAGCGACGTTCTCGACGTTGACAACTCCGGCAACGACAGCTCGGACAATTCGGACAACTCCGACAACTCGACCGACACTGACGCGTTCTCGGGCGACGGTTCCGACAATGACGTGCTCGACGCCGACATCTACAACAACGGCAACGACAGCTCGGACAACTCGACCGACACTGACGCCTTCACGGGCGACGACAGTGACGTGCTCGACGTTGACGTCACCGATTCCGGTAACGACAACTCCGACAACTCCGACAATTCGGACAACTCGATCAACGATTCGGGCAATGCCGACTTTGACGCGTTCTCGGGCGACGGTTCGGACAATGACGTGAACGACATCGACACGACCGATTCGTTCAACGACAACTCCGACAACTCCGTTGACGCGTTCTCGGGCGACGGTTCCGACAACGACGTAATCGACGTTGATGTTGCCGACTCCGGCAATGACAACTCGTCTGCAGACAACGGTTCTGCAAACAACGGTTCGTCGATCGATAACTCCGACAACTCCGATAACTCGGACAACTCGGACAATTCCGACAACTCGATCAATGATTCGGGCAACCTCGACCTGAACGTTTCCGACAACGGCAACGAGACGAACGAGGCTTCTGACGGTTCGAACTCCGCAAGCGGTGGTTCGACTCAGTCGAATACAAGCACGAACATTGACGTTGCAGACAGCGGCAACACCACGACCGACGATGACGGTCTGGATATTGACGGTGACGGTTCGGACAACGATGGCCTTGACATCGACATCTCCGACTCGGGCAACGACAACTCGGACAACTCCGACAACAACACTGCCGACAATGGCTCCGCTACTGCAAATGACAGCGGTTCTGTCACCGTCGACAACTCGGACAACTCCGACAATTCCGACAACTCCGACAACAACACCGCTGATGGCGGTTCTGCTGTCGCCAACGACAGCGGCTCCGTGGATGTCGACAATTCCGACAACTCCACAACTGTTGACGTTGCGGTTGATGTCGACGCTTCGGATAACTCCGACAACTCGATCAATGACTCCTACAACACGACGTTGGAGCTCACGATCGGCGACGTTCAGCTGAACACGAATGAGCTTTCAGCTACTGTTAGCGACGTGACTTTCGCGACGCCGGCATTCGACGGTTCGTTCACGACTGGCAACATCAACAACCAGTCGATGACGGATAACCGTGGTCTGACGATCAACAACAGCAACACTGGTGTTGGCAGCTTCTCGAACTCGCAGAACGTCAACGTTGGTACGGTTAACACACCTCAGTAAGTGTGTAGGCCTTTGGGCGCTGCAGGGAATTTTCCCTGCAGCGCCTGCCTTAATAAAAGATAACTATTAGATCTTGAGAACAGTGCTACTTTACGAACATCAAGTTTCCGGTTGTCGCGTTTGTCGCGAAGTGAATTTCGAAAGTCGCCGGGAAGTTGTGTTAGGGGGAATATTGAAATGGGTATGAGTGCGTGGGGCTTCATTATCACGCCGGTGCTGATCGCATCGAACCCCGAGCTTTCAGACGTGCAGCGCGAAGCTCAGCTTGACGCTTATGCGCCCGTCGCAGCCGAACAAATGCTTGATGTTTTCGACGAAGTGGCCTCGCTGGCCGGTGTGAGCGCGCTTGATGACGCGACCATGTCAACGGCTTCCGGCGGCGCCTACACCGCGATCGACATCGCCAATCTTGGCGTCAACATCGCTGAGAACAATGGCAGCGTTAACAACATCAACGCGAATAACTCCACCAGCGGCAATGTGTCGAACAACATCGTTTCGGACAACAGCGGCATCACCACGGTGTTCAACAACACCGGGACCGGCGTTGTCATGCAAAGCGTCGTCAATTTGAACATCTTCCTGCAAGGCGCAGGGCCAGGTCAGTAACATTCGGGTTTTGGGGGAAAAATGAGCTTCTTTAATCGCAATCAGAACTGCGGACGGCGCTTTGGCGCCGGGGCGGCGATTGCGTTGGCGCTCTCTTTCCTCGGATCGTTCGGCGCGCGCGCCGGCGATATTGATTTCTTTGTCGGCGGCGCTTCTGCGCGCGTTCCTGTCGTCAGCATGGCGGAGCGCAAATTCGCCACTGTCGTCCGGCAGCAATATGATTTCAGCTGCGGGTCTGCGGCCCTGGCGACCCTTTTGACCTTTCACTATGACCGCGAAACATCGGAAACCGATGCCTTCAAGGCCATGTGGGATGTCGGCGATCAGAATCGCATTCGCGAGCTTGGCTTCTCGCTTCTGGAAATGAAGCGCTATCTTGAAAGCCTCAATCTGAAAGCTGACGGCTTTGTTTTGAGTCTCGACCGGGTTCAGGAAATCGGTGTTCCCGGCATCGCGCTTGTAGATGTGCGCGGATACAAACATTTCGTTGTAATTAAAGGCATAACGGACGAGGTCGTATTGATCGGCGACCCGTCTGCAGGAGTTATATCGTTGCCGCGTAACATATTTGAGCAACGGTGGGATGGAACGATTTTGTTCATTCGTTCTGATGTCGTGCGCGGTAAGCAGAGTTTCAACCAAGTTGCTGACTGGCGGCTTGCGCCGTCGGCCCCGCATGACCGGGCGCTTGATGATGAATCGCTTCAGTCGCTTTATCTAAATCAGACGCGTCCATCCTTCTCTGGTTTCACGATCAACACTATTGTGGAGGTTCGATAATGTTATTCGTGAAATCCGCCAGCATCATGGGCGCCGCCAGCCTGATTTCCATGGGTGCAGCCGCGGCGAGCGAGCCGGATGATCTTTTTGCTGCGGGTCTGCTTGAGCTTAATGAAAAGCCAATGACGGCGAATGAGCTTGGTGAAGCGCGCGGCGGCTTCAGTTTTGGCGGGTTGGATTTCAATATCGGCGTCCAGGTGTTGCCGCCGACGTTTAATCCTCTTCCCGACGGCCCTTTCGGCGCCAGCGGCGGACCTTTTGGATCGAATGGCGGTCCATTCGGTCAAAATGGAGGCCCATTCGGGAATAACGGGAACCATAATAACAACGCCAGCCAGAACAACGCACCTTCCGCGCCCCAGCCTGTTGCCCAAAACACGCCGGCTGCATCCACACAACAACCGGCCGCACAGCCAACAACTGTGGCGAGCGCTACGCCGTCAGCGCCGCCGCCAACAACATCTGCGCCCGCGGCGCCTGCAAGCTCACCCACCCCCGCGGCGGCGACCACGACGCCTACGCCGTCACCAGCAGCGACTAACACAACCACCACATCCACGCCGCCTGCAACCGTTGCAACGACGCCCCCGGCGCCGACCAGCGGCAATAATAATACCCAGACGGCTTCCAACTCAGCGCCAGCTCCTTCAACGCCATATACGCCGCTCCCAACGTCGGGTTCTTCACCGGCTGGCGCATCACAAAGCAGTCAGGGATCTTCTTCATCTACAACACCCCCTCCGGAGATTAGCTCCACTCCCACCAACCCGATCCCGGTTCCAGCTTCTGAACGGAAAAATCAATACAGCACCCCTCTGACAATGTCGGTTTTGCCAGGCAACGGGGGAGGCGCGCAAAACTCCTCTCCTGACGCCCAACCGACCACAATGTCCGCGACGATGAGAGATATTGATGATCGGGCCGGTGTTCGCGGAATTGAATCGAACGGGCTGAGCAGCGTGGTCAACAACACCCTCAACAATGTGTTCATTTCTCAGGAAGTGGTCATGAATGTTCAGGTGACAAACTATGATTTCGCCATGAGCATGCGGCGTGTGAGCAATGTGACCTCACAGGCAGTCTCCCAGAGCTTCTTCCTGCCCGGGCTCAACTAGGCAAGCTGTATTACACAAGATTGGGCCACGCTCTTCTGATTTTTCAAACAGGCTTTTCCGATGGAAAGGCCTGTTTTGTTTAGTGCGAGGGTTGTGCGCGAAAGTCCTGTTTATTCCACGAGTTGATGTTTCACAGCGTAAAGCGCCGCCTGTGTGCGGTCCGTGACATCAAGCTTCGACAGGACGACGCTGACATAACCCTTCACTGTGCCTTCTGTGAGATTGTGGTCATAGGCGATGATTTTGTTGCTTTTGCCGCTTGCAATGGCGCGCAGAATATCGAGCTCCCGCGGGGTCAGCTTTTCATGGGGCAGACGTTCCCCGGTCGCGCGACGCAGAAGTTGTTTCTGTACGGAGGGGTGAAAAACGGGCGAGCCGCGATGGGCGCTTTCTATAGACCACACCAATTCGCCGCGTGAAACGTCTTTCAGCAAGTAGCCCATCACCTCCGCATCGATCGCCTCTTGAAGTTTGAGGTCGTCGCCAAGCGCGCTCGTCAACAAGATCACGCGTGACGGCAAGTCCTGTCGCCGGATCTCGGCTGCGGCTTCTATGCCGCTGCGTCCGGGCAGGGTCACATCCATGAGAATGATGTCGGGTTTCAACGTTGCGGCGAGCTGTTCGCCTTGCTCGGCGTCACCAGCTTCGCCGATGATTTCAATGCCGGGTTCGTCGCTCAAAAGGGTGCGCAAACCCTCCCGGACGATCGGGTGGTCATCGACGATCATGACGCGTATGGGGGCGCGTTCCATCACCCTGGCCTTTCTCCCTTGGGAGCTTTTTAAGCCAGAGGAAGCCGAACCTCAACGCCGAACCCCTGCGGCGTGGGATTGAGGATGTGGAGATCGCCCCCAAGCCGGGCGGCGCGGGCGCGCATGCTGGGGAGTCCTATCTGCGTCGACGCGGTCGTTCCAGCCTGATTCTCAGGCATTCCGCGGCCATCGTCGAGGATGCGAAATATCAGTTCGGTTTCGTGATAGTCCAGTGAAATGAAGATGTTATCGGCCTTGCCATGGCGTATGGCGTTGGCCAGCGCTTCCTGTGCGATACGCAATAGCGCTTCGGCCTGATCAGGGGCCAGTCGTTCGTCATCAACATCGATCGTCACCGTGGCGTATTCATTGGCGGTGAGGGCGCAGTGCCGGGCAAGCGCCTTGGCGAGGCCATCGGCGAGAGCATGGGCGGCGAGTGAGTCCTTTTCCTCGGGCGGGCCGCGCAATTCAAACAGGAGCGCTTTCATCTCGCGCTGGGCGAGGCTGGCGATGTCGAGCAGGCGGGAAGTGCGGGCGTCGCCTTCCTCTTTGCTGCGCTCATATCCGGCGCCGATCGATTGCGCGACCAGCGACAGGGAAAAGATCAGCTGACTGACATTATCGTGGAGATCACGGGCGAGGCGTTGGCGCTCTTTGAGTCTGGCGTAATTTTTTTCCCGCTCATAGGAGCGGGCGTTGTTGATGGCGATTGCGGCGTGCCGTGCAAAAATGCCGAGCATCCGGATGTCATTATCCCCAAAGCGCTTCGGCGGGCCCGCGCCAATACCGAAAGTGCCGATAATATCGCCGCGCCACATGATCGGCATGCCGATGACGCTGTCTTCATCCATACCGTGCAGCTTTGGTTTTTCCAGTGAGCCATAGGTTTCGGGCAAAACAGGGGCGCAGCGGGCGTAGACGCTGCCCGCCAACCCTTCATCCGGTAAAGAGATCGACCCGAGTTCCTGGGGCGGCATGCGGTAAACGGCCTCGATCCTGACGATGCCTTCCTCGGGAACGACGAGGCCGATGGAGCCTCGTTCCGCGTGCAACAGCTCGCAGGCTTTTTGAATAATGATCGTCAAAAGCGGGCGCAGCTCAAGCTCGCCACTGATGACTTCGATCATCTCGCGCAGGTGATCCTGATCGATCATGGAGGCGGGAGAGTCTGTCATTCTCGGGACCGGCGCTATTTGCTTCCGACAGGGGCGGGCGCCTAACCAAAGTTAGCGTCCTCACGCGCGAATTGCAGCACTGATGAACGCTGTTGGCAAGCCGCGCTATAGAAGCATGGCGGAAAGTGTAAATGCGCCGCTCAATCCGGGGACGGTCCGGCGGCGCATTTTACGATGCGGTGCAAGAGTGCTTCGAAAGGTCTTATAAGTCGAAAACGCCGCACTCTATTTGATAATCAGTTGCACAAGATCAAGGTCTGCAGATCATGATATCATAGGATGGTGATAAGCAGTCTCCATCCCGGATATGGAAATGCGGCATGATCTTGTGTGGCTGGCGGATGATGAGTGATGTTGCTGGGAAAGAACTTGGCGATTGAGCCGGAAGAGGATAATGGCGGCGCAGACCGACTATCTGAAAGTAAAGCGGGTTGCGATTGATACGGAGCCGGAGAACACGGTTTTCCTGTCCCGGCAATGCACAATATATCGCCCGGAGGAATTCAGAGCGCTGAAGAAAATTGAAGTCAGCGCCGGAGCAAAAAAACTTCTCGCTACACTGGTTGTGACAGATGACCATACGATAACAGCGCCGGATGAGCTTGGCGTCGGGGCGCCTGCTTTCCGTCGGCTTGGCCTCGCCGAAGGCGAAAGCGTGCAGATCGCACAGGCGACGCCGCCGCGCAGTCTTGACGCGGTGCGGCGCAAAATCGGCGGCGAGGTCATGAGCGCCGGAGAGATTAAAGCGATCATCACGGATGTCGCCGCGCATCGCTATTCGCCTATGGAAATCGCCGCCTATCTGATTGCATCGGCCAGTTTTACGACAACGGATGAGCTGTTGGCGACGACGCGGGCGATGGCGGAAAGCGGAACAGAGATTAAATGGAACGCGCCGCTAATTGTGGACAAACATTGCATTGGCGGGATTCCGGGAAACCGCACGTCAATGATCGTGGCGCCCATTGTCGCGGCGCATGGGCTTAAAATGCCAAAAACATCATCGCGGGCGATCACCTCCCCAAGCGGCACGGCGGATACGATGGAAGTGCTCGCAAATGTGGCGCTATCGATTGAGGACATGAAGCGCGTTGTCAGTCTCGAAAACGCGTGTCTTGCCTGGGGCGGCCATGTCAATCTTTCCCCCGCCGATGATGTCTTGATTACGGTGGAGCGGCCGCTCGCGATTGATACGCGCGAGCAGATGGTCGCATCTATCTTATCGAAAAAACTGGCGGCGGGATCGACGCATATTGTGCTGGATATTCCTGTGGGCCCAACAGCCAAGGTCAGATCCCAAGGCGATGCGGTGCGGCTGCGCAAACTTATGGAGTATGTGAGCGCCGAAATCGGGCTTGTTATTGATGTTGTTTTTACAGATGGCGCGCAGCCGGTTGGGCGCGGCGTAGGGCCCGTGCTGGAGGCGCGAGACGTCATGGCGGTCTTGAAAAACCAGCCGGAAGCGCCGTCCGACCTCCGGGCGCGGTCGTTGTTGCTTGCGGGACGGGTTCTCGACTTTGACCCGGCCCTGCGTGGCGGCGCCGGACGGGCGCGCGCGCAAGAGTTACTGGATTCTGGCGAGGCGCTTGCGGCGATGGAGCGAATTATTGAAGCGCAAGGGCGCGCATCGGCGTCAGCCTGCGCCGGTGAATTGACGGCGGTAATCGTCGCAACCCGTGACGGTGTTGTCAGCGCCATGGACTGCTTTCGTCTCGCGCGTATCGCCCGGCTTGCAGGCGCTCCTATGGACAAAGGCGCTGGCATTGATCTGTTCAAAAAGATCGGCGATCACGCCAGAAAAGGAGACCCGCTCTACCGCATACATTCCTGTTTTGCGTCCGATTTTGAATTCGCCAAAGCGATGGCGCATGAAGATTCAGGCGTGACCGTGGACGGCGCAGCCATGCGTGGGAGCGTCAAGGAATGATGAAACGGCTGATCGCAGCGATGCCGGAAGACCTGAAAGCCGCGCAAAGGCTGGCAGTGCAAACGGGAATAAAGCTGTCTGAAATCAGCATTCACAAGTTTCCGGATGGTGAAAGCCTAGTGCGGGCGCCGGCAGTGGCGGAAACCGTGATTGTGTATTGTTCGCTGAATGATCCAAATACGAAACTTGTAGAGCTTGGACTTGCGGCCTCCGCGATGAGGGATGCTGGCGCGAAACGGCTGGTTTTGATTGCGCCCTATCTTTGTTACATGCGTCAGGATATCGCTTTTCATAAAGGCGAAGCAGTGGCGCAACGGTTCGTTTGCGCATTGCTGGCGCAATGGTTTGACCGTGTCATCACCGTGGAGCCGCATCTTCATCGCACGAAAACACTGGCGACAGTGATGCCGGGCGTTGAAACTTCAGCCCTGTCTGCGGCCGCGTTGTTGGCGGGGCTGATCCAGAAGAATGATGTGGCGGCGGGGGATATTCTTGTCGTCGGACCTGACGCGGAATCGCAGAGCTGGACGTCTTCTGTTGCGTCTGCAATTGGGGCGCCGTTTATGACACTTAAAAAAGTACGGGGCGGTGACAGTAATGTTTCTGTGTCAGCGGGTGAAATAACCGTGGTTTCGGGCAAGCATATTTATCTCGTGGATGATGTCATATCAACTGGAGCGACTGTTTCCGCCGCCGCTACTCTCTTAAAACATCACGGTGCAAAGCGTATAGATGTGCTGGCCGTGCACGCCCTTTTTGCGAAAACTGATGAAGAGAAAATGCTGAAGGCGGGCGTCGCGTCGGTCCGGTCAACGGATAGCGTTGCTCACGCTACAAATGCCGTGGAGATTTCGCCTTTACTCGCTGCGGCGCTGGAGAAGGAGTGGCGTTCATGACCATGCGCATCAAATTTTGCGGCGCCGCCGGAACGGTGACTGGCTCGTGCTACTGGATCGAGCATGAAAAGGGCGCCTTTATCATCGATTGCGGTATGTTTCAGGGGTCAAAAACCCTGAAGGAACTCAATTATGGCGAGTTTCCGTTTCCGGCGGATAAAGCGGATTTCGTTTTGCTGACGCATGCGCATATTGATCACAGTGGATTGCTGCCGAAGCTGATGTGCAACGGCTTTGAAGGAAAGGTCTACACGACGGAGGGAACAAAAGACCTGTTGCGCTTCATGTTGCCTGACAGCGGCTACATTCAGGAAATGGAAGTCGGTTTTCTGAACCGCCGAAACGCGCAGCGGGGCCGTAAAGAGGTGGAGCCGATTTACACCAGCGAACAGGGCGCGGCGGCGGCGGAAGAGATTATCGCCAGAGATTATCAGCGCTGGTTCGGGCCGGGGCCGGGGGTGCGGGCGCGTTTCTGGAATGCGGGACATATTCTCGGGTCGGCGTCAATTGAAGTGGAAATTGAAACCGGAGACGAAATGGAGCGCATAATGCGGCTTTTATTCTCCGGCGATATCGGGCCTGATCACAAGCTGTTTCATCCAGACCCTGATGGGCCTAGCAATCTTGATTATGTGATTTGCGAAGCAACCTATGGCGCGCGCGAGCGGCCGGTCTTGAAGCCTGATGCACGCCGAAAAGTGTTGGGCGATATCGTGCAACAGGCGATGGAACGGGGCGGGGTATTGGTCATTCCGGCTTTCAGCGTCGAACGCACGCAAGAACTTCTCGCCGACCTCAGCATGTTGATGAAGAACGGCGACATCGAGGAGCGGATCGTGTTTCTGGATTCGCCGCTCGCCATAAAAGCGACGGAAGTCTTCGAACGCCATGCAGAAGATCTGGAGGATCTCGGTCTCAATGGCGACCTTTTTGAAAACCCCGCCTTTCATTTCACGCGGACAGTGGATGAAAGCAAGGCTATCAACAATTATGAGAATGGCGTCATTATTATCGCCGCCAGCGGTATGTGCGAGGCGGGCCGCATTCGCCATCATTTAAAACGCCGGCTTTGGGACAAGAAGAATACTATCTTGCTGACGGGCTATCAGGCAGGAGGCACACTAGGCTCCATTCTTGAACGGGGCGCCAAGGCTGTACGGATTCAGGGGGAGGAAGTGCGCGTAAAGGCGCATGTTCAGTCCATTGATATTTATTCCGGGCATGTAGATGCAAGCGGTCTTTATGACTGGATGATGGCGCGCAAGCCTGTGACGCGGGGTGTGTTTTTAACGCATGGTGAAAGCGAAGGGCTTGAGGCGCTTCGTAGCCGTCTTGTCGCCGCCGGTTTTGAAAACGATCGTGTCATTGTTCCGAGCCTTGATGATGAGGTCGATCTCCTGGGGCGGGGCGGGATTGTCACGCGAACCGGCCCCAGACGTCTTGGGCATGCGGGTGTTGTTAATCTGGACTGGCACAATGATTTGGCCCAGCTTTCTCTCGATATCCGTGAAGCGTTGGAAGGGGCGGCCGATGAACGCGCTCGAAATGTTATCTTGCGACGTTTGCGCCGCGCCCTTGAAGAAGGGTAGAATGCGCGAGCGGGCGCATTGACCTCGGTCAATAAGCGCAGCTAGGGCTTGGGGTAGGCTTCTTTTTTCAGGAGAGACCGTCATGGCGCAAAAATCGATCTTCATCCCGTTCTTTGAACAGAAATCGGCTGAAACCGCTTTTCGTGCGGCGGCGGCGCTTGCAAAAGAAAGCAACGGACATATCACCGCTGTCCATATTCGCAGCCGTCCTGTCCCCGCCACTACTGTTTACTTTCCTCTTGGCGGTGTTTCCACCGAGTTTACGAAAAGTTTTCAAAAGGCGGAAGATCAGCTCGCTGACGATCTGAAAGCGCTTTTCGATAAACTGTGCGCAGAAACTGGCGCAGGCGTCGTCAACCTTGAAGAACATAAGGACGAACATGGCGCGACGGCGTCATGGATTGAGAGCGAAGGCGACGTCTTGATGGAATACGCCTTTAAGGCGACGGCATATGATTTTTCCATTCTTGCTGCGGCGGGTGATGACGCCAATCCCATGGAAGAAAGCATTGCTGAAAGCCTTTTGTTTGAGTCGGGCCGGCCGGTGCTGTTGACGCCGGCGAGCGGTCTTTCGAGGGCGCCGCAAAAAGTCGTTGTCGCCTGGAACGGCAGTCAGGAGGCGGCGCGCGCCGTCGCTGCATCACTTTCTCTGTTAAAGGGTGCGCAAACGGTGACAGTGATCTCCGTACGCAAAGCAGATGACCCCTTCATCAACACCGATGAAATCACTGCTTATTTGCGTTTCCATGGCGTCGAGGCGGCGCGCATGAAGGTGGAGGTGCAGGATAATGAAAACGTCACCGCCCGCCTGGATCAGGAAGTCCGGCAGGAGCAGCCGGATTTATTGGTGATGGGCGCCTATTCCCACAGCCGCTGGCGCGAGGCCGTGTTGGGCGGGTTTACACGCCATATGATACATGAAGCGAAAATGCCCGTCTTCATGATGCGCTAGGTTTTCGTTGCTGTCGCCCGGTGTTGTTGTCACTCGGCTGATTGAGAAATTCCCGTTGTATGATGAGAAATCCCGGTAGCAGCGGCAACCATAACGTCAATCCGCGATAAATCAGGGTGATGGTAAGCGCGTCTTCCATAGAAGCGCCGAAAACGTTCAGACTCGCAATCATGCCTGCTTCAAAAGTTCCGAGCCCCATGGGAACCGGCCCGATGGTGGCGGCGATAGAGGCGGTGGCGACCGCGATAAAGCCGGTTGTATACGCGATAGGCGCGCCGATCGCATGAGAGATCAGCATCAGGGTCAAGCCGTCAATCGCTCGAACAGCAATAAGAATAGCGGTCATCTTCGCGAATAGGGCGGGCATGGTGCGAATGTCGTGTATGGCGGCGCCCAGGAATTCGGCGGCTTTGGCGGTAAGCCGATGTTTGCGGATGAAAGGCGGCGCCCTTTCGGGTTTATAAAGAACGACAAGACCCGTGATGATGGTCGCCAGAAGGAAGACGCCGGCAAACGCCGATACACTGGCCGAGAGCGCTGGCGGCGCCTTTTCCGCTGTGGATAGGGCGATGAGGCTGATGATTGCTGTAACCAGAAAGGCCAGAAAATAGGCGGAGGTCGTAAAAACGAAGGTGCGGAAAGCTGTCTTGTCCGGCACGCCCCGTTTTGTTAGCGCAAAGAGGAAAAATGCAGCGCCCGACAAGCCGCCCGACGGCAGGGCCTGGTCGGCGAACAGCTTGGCAAGCGACAGCGGAATAAGCGAGCGCAATTTGAGTTCGCTTCCCATGCTCTTCAGAAAGAGAAACCAGACATAGGCGGCGAATAGATAAGGGAGTGTTTGTACGGCGAGGGCGGCGGCCAGGGGGCCGGCGCTGGCGTTCGCGGCTTGTCTCGCAAATGCTGTGATGTCTCCGCTATTGGCAATGAACAGAACCAACGCTGCTAGTGCGGATACGCCAACAAGAACGGCGATAAGCCGGGATATACGCCTCTGTTTTCCTGCGGTTTTGTGCCTGCGGCTTTCCGTGTCCTTGTTGGCGTCATCATGCATGGGCGGATCTTTCCAATAGCCCGGTGAAATCGCGTCTCGCACGCGGCCTGGCGATAAATAGCTTGTAAAGCTCGCCAACCAGAACAACCGTGCCGCCAAGCGTAAATACAATAGCCCATTCCCATAGAGCTACGGGTTCGATCTCCAAGACATCGCTGATCACGGGCGTGTACATGGCGAGAATATGCAACAGCTGCGCGCCGGCGACGCCGAACATCAAGATGGGATTAGCGCGCAGCGGCACGCGGAAGGCGGACCGGCTTTCAGACCGGCAATTAAAGGCGTGAAAGTTGTGGAAGGAAACCAGAAACAACAGTGTGAGATTTCGAGCGGCTTCGATATTAAATCCAAGGATCTCATACAGGTAATAGTAGAGACCGAAGGAAATGACGCTGACATAAAGACCAATGACGAGGCACTGCTCAATCATTTGCCGGTCGAAAATAGGTTCTTTCGGTCTTCGCGGTTTGCGTTTCATTAGGTCGGGCTCTTTGCCTTCAAAGGCGAGCGCGACATCCTGAACCCCTTCTGTGACGAGATTCATCCAGAGAATTTGCACTGCGGTCAGGGGAATCGGCATGGAGAAGGTGAGCGCGAGAATAAAGATCAGGACTTCCGTGACGGCGGTGGCGAGCAACAGCCAGACGATCTTGCGGATATTGTCATAGGCGGCGCGGCCTTCTTCAACGCCGGCGACGATCGAGGCGAAATTGTCGTCAGTAATGATGAGGTCGGCAGCCGCGCGCGCCACATCAGTGCCGCCGGCGCCCATGGCGACGCCCACATTGGCGGCTTTTAACGCCGGAGCGTCGTTCACACCGTCGCCCGTGACGGCGACGAAGTGGCCTTGCGCTTGAAGCTCGCGGACGATCAGGTTTTTTTGCGCCGGTTCTACGCGCGCAAAAATTGCGGCGCCGTTGATTCTGTCCCGCAACGAAGCGCCCGAGAGACTTGAAAGTTCGGCGCCGGTCAAAACGGTTTCCGGCGCCCAGGATGGATCGAGCTGACGGGCGATGGCGAGCGCCGTTTCCGGGTGATCGCCTGTCACCATGCGCACATCGATACCTGCTGCGCGGGCGGAGGCGACCGCTTCCGGTGCCTGTTTGCGGAGCGGGTCGATGAGACCGACAAAGCCCAGAAAGTCCAGATCGCCAAGTTGTTGCGCATCGAGCGCTCCACCGTCAGGAGGCGCTGAACCTTGCGCTACGGCGATAACGCGATAACCGGCGCTTGCGAGACGGTGCAGCGCCTTCTCTGCGGCCCTTCGATCAAACCCGGAGCACATCTTGAGAACAGTTTCCGGCGCGCCTTTGGCGGATATGAGACCGTTCTCGGTTTCGATGTCGAGAGAGGCGGAATATCCATGCTGCGGTTCATAGGGCAGGGCCGAGTGACGGCGAAACGTGTTTTGCAAGTCTTTTTTTCGTGCGCCGAGTTTTTCCGCCAGCACCAAAAAAGCAATGTCGACGGAATCTCCCTGGGCTTCGACAACGCCGTCGGTTTCTTGAATGGCGGCCTCATTGGTGAGCGCCGCCGCGCGCGAAAGGCGAAATGCATTGTCCTTTCTACGGTCGTCACAATTTGCGCCGTCCGCTGGCAGCAATTCGCCGGAAAGCTCCAGGCCTTCGCCGGTAATATCGAATTCTGCGCCGTCTGGCAGGATGATTTTCTTGGCGGTCAGACGATTGACTGTAAGCGTGCCTGTTTTATCGGTCGCAATCAGCGTGCAAGAGCCCAGCGCTTCAACAGCGGGCAGCCGCCTGACGATGACATTGCGCTTGCCCATGCGTGAGGATGCGATGGCGAGGGTGACCGTTATCGCGGCGGGCAACCCTTCCGGGATCGCCGAGACGGCGAGTGCAACGGATAAAAGCAGCACGTCTGAAAAAGCCGCGCCTTGAAGAAAAAATGCGAGGCCCAGAAACGCAGTAAGTCCGACGATGAAGAGGCCAATCCGTGCCGAAAACGCCTCCATGCGGATGAGAAGCGGTGGTCTTGCGCCGCGCGCGCCCAGCATTTTTGCAATGGCGCCGATCTCGGTAGTTTCGCCCACGGCGCAGACAAGCCCCACACCGCGGCCCGCGACGACCATCGTCCCGGCCAGCGCCATATTGCGCCGGTCGCCGAGCGTTGTTTTTTCCTCAAGCGTTATGTCGCTCTGCTTTGAGGCGGGCTTCGACTCGCCGGTCAGCAGGGACTCATCCATTCGCAGATCCTGCGCGGAGACAAGGCGTAAATCCGCCGGCGCAACGGCGCCTGATTCGAGGCAGACAATGTCGCCGGAAACAATTTCTTCAATGTCGATGATGCGCCTCACGCCGTCGCGAATGACAGTGGGTTTGATCCGTAATGTCTTTTTCAACGAAGCCGCGCTCGCTTCGGCGCGCCATTCCTGCAACGCGCCTATGAAGACATTGATAGCGACGACCGCGCATATGAAAGCGCCATCGGCATTCTCTCCCAGGATAAAGGCCGCTGCCGCGGCGGCGAACAGAATAAAGGTCAGCGGATTGTTGAACTGGCGGAGAATGATAAGTAGTCGCGAAGGACGGCCCGTTTCGGGCAGTTTATTCGGGCCATTACTCTCAAGACGGCGGCTCGCCTCCGCTTCGGACAGACCTTCGCTTTTCGCGTTGAGTTCCGCGAACGCGTCATGAATGTTCAGGGTATGCCAGGGACGAAGCGGTTTCAGCGGACAATTCCTTCGCCATGCGTAAACGTCGCACTACGGACAGTCTTGTTGCAAACCATACCGCGCCTATATCGGTACTGTCTATTTGTGATGATGCGCTTCGTCGGCAAGAACGGCTTCGCGCAAGGAGGCTTGATGAAGCTGCCAAGACGCACGACCTGGTTCTTGATTGTCGATAGTGCAAAGTCCCGTATTTTTGAAAGCTCAGGGCCTCATGGGACCTGGTCGAAGATAGAAGAGACGACAGATGATGATGCGCGCAAACCCTCGCGGGAGTTAGGGCGTGATCGTCCCGTGCGCGGGCGCACAATCGGTAGTGGGGCGTCTTTCGCGGTGAATGGCGCATCCGAGCATGACAAGGCGGGAGAAGAGTTTCTTGCTGATTGCACGCAATACTTGGCGGAAGCGGAAAAGAAAGGGCGGTTCGACCAGCTGGTCGTGGCGGCGCCGCCAGCTGCCTTGGGCGTTCTACGGAAAAAACTGCCTGCGGAAACGACAGCAAAGCTGATCGGTGTTTATGACAAGGATCTTACCAATGAAAGCGAGAGTGGCTTGCACGAATATTTTCTTGGCAAGCTTGAGCATTGGTAAGGCTGCGCTTTATTCGAGTTCGCGTTGCTTGACGCGCGCGCCGTCCCTAACGCGATTGCCCGGATACAAGATAATTGAGTCTCCATCCTCAAGGCCATTTTGAACTTCGGTCATGATGCCGTTATTATGACCGGTCTCAATAGTGTGCATGCGTGCGCGCCCGCGATCGACAGCGAACACGGCCCATTGATCGCCTTGCCGGAAGACAGCGCTCGACGGAATCGCCAGCGCTTCATCAGATTCCCAAATAACGATACGTGCTTCTACGCGAAAGCCATGACCAAGACGCGAGCGCGCGTCTCCCGGACCTGAAAACTGGATTACCGCATTGACGCGCTGCTCTTCAACGCCAAGCGCAGAGTATTTTGTAAAACCCCAAGGTTCAATTTTTTCAACGCGGGCTTCCAGCGGGTCCTCGCCGCCCCATTTGTCAATGATGACCCGGTCGCCGGGCGAGACTTTCACTGCATCGGTCGATAGCAACTCGGCCACAATTTCCAGATCGCCGAGCGGGTCGCCGATTTCAAGGATCGGCGCCCCCGCTGGGAGAACAGTTTCGCTTTCCTGAATGACGCGCAGGATGCGGCCGGATATGGGCGCGCGCAGCGGGATCGATATTTGCGGATGCGGGTTTGTGCCCGCCGCTTTCGCATCAGCTTCAACCGGCGTCATCAACATGGCGCGTGCGTTGTCGAGATCGGCTTCGCGCAAGGAAACGGCGGCGCGCGCGGTGTCGAGCGCCGCATTGGCGGAGCGGGAGGCGCGTTCGGCGCGGTCAAGGGCGGCTTCGGAAACGGTATCCGTCTCTCTGAGTGTCCGGGTGCGGTCCAGCTCGGCGCGCGCATAATCTGCATCAGCGCCGGCGCGGCGCACTTCCGCCTTGGCGAGGGTCAACGCCGCCTCCGCCGCTTCCACGGCGGCGCGCGCCTGTTCCTCGGTGCGCACGTCGAGCACGCCGGGGCTTGCCGGCGTCAGGCGCGCGATCACGGTTTCGCCTTCGATCACCTCATCGCCTGGCTCCACATCAACGCGCAACAACCGGCCGGCGACGGGCGCCGAGACAATATAGGCGTCGCGCACGCGCGTTTTGGCTTCCTCGTCGATAGTCACCATCATCGGCATGCGCTTAGCGGCGCCAAGATCCACGGCCATGGCGCGCGGCCAGAACGCGTAAAGCAGGAACAGGCCGACAATGACGACGGCGGCGGCGATAACAGTGCTGCGTGATTTCAAACCGTTCATCTTACTCAATCCCGGGTTTTGAGCGCGCTCGCCATGTCAATTTTTGACACATCGCTCTGCACAAACGCACCGGCGGCGGCGGTCGCCAGCAAAATAATAATCGCCGCATAGCCCAGCCCGTCTTCTTTATAGATGACAGGGATTTGGTAAAGTTCCGTTGACATGGCGGTCGCCATATATGACCAGATCAGATAGCCGAGCGCCGAACCGATGGGCAGGGCGATGATGGCGAGCGCCGCAAGCTCTCCCAACAGCACATAACCGGTTTCAATCTTGGTAAAACCAAGGACTCGTAAACTCGCGAGATCGCGCTGGCGTTCAATATAGGCGATGCGCGCGCCATTATAAACAACGCCAGCCGCAATCACGATAGAGAACACCGACATGATATAGCGAAACACGCCGGGGCCTTCGTCGATCATTTTGGCGAAATTTTCATAGGCTTCCCGCCGCAGGCTGACGCCGGCGACCATGGGGATCGCCTTGATATGGTCGTAAACATCGGCCCGCATGCGCGGGTCAATTTTCAGATAGGCGCCGGAAACCCGGTTCGGTTCTTTAAGCCGTTGGTTCAGCGCCTCCATATCCATGTAAGCGGGCGTGCCGATCAGCGCTTCCACAAGACCGATGACCGGAATGCCAAGCGTTGGGCGGCGCCCTTCGCGGACTTCAACAGTCAGTGTGTCGCCGACTGAAACATTCAAAATTTTCGCCAACTGTTCGGAGAGGACAACGCCGTCCCCGGATATATCGACATCGTTCAGGTTAGAGTCGACAGCGCGATTGAGCACGGGATTATCCGGCAACCCTGTAATCGACCCTAAAAAGTCCGTGCGCTCATTTTTGAACATGACGGGCGTCGCCCGAAACGGCTCCACCAGACTCACGCCTTCAACGCTGGCGAGTTCGAGAATGGTTTTGTCCGACATGGGTTCGACGAACGTGACGAGCACGTCGCTGCGATCGATCACGTTGAAACTGACATCTAGCATGTAGTCGGTGGCGTTCATGTTGAAGCGCATCATCACCGAAAGCCCCATGGCGGCGCCGATCCCGAATGCGGTGAGGAGCGCACGCGATGGATTTCTGGCGAGACGGCGCAGGATCATTCGGCTCGGCTGGTCGAGGAAGCGGCTGACCGCTTGTTGAAAGCCTTTTCCGCTGGCGTATTTCGGCGGGGCGGGCGGGCGCATGGCGACGGCCGGCGTCAGCTCTATGGCGGAGCGGACAGCGAAAAAGGCTCCTGCGGCTGCGGCGAGCGCGCTGATGGCGAGCGCGATACCGAGCGTTGAAAAATCGGCTATAAAAACCAGAAAAGGAAAGTGGAAATAGATCTGATAGATCGCGCCGATCATCCTTCCGAGCCATATGCCGCCGCCCCATCCGACCAGCGCGCCGCCGAGCGCAATCGCCAGCACGAATTTGAGATAGTGAATGGCGACATCGAGGTTTGAATATCCGAAAGCTTTGATCAGACCGATCTGTTCGCGCTCTGTCTGAACGAGGCGCGTGATAACGACATTCAACAGAAAAATAGAAACGGCGAGAAAGATGGGCGGCATCACGCGGCCCATAGTCTTCAACTGCGCCAGTTCTTCGACCAAAAACTTGTTCGACAATTGGTCGGCGCGCGAATAGGCGCCTGTTGCGCCATAGGGCGCTAGAATCCGGTCGAGCGCGTCGATCAGCGCCTGTTCATTGGCGCCGGGCGAGAAGGTCAGGACCGCTTCATTGAAGGCGCCGTCAAGATCATAAGCCGCCTCCATGGCTTCTTTGCTTGCCCAGATGGCGGCGAAACGGGACGCATCGACCACAAAGTCTCCTGGCGGCAGGGCGTAGATAAACTCCGGCGACAGAGCGAGCCCCGCGATAACGAACTCATGCTGAACGCCATTCATGGTGACGGGCAGCGGGTCGCCCGGTTCAAGGCCATGGGCGTCGGCAAATGACTTCAGCAGAAGCACTTCATTGGTGCGCGTCGGAGAAATCATCCGCCCCGATGAAAGATGAACGCCATTTATCGGCGCCGCCGCCTCGGGATCGTACGACAAGACACGGGCGCTGATCGGCGCCGAAACATCGGGCAGGGTGACAAGCCCGCCGCCATTGATCCGCCCTTCCACATCATTGACGCCATGCAGCGCGCGCAGCTCATTCAACAAATGGTCGGGCGCGCGTTTCGCCGGCGCATACATATCGGCGAAGCGATAGCGCTCATAATAGGCGCGCATCGTCTCATCGAGCGAAATCATCATGCCGTGCGACATGACGAACAAAGAGATGCCGGCGGCGATGACGAAAATGATCGCCGCCGCCTGTCCCTTGATGCGCCAGAGATCGCGGAGCAGTTTGCGGTCGAGAATGCTGGCAAGGGAAAGCATACCCATCACCAGCTGATGTCTTCGGGAGAGGCTTTGTGGTCGTTTTTGACCACCTCTCGGATTTGTCCGTCGGCGAAGTGGATGACGCGATCGGCCATGGCGGCGGTCGCCGCCGCATGGGTGATAATCAGTGTGGTTGTGCCAAGCCGCGTGTTAAGATCTTGCAGCGCCTTCAAAACGCCGACGCCAGTTGTGCTGTCGAGTGCGCCGGTCGGCTCATCGCAAAAAAGAACTGTTGGATTTTTGGCGATGGCGCGCGCGATGGCGACGCGTTGCTGTTCGCCGCCTGAAAGCTCAGAGGGAAAATGGGTGGCGCGGTTTTTCAGGCCGACAAGATCGAGTGCTTCCAGGGACGGCATCGGCGCCGTGGCGATTTCCGCAACGAGATCCACATTTTCCAGCGCGGTCAAACTGGGCATCAAATTGTAGAACTGGAAAACAAAACCCACATGGCGCCGGCGATAGGCGGTCAACTGGCGGTCATTCATCGCCGTTAATTCGTCGCCCTTGAAAAAGGCGCGCCCGCTCGAGGCGCGGTCAATGCCGCCGAGTATATTCAAAAGAGTGGACTTTCCGCTGCCTGACGGACCTAAAAGGACGACGAGTTCACCAGCCGGAATTTCAAGGTCGACGCCGCGCAAGGCGTGCACCGCCGCCGGTCCCTCGCCATAGACCTTTGACAGGTCCGTCGTGACAAAGGCGTGCTCAGGACTGATCTCGGGCGGTGTTGACTGCTTCATATCCCTGCCAAAACCGGGCGCTGGCGGCCTGTTTGCCCGAAGCTCCTCAATTCACTGGATAATAGTGTTAGATGCAAAGCCACCGGTCAAATATGAGCGACATCAACTGACCGGGCGGGATCGCCTGTCGCCAACAAGCGCTTTTTAGCGCAATTCCGGAGAGTTTGGTGCCAGGAGAGGCGTCACAGTCTTCGATTAAGGTATTGATATAAAAGTGTAATTTACAAGCGCATTTCAGCGGTACCAACAAATATACCAACAAAATTTTTTGGGGGATGAGTTTGTTTCACAAAAGCCTGACTCGTACGCCGTCGATAGCGGCGTTTCGGAATCAATAATTTCGAGAAGTGATCATCGCTTCATTCGTCATGTCTGGCAAGCGTTGGCGCAATGCACCGTCAAAGTGCGCCCTCTCGGCGGCCCGGTCTGGCGTCCATGGATCGGGGAAGTGATTTCGAAAATCGCGATCTGATGAGCTGCCAGCGCAAGGGATAATCGCCATCCCCCGGCGGCATCCGCCAGATGCAGTGAAGATGGTCCGGCGGAACGCAGATCGCGACGGTTTCAAAAGGAAATTGCTTTTGCACATAGCCATACGCAGCGCGCAACTTGTGGATATTGTCCGTTAAAAGCGATTGGCACCGGCCCGGAAGATTGGCCGTAAAAAAGAATTCCCCGCCGGGAACGATAAGGCGCCGGTAATTGGGCATGACGCCAGAATAACCAAACACATTACCAGGGGATAGATTGAATGGTGCATTGCGCTGCGCTTAATGCACCCTATTTGCTTGCTGAGCGCCGCGCCAAAAGCCGTTTCACTTTAGCGGCTGAACATCGCCAAGCCTTCACCCGCCGCAGACAGCCCGTCAGCGGCGATGGCGAAGCCCATGCAGCTCTAAAAAAAGATTATCCGGACGCGGAACGCCCAAAAGCCGGGAGATTCACGCGGCGCCAAACCGGCGTCACCCTGACGCAAAATGGCGCCACCCTCAAAGGACGTGGCGCCGCCTAAAACGATGTGCAGACAACAGCTTAAGCCACGCGTGGCGCCAGCCCTTTAATCTTGCTCACCATTCCCAGCCACCCAAAGCCCAGCCAATACTAACAATTTGATTATTTCTTGATGCCAAGCAGATGGTTCCGCCGAACCGGCTATCATCCAGCCAAAGCCCCACTTGTTGATCCGCGGGATACGGTCGATCAAGACAACGCCCCGACACTGAGGGTTCCATTGATTCGAGTCCACGAGAGCGAAGTCGATCTTCCGCAACATTCCGATCCATGCCAATTTGAATGCCGAACTTAGAACCGGAATCGATGAACCCTTCCGAACCCAAAAAACCAGTTCTGTTAAATTCATCGCTTGCAAAAAAAACGATCCCTCCCACGACGAGAACTAAGATCAAAAGTACGACTATTTTCATTATTCGGCTCCTCCAATCTCTAAACCGGACAGCGGTCTACTCGCAATCGGATCGTCCGGGGCATGGGATATTTCCTGTTTCTCCCCACCCAGGGTTTCTTGTCCCCGGAGGAAGAGGTTGTGTACCGCCCGGGTTTTCGCTCTGAACCGCATTTTGTGCAACTCCATAAGCCGCCGAATTGCTATTCGCGCCGGAACCGCCTTCCCTGGGGACAAGGAAATAACGAGTGTCGCCAGGATTTTCTCTGGAACCAAGAGCCTCATTCATTTTCTCGCCAGCGTCCATCACCGCTTCATCCGAAGCATCAATTTTAGCAGCAGATATGCCGTCTTTTGCGGCTTGTTCTGGGTCGGCGAGAAACGCTTTCGCGGATTTGTCATCTGTGATGTTGGTTTTTGTATCCGTGTCAGTCAGGCTAACCAATTTCTTGCCTGGCCCACTGCTCGATGGGCCATATGAATACCGTGCCTTGATCTCACCTGTGTCATCATCCACTACCAGTACAAACATGTGATTGGCACCCGGAGTTTCCGGAATACGCCGGGAAACCAAATAGGCAGCTTCGCCTGTCGGATCGAACATATTGATAGGATCGTTTGCGACATAAGCATAGAGGTTCAACTGGTCCTGATACCCAATCGGGTCGGTGGAGAGGAAGCGGCCGATGACGGGGTCATAATAGCGCGCCTGCATATAGGTGAGGCCCGTGGCGCTGTCGGCGATATGGCCTGTGAAGCCGGTGTCGTCGTCATTCGCCGACGGGCAAATCCGGCATTCGCCGAAGGGGTCATAGCTTTCGCGCCAGAGCACATTCCCCGCCGCATCCGTCGCCGCGACGGGCGAGCCCAGATGATTGGCATGGGTGTATTCGACGACGCCGTTCTTGAGCCGCACGGAGGCGGGGCCGATGGAGGCGTATTCAGTGATGACGCCGCCGGTCACGTCGTAGCTATAGATGATGTTGCCTGTGACTTTCGAATAAATCGAATATGTGGTGACGCCGTTGATGACGGATTTCACGCGTTTGAAATTCGCGTCATATTCATAGTCTCCGCCCGCGCCGCCCGAGACGCTGACCGGCTGGTTCGAAAAATCATAGACAAATGTATCGGCGCCGACAGTCGTCGCATTGCCTCGCGCGTCATAGGCGTAGGATTTTGGAGACCCGTTGTCGTTGGCCGAGGTGACGCGATTTGTCAGCGCGTCATAAGAGACGCCAATGGTTCGCGCACCGAGGATCTGCTGACGCAGATTGGAGAGCGCGTCGTAGGTGAAACTCCCCGAGCCCCATGGCCCGGAGGCTGTCAGAAGCCGCCCGTTATAGTCGTAGGTGAAAGACCGGTCCTCCCCGGCATTGACGCCGTCGGTAATCGACGTGACCTTGCGGCGGTCGTCGTAATAATAGTCGAGCCGGACGACATTGTTCGATCCGCCGGAGCCGTGGCGCAGCAGCGACACGAGCTGGCGGGTATCGAGGTTCTGATCGAGAACATGGCCGTTGCCGTAATCAAGATCGGTGACAGTCCCGTTCGCGTGATAGGCGGCGTTCGCGAGATAGTCTGTGGACCCGTTCCGGACCCGGCGCGGGCGGCCAAAGGCGTCCGGCGCATAGCTGAACGTGGCCCCTCCTGCTTTGCTACGCTCGTATAGGTCGCCGGACCCATAGTATCCGTAATCGAACTGATAGGTGAGCCCGTCGATTTCCAGCTTTTCCTGAGTGATCTTGTCGAGCGCGTTATATTGATAGGTCCAGTCTGCGACGCCGGTACGGTCGGCGGTCAGAACATTGCCGTTATTGTCGTAAGTCCGCGTGAGGCCCGGTGTGCCCGAGGGGAACGCAATACTGGTTTCCCGATGGAGTGCGTCATATCCGTGGGTGACGCGGATGGAGGTCGGGATGGTCGATACACAGCCTGACGCCGTTGCGGCGCCGCGCCCCGATTGGGTGAGCTGACCTTCGGAATCGTAGAGAAAGACTTCGTCGCCGAATTCCGGCGCCCGGTGTCGGCAGAGGCGCAGATCGTTGTCATACCAAAAATCACGCGACACCGAGACATTGTAGCCGTTATAGCTGCCCGCCTGTGAAAGCTGGGTGATGTTGCCGTAAATGTCTCGGTCCATGGTTGTGACCGCCCCCATGGCGTCGGTGACCGACATCGCCTCTGTATTGCTTGGCGAGCCATAGCCGCGATGAGTTGTCGTCACCTGCGCGCCCGAGGGGTCGGTCACCCGGGTCTGTGCGCCATAGAGGTACTCTGTCTCGGTCTCCGCATAAGGAACCACGTTCTCGCGAACCTTCGTGACACGAGATAGCGCATCATATTCGGTCTCGACACCATAAAGCGCCATCGGGTCATGTGAGGGCCAGGACTGGAAAGTGACGCGGCCAAGGCCGTCATAGCTGGTTCGCTCATAAATCGACGCCGCCGTCCCGTTCGTTGCCTCTTGTTTCACAAGCCGCGGCTTTAAAAAATGATTGTAGTAAACGGTCGTCTTGCGGTTGGCGCGCGTTGCGACTTGATCCGGACCATAGGCCGAATAGGAATAAGTCAAAGTCGAATCCGAGAAAGGCGATGGACGGTCGATCTCCGTCAGCCAGCCCACATCATTGTAGTCGAAGCCAAATGTGTTGCCATTGGGGTCCGTTTCACTCGTCACCCAGCCATTGGCGTCAACCGTCCGGTTGAAGGTCGAGCCGCCAGGCCTTGTCACGGTCTGCGGCTGGCCGCGCTTCCAGTTCGAGAGCGTGTAGGTGTGATTGTGGGAATCCTTGACCGTCGCGACCGTGCCGTCCGCATTATAAGTGAGGGTTTGCCGCAAGACGCCGAAATTCGAATGCGTCTTTAGCCGGCCGTTTGAATCATAGGTGTAGTTCTCAAATAACTTCCCATTGCGGGTTATGCTGGTTTTGAGGCCGAGCACCCATTTCGTCGTGTTATGGGCATAGACAATATCGGCGTCGCGCATCATTGCGGCGCCGCCTGACGTCGTGCTCCATTCCTCAACCCGCGTCGGAAAACCGTGGCTATAGGTCGAGGAAGAAAAGTTTGAATTATAGATGTTCTTGGTGGAGTAATTTTCGCCGTCGCGGGTGATCGTGGTCCGCTGCGGCAAAACCTTGAATCTTGCGGTTGAAGGGACTCTCGCGAATGTCGCCCCGATGGGATTTTCTCCTACGTAGGTAAGCTCGGTCGACTCAACCGGCGACGCCCCGCCGGATTCGCGAATCTCCTTCAACACCAGCTTGCCGCCTTGCGCCATGTCGGACCAGTTGTGGTAATATTTAATTTGCGATCCGCCGGGCTCTGTCACGATGGTCCAGTTGGTGGGATCAGAGGACGATGTGCCTTCCGGGCCGAAATCGGCCTCATAGGAAAAACCCCAAGCCGCGGTGGAAACGCCCGGTCCGGACAGTATCTTCGAGGTGACCGACATGGTGTCCGTCATCGCATGCACGAATACCGGGGGTTGCGATCCTTTACCTGGCTCCAGGCTTGGACATTCCAGCACCTGGGGCATCATGGAATTGAGCCCTTGCCTGTGACTGCGCTCCGAAAGATGGAAAGTCCCCGTTAAGCCATATGGATGCGTGACAGAGATTGATTGGCTGTCCGTCACGCATTCCTGGATGCCTTGAGGGTCAGCACCCGGCCCCGGGCCCGCCGCCATTCCATCAAGGTTGAAGGTCCATGAGCGCCCGTCCGGCTGAGTGACAGTCCCCAGCACTTGGCGCGGCGTCGGCGAAATTGTCTGCCACTGTTCGCCTGTAAATGTCGTCGTTCGATAGGAATATGTCCACGTCCGTGTTTCGGCAGGAATTTGCGGGTTTGATTTGACTTGCCAGATAAGCTCTGACGCGCCGGAATAGAGAAGATCGATCCGCCGGCCGTCATTCGCCTCGATCCGGGTTAAACGGTCACTGGCGTCATAGGTGTAATTTACCCAGTTGCCATGCACGTCGGTTACCTGGGTGGCGGCAAGAAGCGTTTTGCCTCGCCCTGTCCCCCCCTGCTTTCCCTTGGCGAGCGAGCCCATTTTTGCATATGGCCGTTTAATGAATCGGTCGAAACGATAACGGTCGCCATTAGGCGCATAAGCAAAGAAGCCCTGCCCGCCGTCGCTCGCGCTTGTGCATGTCAGATACCAGCCATCCGGCGTGACATGGGACGCTGCTCCCGGCCAGTGAGCGCCCGCCGGATTTTCCAGAATCTGTTGCGAACCGGCGCCGGGAACATCAAGCGTGACGCCGTTCGAATAATCATGGCGTTGCAGAAGCCTCGAACTGCCTCCCGCGGGTATGTTCGGCAATGTCGCAGCGTAATCCGATGAGCATCGGTTTCCAGTCCATCCGCCCGATACGGCGGTGACAACGGAGATCCGCGGAACGGCGATTTGCCAATCGCCAAACTCGACATTGGTGGATTCGCCATACGCGTAGCCTTGCGAAATGCGCCGCCGGACAGCCACCTCCAAGCCGGAATTGCCGGGGAGCGATACGTCCGTGTGCTCGAAGGAAATGCCGCCCATATGAGGGTCGATCTGATCGCCGAGAATGTCCGGGCCATATGATCTTAGCCGCTCGTCCGGATTTTGACGTTTCTCCCAATCCTGTTGCGGCTCTTCCGCGAGCGTGCTTCCACTCAGAGCGGATGGAGGCTGCGGGCCTATAGGCTGCGGCGCAATTGGCTCCGGCTCATCATCGTCATTGGGTTGAAGGTTTTGCAGCGCGAAGGCGGGGGCCGAAGTTAAAACCAACCAAACGGTAAATGTAAGCCAAAACTTTTGTAACCGCGACATCATCCCCCCACTATAAATTTGGAGAGACGCTATGATCTCACTTTAGTGCTGTCCAATAAAATTTGAAAACGATTCAATAATACCTATCGTTTTGCAGGTGATTTTGGAAAAAGTCTGAATGGAAACAGCGTTATCACATAGTGATAACACGAGAGATCCAGCCGATGAAATTTGCTCATTGTATTGAGCGCCGCAAAATATTGACCAGCGCAAAAAAAGCTTCCGTCTGGTTTTGAATATTTAGTGTTTTGACAATCTCGTCCTTGCGAGTGGGCTAATTGAACCATGGCTCGCAAATGTCGTTAAAGCCTGCTCCTGCACTGGATTTTGAAACCACGCTTTGAATTATCTAGCGGCTTGCGACAGCCGCCAGCCGTACCCCAAGTCGGGTGATAGACAGATTTTCGTTTTGTCTTGCCGGTAGTGACGAGCTTTGCAAGAACAGTCGAAACCTGATGCGGGAGTGTAGAACTCCATCACCTTCTTACCCGGGCCTCTCGCGAATTTCCCGATCAGATATTCATAGACGTCGCCTAGAACGTTCGACGCGATATTCTCCAATTCAAAGTCGATCCAATTAGGGTGTTGGTGGACTTTGGCCATCAGCTCGTTTTTGGCCTTTTCGGTGCGGCCGAGTTTCGTTAAGGAAAAGTGGAGGTCTCCGAAAAACGCAACAAAACCATCTTCGCATTCGGTCCCCATGGTCGAGTGTTCGAATTTGTTCGGGGCGCGCCTCAGATCACAGAATATGAAATTGGCTTGCTTCTCATTATTTTTTCTCGGTAGTCATGTGCGCTATTGCCGTGCTTGGTGACCTGGCTGAATAGTTCCTATGGCTTTTGGGAAATAGCCAAGCGAGGGGAGCGGTGTCTTCCTTTACCGCTTCCAGAATATCGCGACCTTTAGCTGAGGCCTCATCGATGTCTGGGTGCTGACCTTGCCTTCCACCAGGATTGTATTGGCGCAGAACATCATTTCCTCCGAAAATTATTTGTAGAAAATGAAGCCAAAAATGTAGTCGGGGAAGTCGTGAGCATGCATCTCCCCGCGAAGCTCGGTCGTGATGTTAGTTGCGGTGTCACAGTCTGTGCAAAGCTAATAGAAAAACAAAACTCTTCAAAAAACTTCCACGGCACCAACAATTTTTTCAGGAATGATTTCGCTTCACAAAAGTCTGACTTGCAGGCAGCAAGCGCAGTATCTTGGAATCAGTAAATTCGAAAATATTTATCGCTTCATTCGTCATGTCTAACAAGCTTCGCAAGCTTTGGCGAGTAGCTGTATTTTTCGATAGTGCCGTTCTGGATCGCTTCCACAGTTTCATCGATAGCTGTGAGGGGCAGCAGGTACCACTCTCGTGGCTTCACCTTCTTGCCGAAACGGTCCTCTATTTCGATGTCGAAGCGAGCGGCTGCAAAAAAGCGGTGGAGCAGCGCCTCCAGCTTGGCGCGATTGATGTTGAATAGATTGTAGGTCGCAACGATTTCCACATCGGCGAGCAGATAGGTGGCGTCGAATTTGGCGTTGGAAACCCTTGTTTCGACCTTGCCGCCAGTGACGCCGATCTTGTGAATAAGCTTTCGATTCTCGGCGACCATTGGGTGGTCTGACTTGCTTCGGAGCACATAGATCGTACCGCTCGCCAAGTCGTCTCCAGACGCCTCGCTCGAAAAAAGCGGCCCGGCTGCCGGGTCGGTGATACGGCGCCCATGATTTTCAGTCTTGTAAAGCGCACGCTGAAATGACCGGAGCAGCGCGTTGCTTTCGGTTCCATTGTCGAAAATCACACGCATTCGTCGATTGGTGCGACCTTCCGGCGTTTCAAATTCTTCACCCAGTTCGTGGACGTACGCTTTTTGCCCGCCGAGAATGAATAACTGACCTTCAAGAATATCTGTGTCCCGCTTGAAGGGCCGCGCTTCCCGCAAGCCTGAATCCAGTTCAGCCTGGACGGCCTCGAACATGGGCTTGAATTTTTCAAAATCCTTGCAACGCTCGCGGTTTGCAATCTCTTCGGCGGCGCGTTTTTCCGCGCTGGAGCGAACATGGCGTAGTTCTGTAATATCAGCGTATTGAGCTTCAACGCCCAGCTCCGCGAGCAATGCCTCGTCATCCAGCTCATCAACTTTAGACGTTGCCAAATTTTCGGCGCCGCTCAACAGCCCTTGATGGTCCAGCGGTTGGACAAGCGTTCGGCATTCTTCAAGCTCGCGCATGCGGTCAAGGCGAACGGCATAGAGCCTTGCAAAGATGTCGCGATCTTCGCCATGCATAGGCGCACAGCCATGCTCTTCAACGAAGCGCTGAATTTCCTCAAATCCAGCAATGATGCGCTCTTCTCGCGCCGTCCGGCTTGCAGGTTTCTTTTTCTCGACTTCGACGCCAAGCTCGGCGAGCAACGCATCATCTTCATCGGTGAATTTAGCCATTTCCGGATTCAGCCTTCAGTTTCGCGAGATATGCCACTCCTTCGGCCATGCGCCTCTCCCACGGGTCGGGCGATGTGATCGAAGGAAGCCGTCCGCGTTCCTGTTTGAACTTCAAGGCTCGTTTGGCGAGGTCGCGGGCTTCTTCGGGTGTGAGATTGATGCGCTTGGCTGATATAATCGCCGCAACTTGTTTTAAGCTCTCTTCGCTCATGGTCTTGGCGAGAATAGCGTAGGCTTCGCCAAATGGATTGATGCGGTCAATCAAATCAATATCCAGTTCTCGAACATCCATGGCGTATTTTCGCACGCCATCGATCAACGCTGTGTTGCCCTTTTCCTGATTTTCATCGCCAAGAATGATTTCCTTCGCTTTTTGGGTGAGGTTGAGCGCAGCGATTGCGTGCTGCCGGACGGCTTCTTGATCCTCGTCGTCCAGCTCAGGAAACCGGTCCTTTACGATCTTGCCCATGCGCACTTGCGTAAGCTCTTCGGGCACGAGTTCATCGTCAAATAGCCCGCGCTCAATCGCTGATTTATCCTGTACAAAGGCGGTAATGACTTCGTTTAAATCTTCGCGGCAGATGCGTTCGGCCTCTTTTGATTTCGGCTCGGCAAGGCCTTTGATTTCAATCTGAAATTTGCCGCTTTTTTCATTGAAGCCAACATTGCATTTCTTCGGGTCGTATCCGTCTTCGCCATAATCAAACCCTACCACCGCAACGCTCGTCGGCGTCTTTGGCTTGAACTCAAACCGGGGCGCGAGAACCTGTTCCATGAGTAGACTGGCGGCGATTGCTTTCAGCGTGTCGTTCACGGCCTCGGCGACGGCTTCTTCGGAGGCGTCGGGCTCGGCGATCAGGTTTGTGAACCGCGCGCGCGTTTTTCCCTCGGCGTCGCGGGTGGCGCGGCCAATGATTTGCACGATCTCGGTAAGGCTGGCCCGATAGCCGACGGTGAGGGCGTGTTCGCACCAAATCCAGTCGAAACCCTCTTTCGCCATGCCGAGCGCCACGATGATGTCTACATGATCGCGATTGTTCTTTTGCGCCGGGTCTTTGAGGGCGGCGGAGACCCTGTCTCGCTTCGCTGCCTCGTCATCGACCAGATCGGCGATCTTCAAAACGCGTCCGTTCGGCGTCTTTACAAGCTGAAAGCCTGTTGCCGGGTCGGCGCCCTGCCACTCACCAAGAGCGTCAATGATGTGCTCGACTTCGCGGTGCTTGTCCTTGGTGCTTTCGCGCGAATTGACGTTGGGAATGTGAATAATGGTCTTTTCGGAAGGGTTGAGCACTTTCAGAATATCGTCGGCGTAGGAGCCGGAATAGAAAAAATAGCCGATGTCGAGCGTCTTCAGATATTTGTAGCCGTTGAGTTGCTCATAATAGGTGTAAGTGACGGTTTCGAATTTGGATTCGTCATGCGGCGCCAAAACCGCCTCGGCGTCGCCCCGAAAATAAGAGCCGGTCATGGCGACCACATGCACTTTGTCGCGTGCGATGAACTCGCCGAGATGCTGGCCAAGTTTGTTGTCGGGGTTCGCTGAGACATGGTGAAACTCATCCACCGCGATCAGCCGGTCGTCGAACGCGGCAACGCCGAACTTGTCCACCGCAAAGCGGAAGGTCGCATGGGTGCAAACGAGCACGCGATCATCGCTTTCGAGGAATTTGCCAAGTGCGTTCACCTTGCCGCCATCGGTGCCAGGCGCGTTGCAAAGGTTCCATTGCGGGCGCACGGTCCAGTCCGCCCAGAAACCGAACTTCGACAAGGGCTCATCAGCGAAGCTGGAGCCGATGGATTTTTCAGGCACCACGATGATCGCCTGTCTAACGCCTTGGTTTTCCAGCTTGTCGAGGGCGATGAACATGAGCGCGCGGCTCTTGCCGGAGGCGGGCGGGGACTTGATCAGCAAATATTGTTCGCCGCGCTTGTTATAGGCGCGTTCCTGCATCGCCCGCATGCCAAGCTCATTCGATTTGGTCGAGGCGCCGGTCTGGGAATAGGAGACGGAGACTGAGGGGACTTTCTTTAGCTCTGTCATCGTTACTCGCTCTTTGATTTGACGCCAAAAGCCTCAATGAGAAAATCGACCGTTTCTTGGCTGTATAGTTTACAAGCGGTATTCTGGTTGGCGAATATGCCTTGAAATGTCTTGGCGTTCGTCCGGTCGAACGTCTTTTTCCACTCAACACCAACCGCGTAGGCCTGCTTATCAGGATCGTTGGCAAAATCCGTCAAATAGGGTTTTGGTACTACGTCGGTAAGTCGCCGCCCATCACTCAAGTAGAACTCATCGGCGGGTTGGCGTTCGGTTTTTACAACGCCATACCCCAAATAGCCATTATTCACTTGATAGTAGAAAACCTCGTCGCTCTCAGACAATCGCGCGAGCCCATCCGTGTACCATTTTCCACCGCTCGCGGTAATAAACCCATGGTCACGCATGTCTTTCCATGGCCGCATCTCTTCGGTGCCGCCGGTCACATAATAATATCCGGTCCACGGGCCGCGCGCCTTTCGGGTCGCGCGATCTGTAACCTCTTCTTGCTCTAACAGCGCGTCGGTAGTCAGCCACTCTTTTCCGTCTTGTTCAAAGACATTGAAGAACGAGGCGTTAATGCCAACGCTATGCTGTTCTGAAAGATATTCGATGATCCGCTTGGTCGCGTCATCGACTTCGCTCGCGACGACAATCATCTGGTGTGTCGCATTAAGCGTTTCCGGCAGGCTCTTGCCGAATTTACGTCGATAGATTTCAGCCAGCGATCCATCGCCTTTCGCAAGAGTGAGCTTGTGCACGTCATTGGTGGTCAAACGACACACCCAAGATGCGTAATCAAGCACTTGCGCCACAATATCCCGCGGGCTGCGGTCGCGTTTCAGTTCAATGATGATGAGATTGCCGTCTTCGTCCATCGCGAGAATGTCGATGCGCTTGCCGTGATCGGTTTCGACCTGGCGGCCAATGACGACGCCATCAACGCCGACAAGGCTCAGGTCACTGGCTACCCATTTCTCTATTTTATCTTCAAAATCGAGAGCCTTGCGCCGTGATTCGACTAGGCCGGTTTGATCGATGCGAAACAATCTCGTCATAGACCTAAAGCCCAAATCCAAAACTAATTAACTTATCAAGAAAAAGCGTCACGGCTGATGCTACAACACCAACCCTGGTCCCAATGCTGATGCCGGGGTCAGGGTGAGACCAGGTTCGATCAATTATATTTACAGTTGGATAAATCGACAGGTTGAGTGATTCACCATCTCCTATATCGCTATTCTCGCCAGCAAGAGTTCCAAAATCGTCTGCCGACAATTCGATCTCATTGTCTTTAAGCGTACGCGAATTTCCCCACCTAAGTAACGCTTTGACGCGCCCTTGATCTGACTTGATGGTAATCGTGGAGCCGTTATCTAAGCCACCAAGCGACGACGATCTCCAGCCGCTCCTTGGAAGTTTAACGACACCTTTTGCGCCTTCAATTACCTGCAGACTTCTCCGTGGCGGCTTTCGGCGGACTAACCGAACAAGAGTCTCTCCAATAAGAACCACAACGACGGAGAATATCAGTATCAATACAAGTCCGAAAACGCCATGCAGTGTGATTGTTGATAGCTCAGTCACCCCCGCTTGCGCGGCGCTTATAAAAGTTTCCATACCCGCCCCCTGACGAAATTATGATGATTTTGCGGCCTTTTTATCAGTCATTTTTGTGTACAGTTCAAAGAGTTTTTCGAGGCGTTCGGTGTCGTTTTTGAAGCGGCGGCCGATATAGATGCGCTCCAGCGTCTCATCGTTGCGGTCATGGGCGGCGCGTAAATCTGCGGGCATTTTTTCGGGGTCGTAAAGGTCGGCGATGGTGGCGGGGAAATGCGCCTCCCGCGCCAGAAGGATGTCCTCGGCGCAGCGGGTCAGTTTCTGTTTGTCATTTTCCGTGAGTTTGGGAACAGGGAAGGTGTTCCAGCCGAGAGTGTTGGAATATGAAAAACGCATTTCAAGGCGAACGCAAACCGTGCCGATCCAGACCCAGTGCAGGCGCGATGCAATCAGCGCCATGTTCCAGAGGGGGGCGTCGTAGAGTGCATACGCTTTGTGACCGACGATCTGCGACCCATCAACGATTGAAACTGGAAGATATGGACGGTTTTCTGAAGAAATTGCCGGCATCACTATGACATGCTTTTCGCCGAGAAAGCAGTCTCGAAACCTGTGTGGCATCTCCGCCAGCTTTCGTGCTGAGGCGTCGTTCTTCATTTTTGCCCTTGCTGCCGCCACCTTGCCCAATCGCTCTGCAATCGGCGGTATGCTCATGGCTAGATCTTTTTGGCCATCTTCAATCCATAGGCACTTTCGCGGTAAGCCAGAGATGATTTCCTTGGAACCGAGGAAATCACGCATAAGTTCACGCGCGTTGGGCCAATGCTCCTCAATATTCGCGGCTTCGCCACGGCTCAACAACAGGTCAACACCATAATAGGTATGGTTTCCAAACTGCATAACCGCCCGATCATCGAGCGGTTTTGAGATCGACAAGACGAAGGTATCTTCGGCCGGAATTAAGTATGAATTGATAGTTTGCGACTTCCTGACAACCGTTTCGCCATTCTCTGAAATTGAAAACAACCATTTTTCGTTGCGCGGCTGGTTGGATATGCCGACAATCACGACCGTTACCCCCGCATTATGGCTAGCCAAATTGGCCCATTTAAAACTGGTATGGGCAAAAACAATTTCATGGCCATTTTCCAATATCGGCGGCCACAGGATAGGCACTTGCTGCCCCTGACAGATCGAGTTGGTTGACACAAAGGCAGATACAGTGGGTGTGCGCAGCCCATAGTCAGCCGCCTTCATGAACCAGCCTCCGACATAGTCGAGTGACTTCCAGCCTTTCAGACGCCCGTCAAAAATGCGCCCGAGATCCGCTTTCTGCTGGGTGCTTTGCCATTTGGAACCCAGATAAGGCGGATTTCCGCAGATATAGGTCTCGCCGCCTTCGTTCTCAAAGTCGATTTCGGTTTGATCAAGTGGAGTGCTCAGCAAGTCATCAGCATGGTGTTTCACCCCCGTGCCTGTGGGCGGGCAGATGCTCAGCCAATCGAGCCGCAGGGCATTACCGCAGGTGATCCAGTTCATGGCGTCCAGCGGCAGGAACTCCGCAAGCGCTTCCTTTTGCCCGCGCCAGGTCACATCGCACTGGTATTCGGCGATGATCAGCGCGAGGCGCGCAATCTCAGCGGGGAAGTCGCGCAGCTCGATCCCGCGAAAATTCGTCAGCGGAATATCCGTGCGCCGGTCCGCTTCGCTGCGCCGTTTGTTAATCTCCGCTTCGATCGCCCGCATTTCCTTATAGGCAATCACAAGAAAATTTCCCGAACCGCAGGCGGGGTCGAACACCCTGATTTTTGAAAGCCGCTTGCGTAAGTTTAGCAGCGTGCGCGGATTGTCGCCCGCTTCCTCCAGCTTCTCGCGCAGATCATCCAGAAACAGCGGATTGAGCACTTTCAAGATATTCGGCACGGACGTGTAGTGCATGCCCAATGCGCCGCGCTCCTCATCATCGGCGACGGCCTGGATCATGGAGCCGAAAATATCCGGGTTGATTTTGGTCCAGTCGAGATTGCCGATATGGAGAAGGTAGACCCGTGCGATCTTTGAGAAGCGCGGGACGTCGAGCGAGCCGGAAAAGAGCCCGCCATTCACATAAGGGAACACATCGGCCCAGCGCGGCAGTTTCGCCGCCGCGCGGTCTTTCGGTTTTGTGTTCATGGCGCGGAAAAGTTCGGCAATCACTTCATGGGTGTTCGACGAGTCGCGCTCGGTCATCTGGTCGATGGTGGCGGTGAACAGATTTTCACCGTTCAGGATGTCGGTGTCTTCGGCGAAGAACAGAAAGATGAGCCTCGCCATGAAATGGTTCATGTCCGGGCGCCGGTCCGCCGTTCCCCAATCGGGGTTGTCTTTCAGCAATTCGATATAGAGCCGGTTGAGCCGTCCGGTCGCCTTGATGTCGAACGAGCTTTCGCGGATTTGCCGGACCGTGATGATGCCCGCCAGCGGCAGGAAGAAGCCAAAGTGATCGGGGAAGTCTTTATAGGCGCAGGCGATGGGCGGCGTATCGGTGACGAGGTCTTCCGCTTCAAGGGTCTCGCCATCGGTGGCGAGAATGAACTTCGCCTTTGCCTTTGCGGTGGCGGGGCTTTCCCTCAGCGCGGCGATGGTTTTTGAAACCGCGCCTTCCTCGCAAACCTTGATGTGGATATTGTTGGTCTGGAGAACGCCGCCAAGGTCTGACCGGTTCGTGTTGCCCTTGCGGAGCCGGTCGATGGTCGCCTTTTTGTTTCCGAACGCCTCAAGAAACGCGAACGGAAACTCCCCGGCGTCGAACGGTTGCTCGGCGAGGGCGGAAATGGCTTCTTCAATTTCGACGGCGTTCATGCCAAGAATCTCTTGCTTAAGATAGCGTATTCATAGCTGTTTTAACTACCCGCGCAATAACAACACAGAGCAAATAGAGCCGCTATTCCGATTGAGAAAAGTCGCGGAAATCGTGTCATCACTCGCGCGTTTACGCGGAATGATAAAGGCGGGAGCAGATGCAATATCCGGCAAGGTGATGTTGACGTTGTCCGGGTCCCGAGTGTGCACGCCGAAATAATATGTCTTTTTTGCAAATTTGGTGTGAACAAAAATTAGATCGTTTTCTTCCGAAACATGCGTAATCACGTAAATATCAACGATTTCTCCACTGGCGTCGCGGAAATTTGTAAGGAGGCGGCCGGTAAGCCTTCGCCCTCCACCTTCGCCCCTTCCGTTGTCAGTGCAGTGATGTTTAGGCCAAGGCCAACCTAGAGCATCAAAAAAAACACGCCCTCCATTCGAAGTTTGAACGAAAAATACAGATGCTCCGCAAACAGGGCAATTTGCATTCGGGTTGGTGTAAGCCTCAATCGTTGTATAGGTCCGTGTAGTCGCAGGCGCCCTTGTGCTGCTTGCTCCTCCGAAGCAGCTTCCGCCGTTTATATGTATCGGTGTCGGCCTGCCATCAATGAAGCGAAATTCAATTTCGTCGCCGCAATAATAACAAGTCGCCATTGTTCACTACCTTCCTTCAAATATAGCAAAAAGTATGGCGCTAATATTTTTGAATTCAAGCAATTATAATTAGCGACGCAATAAGCGCCTTCAAAATAGCCCGAAAAACCTCTTCTTCGATTTTTTGGGTGTAGTTGGCGTTGGGGATGGTGCCACATCCTTGGGTGGGAAATCCATTACCCGCGTTACTTTGTCAGGAAGGGTGGCCAGGGCAGGATCGGTATGATCCGATGCAACCGATGGCGGTTTTTCGGCGCGCCTAGCCTCAGTTTTTATAGCATCCGGAGCAAGCTTCGACGAAAAGGCGTTCAATAGGGCGGGATCAACGACGAGCCGATTTTTTGTCCTCGTCAAGGCGACGTAAAATAGGCGTGCTTCGGAGTAGGGGATTTTGCCGCTCTCATTTTCCGCTGAGCTAAAGTCTTCTGAGAGCCTTACGCTCTCCCATTCTCTACCCTTTGCCTTATGAGCGGTAGATATGACGACATCAGCCCTTTTTTCCTCCGGCTCAACAGAGAGAACGGCGCGCCAAAGAGCGCCGCGTCCCATTTGTTCCACCAAGTTCACAAATTGATTGAGGCTTTCACCCTCCGGGCGTTGTGCATACTCCACAACTTGGCGCCAATTAGTGAAGCCAAAAAATTCCGGCAAACTTCCGGGTATACCCTTTTGCAACTTATCGACATCGTGAAGCATTGCCTTCATGTCTTCGGTGCCGCCAACGATGTGTGGTTTACGGTCATTGTCGAGCGCGGCGACGATTTCGCGAAACAGCATCGCGTTTGTTCTCGTCAGAATTGCCCTAGCCGCGCCTGCTGTTAGAATTTCAGTTTCGACCTTTACATTGCCCTTAAGGTTCTTGGTCTCGCCAAGTGCATGTAATATTTTTGTGGCGACCGCTGCCAGTGGCGGGCCAAACCGAAAAGAGGTGGTCAGGAATGCTTCTTCAGCGGTGTCAATGGTTTCCATTGCGTTTTCCGCGCCGCGCCATTCGTATATTTGTTGGTGCTTGTCACCTACATAAATAACTTGTGTCGATTGAGCCTTTAGCACTGACAATACGGCGGGGTTAGTGTCTTGAGCCTCATCCAGAAGTATAAAGCTGTAAGCAAGTTTTGGTTTAGACAACGACCAGAGCTTCAGATAGCCGTCATGTCCGAGAGGCATTTCAGACTTTTCGCTCGACTTTTCGTCCCATAGTTGTTCAGCGTAGTGGAGAATTAGTTCTTGTAAGTCCTTCTTACTTTCATCGGGCAGGCCTAGAGCCCTGCCTGCCAGATGAGCGTGCTTAGCTGTGATGCGGTCGTCACCTGATTGGCAAAAACGCCTCACGGCTGACAATATTAGATGGGCCATCATGTCAGCCTCTAACGACATGACGCCAGCATCAAACAATTCAAGCTCGAATGCGCTCGCTAGTTGTTTGGGGCTAATATCCGTATACAGTTTTTGATTTGAAAATGCATATTGGCCACGGATTTGTTGCAGGGCGGATGAGTGTGTGGTCCTGCAATCTGTTTTCGGATTAAAAACGCTTTTTGCCTCTTTGGCGATTGCGCGATTGAATGCCAGATAGAGACCACGTTCCTTGTTTGCAGTCGCGGATAGGAACCGAAGTGTAGAAGTTTTACCTGTGCCGGCAAATGCCGAAACCTTCATATTTTTTCGAGCGATGAAAATATCGACAGCGACTTCCTGTTCGGTAGTTGCAGGAAAAGTGAATAAATTAGACCATCCCAAAGGTCGAATTCGGGGGCTTTCAGTGAGCGTGTTTTGCTCCTTGGCTTCACGTTTGGGGCCATCAAACAGGTCTTGTTGCTCCAATGCATGCGGCAATGGCTTGCCATCGAGTGCCTTAAGTTTTGACAATAAATGCTTGGCTCCCTTCGAGCGACGGAAGCCTAGTTCTTCAATAAGTTCCGGAATCTCTTCTGGATGAGAGCGCGCGCGCTCTTCTATTTGCTTAGCGCCAAATGTGACAAATCTTCTCGACATTTCCTCGCGACAAACATTGGCGTTCAGTGGATTTACTGATTCTGGATTATCGGTCGTTCCCTGAATAAAATGTAAATGAAGATATATAAAGCGCTTAGTTCATAGAGGCAGGCCACTGAGCCTCAATCTGGCAACTGTGCCGCCAACGCCTTGAGCTTCCTGATCGCCTCCCGGTCATCGCTTTTTCGGTGCTTTTCCCCAATCCCGGCAAGGGTGCGTAATTGCTCTTCTTCGGACATTTTTGCGTAATTGGTTATAGTTGTCATGATCTCGGCATGGCCCAGATTCTGGCTCCAGGCTTTCCATTCCGCCATCGTAAGGTTTCGCTCATAGGCCAGTCGCCCGAGCGTGTGGCGGAAGCTGTGGGGACTCGCGTAGGGAAATCCGGCGGCCTCAAATGCCTGGCGAAAGACCTTGCGGAGTGATTCGGTGTTGCGCCACGGCGCACGGTCCAGCTCCACATGCTCGAACTTGCCTTGCTGATTCAGGGTGCGCATTGTCTTTGGAAAGAGCGGTTCTTCTGGTCCAAAGCCAAGATCGCCGCGCAATTCCGTAACCCATTCGCGGACAATCCGCTCCGCTTCCCCGCCGACAGGGTAAAAACCGGCTTTGAATGTCTTGCGGAATTTGGTGTTGACCTCGGCGCCATCCTGATTGAGCAAGCGCGCTTCCATGTCGATATGTTTGAGGCGGAGCGAAGCGGTGGCCGCGCCGCGAGGGCCGACGAGAATCGTGAGTGAGACAAGCGCGCGATTGCGCCGTTCGACAATAGTAGAACTCGGCATGTTGTCGATGACCGTGTGGACTTGTGCGAGTGTCGGGACGAATTGGCGCCGGGTCGAGCGGGCGATTCTCTCGTCCTGCAGGCTCGGTGTGAAGTAGTCCGCATCGCTGAACTTGATACGCGATTTGTAGCCTGGTTGCTCGGCGAGCCATGTGAAAAATTTACGTAGCGCCTTCAAATTTGTGGTGATAGTGGACTTGCTCAAGAGCTTACCAGACTTCGGAGTGGTCTCTGCTTCAAAACGCTCGCGAAAAGCCATCACTTGCCTTAGGTGAAACCGTTTTAACGGCTTATGACCGTTCATTTCATTGAAACGGTCTATGGCCGCTGCAGCAGACAAAATCGTCGCGTTGCTATAACCATTTGAGCGGCGCAGATGCTGGAGATAGCACTGCTTGATGCGTTCATTTTCGGGATTGCGTTTCGGCATGTCGTTTCAGTCCTTATTGAAGTATCAAAACAGGAGGCGTTGCGTCTTACGACTTAATGTCGTCGCCCCTTTTGCGAATTGAAACGCGAACGCCGGGCATGGTTTGTCCGATACGGTGCAACTGACAGGCGCGAAACATGGGCCGCTCGCACACGTTGCAAAGCGCCGTCAGCGATCCTCCCGTCTTGTTCCGTGGAATGTAATCAGCCATGCCAAGCGCCGGTGCGCGCGGGTGAGAGCACTTAAAGCAGTACATTTCACCTGGCCGACAAGGTCGTTTTCGCGCTTTGATACGTTGCCCGTACCACCGCTTGAACTCCTCACCGACGATAAGATGAGGGCGTTGATCGGTTATGACCGGCAGGCCATCCCTGATCCAGTTGCGAACGGTGGAGCGGCAAACGCCCGTCACTTTCGCCAGCTCGGCGACTTCATAACTGAAATGGTCATGAACGGATCGCCACTTGATGCGGCGCGCCATCGCCTATGACGCCTCATTTTCGAAAAGCGCCCGGATTTCCTCCACACGCCAGACGGTGATGCGGTCGCCAAGCTTCATAGGCTTGGGAAACCGCCCGTCTTTTACGCCAGCCCACCAGGTGGACTTGGAGACCGGAATAGGCCCGCGCGGCGCGAGGATTTGTTTCAGGCGGACAAAGCCGGTTTGGGGAAGGGTGGGTTCGTGTGTCATAATTTTTATCCGTTTGAGTGACTTCACGAACGAATAAAAATGTCCGGTAGTGGCAAATAGAGGCCAAGATTTGAATAACTAAAATGGCTAGGCGTTTAACCTAGGGTAGGGTTCCCAGAACCCGCCTATGGGTTCTCATTTCCTGCTCATTAGTTACCCGGCGTTTTGGGAGCGCCGCCTTGCGGGCGCCAGTTAGCCACCTTGGCGATTTCATTTATTGCAGTTTCGTTTGGTTTCCCTTCCGAGTCCGTTAGACCATATCGAAGCGCGTTTTTCCGAACCCAAGCTGAGATTTGTTGTTTCGGTGACCCTGGAGAGAAGGTGCTACTGCTCACAGATTTCCACGCTGCAACTGCGGCGGCGAGTTTTGGGGCGAAGCAACAATGGGCCGTATTTTCGCAATCATTCACTACGCTTTTCTCTGGGAAGAAAAACTCACTTTTGAATCCCTTCGACTTTAGCCACAAGCTCAGGCTGTCATACGTCACATAGGATTTGAGCAAGTTAATGTCTTCGATTGGGCTTTCTTCGTCCACTCCGAAAATCTCAGTGACAATTTCGCCAGTTACGACACCGGATTCAATCGCAGCCAGAACAGCGCTTTTGCAAGCATAATAACCTTGCGGCTGATATTTTCGTTTCTTGATTTCAATATGATCTTGAAAATCCGCAGGGTCGCACTCGCACATTAAGAGCGCCGCTTGAATGATGTTTAGGCGCTCGCAAAGTTTCCAATATTCAAATTGATTCATCAGCTAGCCGATCAACTCTATTGACTAGTTGATTACGAGGTGATTCGCTCCGCATTTGCCAAATCACAGAGCGTATCCGCCCACCACGCCGCCATTTTCACGCGCTCATCCCAATAGGCGGCGCGGTGGTAGGCCCGGCGTATTTCATCGGCGCCGACATGTGCAAGCTCCGCTTCGATGGCGTCGGGAGACCACTTGCCGCTTTCATTCAACAAGCTGGAGGCGCTCGCCCGGAAGCCGTGCGATGTGCATTCTTCTTTGGTGAAGCCCATGCGCCGTAGCGCGGTATTCATCGTGTTTTCGCTGATGGGCTTACCCTTAGCCCAAGGCGACGGGAAAACCAGCTCCCCGCTTGAATTGAGGTGCCGCAATTCCTTGAGCAATTCGACGGCTTGGGAGGGTAGGGGTTTGACGTGCGGGCGGCGCATTTTCATGCGTTCTGTGGGAATGCTCCAGGTTGCCGCGTCGAGGTCGAATTCGTTCCACTTGGCGAGCCGCAATTCGCCGGGCCGGGGATACAAAAGCGCCATCAGCTTTAGAGCCGTCCGCGTTTCCGGGGTTCCGGAGGTGTAGCCCCATATCGCTCTTACAAGCGCCGCAAAGCCGTCGGCGTCAGTGATAGCCGCCATGTGTACCGTTTTTGGTGTGATGAGGGCGCCGCGTAGGCCGGAGGTCGGATCATTGGACGCCCGCGCGGTGGCGACCGCATAGCGAAACACTTGGCCAATTGCGGACCGCATCCGTTTCGCCGTCTCGTAGTTTCCCTTGGCTTCCACCTTGCGGAGAACGGAAAGGATGTCTGCGGCGGTGATGGCCTCAATCGGTTGGTTTTCAAGATCAGTTCTCGCAAGGCTTAAAAGCCATCGCTTCTTGTCCGTTGTCCTTGCGGCCAGCCCGTCCTTTTCACCTTTCGCCAGCAATTCATCTGCGATCTTCCCGAAGGTGTGCTCGCTTAATGCGCGTTGCTGCGCCACCTCAGCTTTTGAATGGGCGAGCGGGTCCATCCCGTCCGCCAGCAGGGTCTTGGCGTCTTGCCGCTTTGCGCGGGCGCTCGCGAGGGAGGTGGCCGGATAGGCTCCAAAGGACAGGAGCTTTTGCTTGCCGTCATGACGGTAGGCCATGCGCCAGAGTTTTGAGCCATTGGGCCTGACTTCGACAAACAGCCCACCGCCATCGCTCTTACGAAATGGCTTGTTTTCGGGCTTCAGGCGGCGAATTTGAAAGTCTGTAAGGGGCATTGTTGGTATATTTGTTGGTACCGAGGCCTGAATATAGGTGCGCGAGGCCGACGATACCAACAAATGTACCAACAAATGGGCAGGATACCAACAAATCCCGCCGGACCGCGTCGGACGGGGGCTTGCATCAATTCGCTGTTTTTATTGACGTTTTGGAGTTCGCCGGATTGTGGAAAACTCAATTCTGGTGCCCAGGAGAAGACTCGAACTTCCACGACCGTAAGGCCACTGGCACCTGAAGCCAGCGC
>JAUHYK010000006.1 GCA_030426465.1 Alphaproteobacteria bacterium
CCTTCAGGGTTATAAACGACCATGCCTGTACCGCGCCCGCCGAAATGCTGGTAATGCCCGCCAAGGCGCAGAGACACGTCTTCACTCGGCTCAACAAGATACTGTAGACGCAGCGATTCGTGCTTGTCGTCATTAGTGCCGTCGGAGATGTAACCATCGCGCGTGACGATCTGCGCCGAAGCACGCAACGCTGAATTTTCACCAAGAGGTATATTGACTGCACCTTCCGTGGTGAAGCCGCTATAATTCTGAACGCCAAAGGCGCCGTAGCCAGAGAATTCCCCGAGTTTTGGCGTCACCGGGATGAAGTTCACTGCGCCGCCGATCGCGTTACGGCCGTAAAGCGTGCCTTGCGGACCTTTGAGGATCTCAACCCGTTCAAGATCGAAGAACATGCCGTTTACATATTGGGTGCGGCCCGCCGCGACGCCGTCATAATTCAAAGAAACTGCTGAATCGTGATAAGAAGTGGTCACGAAGTCGCCGGAGCCGCGGATATAAACCTGAACGGCGCTGCCGCCCATGCCGACCTGGACAGTCGGCTCAATTCTTTGCAGATCCTCGATCTGATAGACGCCGCCTTTTTGCAGATCGTCCGAACCTAGGACGTCAATTGAAACGGAAGCGTCCTGTAGGCTTTCCTCGCGCCGCTGCGCGGTCACAGTAATGACATCAAACCCGCTTCGCGCCTGAGACGCATCACTGTCGGCCTCCTGCGCGGATGAGTAAACCGGCGTAAAAACGGCAAGCGCTACGCCAGCAAACAGATTAGCTTTCAACACCTTGCACGGCATGGATTTCAATCCCTCCCAAAAATGACGCGCGCCGCTTTACGCTGCTCTTTATATTGCGGCAGATCGTTCTGTCTAACAGAACATCGTTCCTTTATAGACTCACTTTTGAGCTGAATCAAGATTATTCGCGATATTTCGCGCCGCCTGTGGCTTTCCGGAAACAACACACAGCCGTAAGGTGATTAATCACTGGCAAATAGAGCCAGACTTCACTTCCACGCCACTCCCAGATCCGGCTTAAGCGCACCGCTTTTTGCCATCGGCCATTATTGACTTGGTATGCTCAACAGTGCATTTATAGAACTTCGTTCTGCATAATAGAACAATGAGATTGCTTCTATGAAACTCTCCCGCTTCAACGGCTCCCATCTCGGCGTGGTCATCGGCGATGAAATCGCGGACATCACAAAACTAATTGACGCTGATCCCGCTGAATGGCCGCCCGTTTCGATGACGAGGCTGATTGCGCAATTCGACGACAACAAAGCCCTGATAGAAAAACGCCTTGAGACTACGCCTAGGGTCAAGCTCTCAGAGGCGCGCCTTGAAACGCCTGTCCCGTGGCCAAACAAGGTGATCGCCTACCCGGTGAATTATCACGCTCATGGCCGCGAAATGCAGGCTACTTACCGCGCCGCCAATCAAGGTTTTTTTCTCAAGCCGCCATCTGCTCTGTCAGGGGCGAGCGAGCCTGTGCTTTTACCGAACGTTCCTGGCCGCGAAGTTCATCACGAAGCCGAACTCGCAATTATTATCGGGAAAAAGGCTCGCAGCGTGAAGCGGGAAGACTGGGCTGACTGCGTATTCGGCTATGCGTGCCTTCTCGATATGGTCGTCAGGGGCCGTGAAGAACGCGTCTTTAGAAAAGCATATGACACTTTCTGTCCTGTCGGGCCGTGGATAGTCACAAAAGACGAAATTCCCAATCCGCATGAGCTCAACATGAAGCTCTGGGTTAATGACGAATTGCGCCAATCGGCGAATACGCGTGACCTGGTGCTTGATATCCCCGGTATGATCGAAACAGCTTCCGCCGTAATGACGCTTTATCCAGGGGACATCATCGCCACCGGAACACCGGAAGGCGTTGGGCCTGTGACCCATGGCGACATCATCAAAATCGACATAGACAATATCGGGGTCATGTCGGTCGATGTGAAACAAAGCAACGACGGCTATACGGAAGTTTTCGCCGAGCCCTACGTCCCGCCCATCATCAAGCAGAAATAGAGCGCGGTATGGACGGTTCCGCAGACGCACTGAGCGAACTCTACGCCGACTTCTCCGGCCTGCATATGGAAGGCGGGTGGCATCGCGTAAAGCCTGCGCTCTGGCCGGCTCCATTGGAAAATTTTGAACCGCATCACTGGCGCTATGCGAACGTCAAGCCACTGCTTGACCGTGCAGGAAAGTTGATCGGCACTGACAAGGCCGAGCGGCGCAATCTGACCATGACAAATCCTGTCGCCGGCAATCTTTATCCGACTGTGCGTACAATAGTCGCTGCTTATCAGATGATTAAACCGGGTGAGGTCGCGCGGGCGCACCGTCATACACCAAATGCATTGCGGCTTATCCTCGAAGGGCATGGCACGCATACGGTAGTGAATGGAAACCGCGTCGAGATGCGTCCCGGCGACGTTCTGCTCACACCTGCATGGGCATGGCACTCCCATGACAATGTAGGCGAAGATGATTGCTACTGGATGGACTTTCTCGATGTTCCGCTTGTTCATCTACTGGAGTCGATGTTTTACGAGCCGCATCCGGATGGCGTCGAACAGGATGTTGTGGCGGTCGATCACTCCCCTATCGCCTTTCGCTGGGAAGACAGCCTGAAACGGTTGGAAGACGCTCCAGACACGCCCGAGGCCGACGCGCATCAATCCATCGAACTCGGCGCACCAGCGCTGAAGACCATTTCTCTTCATGTACAGAAACTGCATGCAGGCAGAGCGACACGCCCCAGACGCACGACCGCGAACAACATTTTCGCTGTCATGCATGGCGAAGGCAAAACCGTTGTTGACGGCAAAACATTCCAGTGGCGTTTCGGTGACACAATCTGCGCGCCGGCATGGCGTCCATATCAGCACGCCGCCTCAAGCGATGCGATTCTTTTGAAGGTCAGCGATGCGCCGACAATGGCGGCGCTTGGCTGGCTGAAGCAAGAGGCGTCGGCATGAAAATGTTCCGCCATCAACGCGCAGCAGGGCGTAACAGCCCGGCAATTATAAAAACCGGAGGAAATTATGGCGCGTCCTAAAAAGGTATTGATCGCTGGAGGCGGCATTGGCGGAGCGGCGGCCGCGCTTGCGCTTCTGCGCCGCGACTTCGAAGTCGAAGTTTATGAACAGGCGCCCGAACTCGGCGAGGTCGGGGCCGGCGTCCAGATCAGCCCGAACGGATCGCGCGCCCTTGATTCCCTTGGCGTATTTGACGCGCTAAGGGCGGCCTCCTGCGCCCCTGACCGCAAAGAGTTTCGCCTCTGGAACACCGGCAAGTCATGGCCCATGTTCGATCTCGGCGACGAAGCGATCGACAAGTATCACTACCCCTATCTGACGGTCTACCGGCCAGACCTTCTCGACACGCTTGTTGACGGCGTCAGGGCTATTTCACCTGACGCGATTCATCTCGGAGAAGCTGTCACCAACATCGCACAAGATAGCGACAAGGTCAGTTTGACGTTGAAGGATGGAACAACCGCGACCGGTGACATCCTGATCGGCGCAGACGGCGTTAAATCCACTGTCCGTCACCGCTTGTGGGATGATGATGAAGCCGCATTTTTTGGACTCGTCGCCTGGCGAAGCGTCATTCCCATGGAGCAACTGCCAGAGCACATGCGTCAGATGGTTGGATCTACCTGGATCGGCCCCGGCGCTCACATGGTCAATTATCCGCTCCGCGGCGGCAAGCTTATGAACATGATCGGCACCATTGAGCGAGATGACTGGCACGAGCATTCATGGCGTTCGGAAGGGTCGAAAGAAGAATGTAAAAACGATTTCTCCGGATGGCATGACGATGTGCAAACGCTGATTGATTGTGCGCCCACTTTAATGAAGTGGGCCTTTATGGAGCGCCCGCCTCGTCAAACATGGAGCAAAGGCAGAATAACACTGCTCGGCGACGCCGCGCATGCAACTTTGCCGTTTCTAGCGCAAGGCGCCGTCATGTCCATCGAGGACGGCGTAGTCTTGGGGCGTTGCCTTGAAGAATATGAGGATCCCGAAGTGGCGCTGCTGAAATATGAGACGGCCCGCGTTGAGCGAACTTCGAAGATGGTCAAGGGCGCAAAAGACAATACGGCGCGCTTCCATGACCATGCCTTGGCGACAGAAGACGGCGCAATAAAGTTTATGGAAAACGAATGGAGCCGCGCGCCAATCACCGAGCGGTATGATTGGCTCTATAGCTATGACGCGATGACAGCCGACATATGATCGACGAGACTCCCTCTTCGACAACGGCCTCAGTTCCGGCCGCCCTATTGAAGGGCGTTCGCGTCCTAGACCTGACCAATGTGCTGTCCGGCCCCTATTGTACATTTCAGCTGGCGCTCCTTGGTGCGGACGTCATAAAAATAGAACGACCAGACGGCGGCGACCTCGCCCGTCAGCTTGGCGCCTCTACAGCTTTGAATGAAAAACTGATGGGCGTCTCTTTTCTGGCTCAAAATGCCGGTAAGAAATCCATTTCCCTTAATTTGAAATCCAATAAAGGCGTTGAATTACTCAAGTCGCTGATAAAAACAGCGGATGTTATCGTCGAAAATTTTCGCCCCGACGTGATGAAACGTCTGGGCCTTGGCTATGACGAGCTTAAACGTATTAATCCGGGTCTGATTTATTGCGCGATCACAGGCTTCGGACAGGAAGGCCCGCTAAAATCAAACCCTGCCTATGATCAGATTATTCAGGGCATGTCCGGTGTCATGAGCGTTACCGGCGACGCGCAATCCGCGCCGTTGCGCGTCGGCTATCCAGTCTGCGATACGCTGGGAGGGCTCGTGGGCGCCTTCGCCATCGTTTCGGCTCTTTACGAACGCAAGACCTCCGGCGTGGGGCGTTTTATCGACGTTTCGATGCTAGACGCCGCTGTTTCAGCCCTCGGATGGGTTGCGTCAAACTATCTAATCGCCGGCGTCGAGGCCAAACCTATCGGCAATGAAAACATGACGTCTGCACCATCAGGCGCCTTCAAAACATCCGATGGGCTCATCAATATCGCGGCCAATAAACAGGACCAGTTTGAGGCGCTATGCAGGCTGATAGAACGAAAAGATCTCGTTCGCGATGATCGGTTTGCAAAACGCGAAGACCGCAAGGCGAACCGCTATGCGCTTAATGAAGAGATCAACAAGGCGCTATCGATGAAGTCCGCCCTGGAATGGGAGACGCTTCTCAACGAAGCCGGGGTTCCCGCCGGCCGCGTGCTCTCAGTTTCTGAGGTGCTTGCGCATCCTCAAATAAAAGAAAGGCGCCTGCTACAGGAAATCGGCGGCTCGGATGGTGACGCGCCGATCAAAGTTGTGAAATCGGGCTTTCGAATGAATGATAGCGAACCGGCGGCAAGCGCGCCGCCGCCAAAGCTGGGCCAACACAATAGCGCTGTCTTTGAAGAACTCGGATTAAGCGATCAGGATCTGGAAGAGTTGCGCAAGGAAGGCGTCATATGACGTCCTTGGCTGCGCTTCATATGTCCTTTTCCAGCAACTGTTGAAGAAGCTTTTGGAAATGCTGCAAATCGGCGCCAAGCGACATGGACAAGCGCGCAGCCTGCCTGATCAGGGTGGCGCTCAACTCCTTCACCTTGGCCTTATCGAATCTCGAGCGCGGCCCCGAGACTATAAGGGCGCCGACGAGCTTATTCTCTGCGCCGAAAACTGGCGCAGCGAGCCCCGCAGCGTCAGGCAGCTTTTCACCAATAGATTTCGCAACCATGTTGTCAATTGTAGCATCGAAAGCGATGCGCTCTTCGAATTTCAGGAAAACCTTAGCCGTCGCGCCACGGTCGAGATCCCAGCGATCACCAACGCGAATATGATGGTCGCGGATCGGGTGGCGCCCATCAATCCTGAAAATACAGATTTGTTGATGAGCGTCGCGCACAAAAAACGAAGCCCCTTCGTTGGTCTGCTCAACAAGTTCTTCAAGCGCAGGCTGCACAAAGTCACGGATATTGAAAGCGTCCTGAAAAACGGCCGCAAGCTCCGCAACCTTCGGACCGATCTGATAACTACCGCTCGGCAATTGGCGCAGATACCCGAACCGTTCGAGCGATCCAATCAAACGCAAAATCGTACTCTTATAAAGCCCGGTCGCCTGCGAAACCTCGGCCAGCGTCATACGCGGCTTGCTGGCCGAAAAAGCGTCAAGGATGCTCAACGCACGATCAACAGCGGCGACACCCATCTTCGAATTCATATTGCCCTCGCAAAAGATCAGAACGATTCGAACACATCATTCTATCTGTCAGAACGATGCTTCGATAGGCCTTGCCGCCAGAAATATTCATTTCAGCTGTTTTTGCTTCCTCTAATAAGAAAAGGCCACTGACATGCCCGCCCTGCCCGACAAAGTCGAAATCAAGGAAGAAGGCCCGCGCGAAGGCTTTCAAATTGAGTCGGCCGACATTCCGACCTCGCGAAAAATAGAGCTTATCGAAGCCCTGGCAGAGACTGGACTGAAATACATACAGATCGTTTCATTCGTGAATCCAAACCGCGTTCCGGGGATGGCTGACGCAGATGAGGTCGTCGCCGGCTTTCGTCCCAAAAACGGTGTCAACTATATGGCGCTCTGGCTGAACGACAAAGGTTTTCGCCGCGCCGTTGCTGCAGGTAAACTCCATCTTGAAGGCAAGCTCACCCTATATGCATCGGACGCATTTCTGATGCGTAACCAGAACCGGACACAAGCGCAGCAAATCGCGGCTCAGCCCGAACTCATCAAGCTCTATCAGGGTCACGACGTTCCCGTGCGCACCGGTTTCATTACCGCCGCTTTCGGCTGCAATTTTGAGGGAGATGTCTCAACACAAAAAGTGGTTTCCCTCGTCGCCAACTTACGTGATGTCGCCGCAGATTATGGAGAAAATCTGGAGATTATCGGCCTTGGCGACACAATGGCGTGGGCCAATCCCGAATCCATTAAACGGATCGTCGGCGCCGTTCAGGATGCAAATCCTGATATCGATATATCGCTTCACTTGCATGATACGAGGGGGCTCGGACTCGCTAACGCCTTTGCAGGGTTGCAAATGGGGGTCCGTCACTTCGATGCAGCAGTCGGAGGTCTTGGCGGCTGCCCCTTCGCAAAACATCGCGGCGCTGCAGGCAACATAGCTACAGAAGATTTTGTCCTGATGTGCCATGAGATGGGCGTTGAAACCGGGATTGATCTCGAAAAACTCATCGATTGCGCGGCGCTCGCCGAAGACATCGTCGGACACCCCCTGCCTGGCGCGGTTAAATCCGGGGGCAGCTTGAATGCGATGCGCGCGCGCATTCATGGTGAGAGCTGATGGAGCTCAAAACGCCATGACTTCGGGCAACATGACAAGGGCTTTTCAGACACCGCTTGCAGCTATCCCTGACGATCTTCGTCAAGAGTTTCTTCAACTACCGCGCAGCCTGACGGTGCTGCTCGAAAACCTGATTGTTTATTATACGGATTGGGGGGAGCGTTTGGACCCGTTCCGCCAATGGATCAAAGGCGATGTCAATCAATATGACACACCCATGCAGCCTTCACGCATCCTGATGCAGGATACGGCTGGCGTTGCGGCGCTCGCCGATCTCGCCGCCCTTCGCGATTTTGTGCGTGACCTCGGCGGCGACCCCACAACGATTGACTCCGCTGTCCCTATCAATCTCGTTATTGACCACTCTGTCGCGGTCAATTTCAACGCAAGTCCGGATGCGGCGAGCAAAAATCTTGCGCTTGAATACAACCGTAATCGCGAGCGCTATGCATTTTTCAAATGGGCTGAGCGCGCGCTTTCAAAATTAAGCGTCATTCCACCAGGAAATGGCATTTGTCACCAAATCAACCTTGAAAGACTCTCATCGATTATAGTTGCAGACGGCGCAGAACCAGGATTGTTACACGCAGAAACCGTGATCGGCACAGACAGTCACACCACCATGATTAATGCGCTCGGCGTGTTTGGCTGGGGCGTTGGCGGCGTTGAAGCCGAGCAAGTCGCACTCGGTGAAAGTATCCCGGTGACTTTGCCAGAAGTTATCAATGTATTGCTTCACGGTGAGCGCAAGGCTGGTGTCAGCGCAACCGACATTGCGCTCGCCCTCACCAGCGCGCTTCGTAAAGAAAACGTTGTCGGCGCGTTTATTGAATATAATGGTCCCGCGGTGCAGCACCTTACGCTGGCCGACAGGGCCGCTATTTCAAACATGTGCCCGGAATATGGCGCCGCCTGTGGCCTCTTTCCAATTGACGAAAAAACCCTCGATTACCTTAAAGCGACAGGTCGCAGCATCGAGCAGATCAACCGGATCAAAGCCCATGCGATGCAGACGCGCATCTGGCGAGACGACGAGCATTCGCAACGGCGTTATAACCGCACGATTGTAATAAATATGGAACAAATTGCGCCAGTTATGGCGGGGCCACGAAGGCCTCATGACGTTCATAAACTCAGCGCTATTCCGGAATCATTTCAGCGCATGTTTCCCAACGCCGTGGCGCCTGTCAAAAATGAGTGCGGTCCGGGAGCGATAGCAATCGCTGCAATTACGAGCTGCACCAATACCGCCAATCCAGATTTGATGATCGCGGCAGGACTGGTGGCGCGCAAGGCTCGACAATTTGGACTAGCGGCGCAGCCCTGGGTAAAAACCTCGCTCGCCCCCGGCTCCCGGCGTATCGCCAATCTGCTTGAAGCTTCTGGTTTGCAAGATGATCTGGACGCCCTTGGATTTCATGTGGTCGGATTTGGGTGCACGACATGCGTCGGTAATTCAGGAGAGCTGACTACATCCGCGCAAAGAAGTACATCACCGCTATGCGCTGTCATCTCCGGTAACCGAAATTTTGAAAACCGCATTCACCCAAAAATAAGCGCGACCTATCTCGCTTCACCTCCGCTTGTTGTCGCCAGCGCCCTCGCCGGTGACATTCACGTTGACCTCACATCGGAGCCATTGGGCCGCTCCGCCTGTGGAAAGCCTATCTACTTAAGGGATATATGGCCATCCGAAGGCGAAGTCGCAGCTATATATGAAAGCCATGGCGCGGCGTTTTCGGAGAGTAAATCAAGCAATGGAGGCGACGAGCGCTGGGCCAGCATCGTGAACCAGACCGGACCATGTTTCGATTGGGATGAAAATTCAACTTTTATCCGGCGTCCGCCCTTCTTTCACCATACACAACAGGCTTCAGCATCTTCATTCTCGGGCGCCCGTGCGCTTCTGGTGCTCGGCGATGACGTTACCACGGACCATATTTCTCCAGTTGGACGAATTGAACCTAATACCGCCGCGGCCGAGTATCTAAAGGAATGTGGCGTTGCACAAGAAGATTGGGGCTCCTTTGGCGATCGCCGCGCCAACCATGAAATCATGCGTCGCGGCGGATTTGCTCACAGCGCCATTGCAAACAAACTGAACTCTGAGCCGGACTCCTTTGCCCGCAAACCAGCCGACAACGGCGCCTCAATCTTTGACACGGCCATGAGATATATAGCGGACGGCGCACCGCTTATCATCATCGCTGGTGAAAGATATGGCGCAGGTTCCGCGCGTGACTGGGCCGCGAAGGCGACGGCGCTCTATGGCGTGCGTGCAATATTGGCGGAAAGCTTTGAACGCATTCATCGTGCAAATCTGATCGCGCTCGGGGTCTTGCCAGTAAAGATGAAGACCAAAGACATCGCGGCCATAACCTCGCCCCAGACACGCTTCTCTCTAGAGGGCATTGAACGCCTGACCAATACTGCGCACAAGCTTCAAATTGCGCTCGAAGAGCCTGGTAACAACTCAAGGCGCTTCGAAGGACAAGCCGACCTCAGATCAGAGTTCGAGTTGAAGCTTTACCTTGATGGCGGCGTTTTTGCTCGCATTGCACGGCGCTCTCAAAAGAACTTGCAAGGATGACAGGGCCTCAATCGGCTATTGCTGTTTCCCCATATAGAAGTTCTTAAGCGCCGGGTCCTCAATCTGAGGTGCGAAAACATAGTGGCATGAGACACACGCCATATCCACTTTGTCGCTCGCAGTAACAAAGGCTTCATAATCCTGCGCCAACGCGGCGGCCGCAGCTTCGTTCGCAGCGGCACGCACTTTTTCAAGGCCGGCGCTCCATGCCGCATCGTCACGTCCAACCGACATCGAATAAAGCGGTGTCAGCAGCTCCACCACTGTCAGGGCCGCGCTTTCCGCCTCTTCCCACTCCTGTTCATCCTGCGGTGCGGTCACTTTGTGTCCAGTCTCATCAATCTCGTGCGAGGTCCAGTCCCATAACTCCAGCGCATTATGCTGAAGCACATGGACCATATAGTCGCGAAGCGACAATTCGCTTTTCGGCGCGACTGTGTTTGGCCCGGTAGGCTCTACCGCATTATCGCGTGCCGTGCCTCGCGCGCCGCAGGCGCTCACCTGAACAATCAGCGCCGCTGCAACCATTAATGCGCCACTCGCACGCATAGCTTTTCTCCTATTGCACAACCGCGCCTATCCGCAGTTTAATATTCCACATAAGGAATGGCGCGCCCGGCGATAATGACCAGCGCCCAGATCACAATCGAAGCGCCGCTCGTGAGTTTCGCCGCCATGCTCTCTGAAACATTCGCGCCAGCGGACAGGGGACGAAAAACAAAAACTTCAAATGCAAGCGCATTAAAGCCGGCCAAAACAATCAAGGCCATTTTCAACTGAAAGGCGATGTTGATAAAATACCGGTCAGGATCGGCGAACAGAAATGCAATTCCCGTCAACAGATTTACGGCAAAAGCACCAAGCGCGACTGGAACAAGTTTGTGCACGGCCTGCAAAGGTATCGCTCTCACAAAACCCAACCCACGCATATCTACCGCCAGCAAGGCGCCGAAAAGCAGCGTCAAACCCATAAAGTGCAATGTCTCCGCCGCTGGAAACGGCCAAGAGTTTTCAATCATGAATCTGTGAAAGCCGGTGGATTTGATCCAGGTTGCAACGCCCTCCATATGCGCCCCTATATGCCTATATAGCCGATTAGACGGCCCGATAGGACAACGCTAAACCACCAGATGAATATTGCGCTCAACGCAGTAAATTTGACTGACGGCGGCAGGATGAATTCGGTTCCAGCGCCTGCGCTTATAGCCGCCGGGCGCAAAACCGTAACATCAAGCCGCCACACAAGAACACACCCGATAATGATCATCAGTATTTTAATCTGGAACGGCGCATTGAAAAAAAGGCGCGACGCATCGGCCATGAAAAGAAACACGCCCGTCAGAGCGTTCAGCCCAAGCCCGAACAACAACGCTGGCGTCAGCGACTTCAACCCTGAAACCGGAACCCCCTGTGGGTAGCCAAGCAATCGCAACGCAATCACGGCTGTCAGCCCGACAACAATCGCCATGCCAATTGCATGCATCGACAATGTCAAAGGATAGCCCCAGAGGGAGCTTTGCACCCAAACTGCAATTGGCGTTGATTCCAGCCACTCAAGCATTGGTTCCCCGGTATTTGACGGGGCGCTTAATCAAGCGCCTTGTCCTGCCCGTCAGGATCACCGAATACGGTTCCGTCCGGAAACCGGATTTCCCTGAGATACAAAATCGGCGAACCATCCTTAGCGGGATGACCAATCAATATGAGTGAATCGCCTTTTTTAACTTTCTTGAAATCCCAGGCGCGACGACGCAGCAAGTTCGCCGCAGCCGTCTCGACAGTCCACTCCACTGCTTCACCGCCGGCAACCGCTGCAATCTCGCCGTCATCGCTAATATCCTGCGCGTGTGCGGGCGCGAGAACTTCGATCTTTCCATGAGGATTACGGAACGACGCCTTCACCACTTCACCGCTGATTGCGACACGGCTTTCAATGTCATAGCCGGCCGCCGAATGGTGGGCTGACGCCGCGCCGGCCAGCGCCAGCAATGGGGTCAAAATCACGACGATCGCGTGACTTAGCTTCATGACATTCCTCCTTAATAGAATAGTGTTCTATTTTTAACTTAGCCCAAAAACCCTTGCTTGTCACGCAGCAAGCCACACAATCGCACGAGATTAGCCGCGCCTTGCAAAAAAGCATTATCTCATTGTTTTATTTATATGATTTTAAATGCATGCACTTTCGTACAGCCTTGCCAGGAGCTAGACGGAAAAAGAAAAGCCGCCGGACACCATTCGTCCGGCGGCTGAAAAACTTCGAGCGTATCGACGACCTAAATCGGGTAGTGCCCCGGCTCCGTCTCCATCGTGATCCAGCGCAACTCTGTGAACTGATCAATTCCCGCACGACCGCCAAATCGGCCATAGCCGGAGGCGCCAAGACCACCGAATGGCATCTGCGCTTCATCATGCACCGTAGGACCGTTAACATGGCAAATGCCGGAACGGATCTGGCGGGCGACCTTCAGGCCACGCGCGGCATCACGAGTAAACACAGATGCTGATAGTCCATATTCCGTGTCATTCGCCAACCTGATCGCATCCGCCTCATCCTTGGCGCGGATCATGCCAACGACCGGACCAAAGCTCTCATCACGATAAATATTCATTTCGTTAGTGACGCCGTCGACCACCGTCGCCGGCATGAGAACATTGTCGCCTTTGCCGCCAGACAACAGCTTGGCGCCCTTGGATACGGCGTCTTCAATGAGGCTGTTCACATGCTCAACGGTCTTTTGGTCAACAACTGCGCCAAGCGGCGTATTTCCTTCACGCGGGTCGCCGGTCTTCAGGGATTGCACCTTCTCTGAAAACTTCCTCGCAAATTCATCCGCCACAGCGTCAACGACAATGATCCTCTCCGTCGACATACAAATCTGACCCTGGTTCATGAATGCGCCAAAGCCCGCAGCCTTCACCGCCTCATCAAGATCAGCGTCATGAAGGACGAGCATCGGCGCCTTTCCGCCCAACTCCAGCAAGCATGGTTTGAGATGTTCGGCGGCGCGTTTCGCGATAATTTTTCCCACAGACGTCGAACCGGTGAAGTTGATTCGCTTGACCGCAGGGTGGTCTATCAGTGCGCCGACAACCTCACCCGCATGTTCGGGCGCATTGGTCACACTCACAATCGTACCATCAGGAAAACCCGCTGTTTCAAAGGCTTCGACGATAATCTCATGAGTGCGCGGGCAAGTCTCCGAGGCCTTCAAAACAACGCTGTTACCGCAGGCGAGCGGCGCGGCGATCGCCCGAACGCCGAGGATGATCGGCGCATTCCAGGGCGCAATCCCGAGAAGAACGCCCACCGGCTCGCGCAAGGCCATGGCGAGGCATCCCGGTTTGTCGGACGGAATAATTTCGCCATTGATCTGTGTCGTCAGCGCCGCCGCTTCGCGCACCATGGAGGCGGCCAGCATGAGATTGAAGCGAGCCCAACCTTCCGTGGCGCCAATCTCAGCCTTCATCGCATTCACAAAGTCGTCTGCTCGCCCTTCGAGCGCTTCAGCGGCTTTCATTAAAACTGCCCGGCGCGCATTCGGCCCCATTACGGACCACGCAGCAAATGCCTTTTCGGCGCGCTCAACAAGCGCTGGTATATCGCTCGCACGCATGGCTTTGGCTGTACTGGCGACATCGCCGGTAAGCGGATTAAGACGAGTAAATTCCATCATGCACCTCCCGAATCCTGCTCTCAGGATCATGTAATTCGCTTCTAACCCGCAAAGTCTTATCGATTTTAAATGCGTGTTTGGCTAGAAAGCCGGCGTGAAAACCGATTGCGGAGTCTAAGCGATATACCGTTGATCCCCACTTTGACAATCGGCTTGAACCGAAAAAGAAACGTCACGGGTTCTTCAACACTGCGCCTGCGCACGATATTGCCCCGGCGTTACACCCATTCTTCGCTTGAAATAACGGGAGAAATAAGACGGGTCCTGAAAGCCCAATCCATAGGCGATATCGGCTGCAGAAAGCGTTGTATAAAAAAGCTCACGGCGCGCCTCCAGGATTGTACGATCCATAATAATCTGATTTGCGGCCCGACCCGTAAACCGGCGGCAGATCCTGTTGAGTCGGGGCTGACTGCAGCGAAGCCGGCCTGCATAATGAGCAACAGGCCATTGATCTCGAAAGTGGCGTTCCACCAGAGACCTGAACTCATGGAATAACTTCCGTCCATCGTCGGAATCTGAAAACGCTTCTTTTTCCTGATTAAGTTGCCGGCGGATCTGCACCAATAGAAGCCGAAGCAAATTCTCCAAACTGACCGCGCGGCCAAACTCAGCGGCCTGAAACTCCTTTACCATCAAACTGTATATCGTCGTGAGCGACGTCAGTTCGTCGGTGCTGCTTTCAATGGGCAGTATAAATGGTTCGCGCAGAAAATCCGCGAACAGCTTGGCGTCTGCCTTATTTGTCGTGTTGACCACCAAGTGGCTTGCAGCCGTCACAACCCAGCCTGCGCTTTCTTCTTCAAAAGAAAAAGCGTGTACGACCCCGGCTGGAATGGAAATGATGCAAGGGCCCACAACGCGGGTCGCCTCCCCGTCCAGCTGAACATCGCACCCCCCGGAAAGCGCAAAGACAAGCTGAATCATCTCCTGATGCGCATGAGGCTTCACATTGCCGGTCAACAGTTCAGCGCGAGTTGTCATCTCTTCGATATGAATGAGTTCGGGATCGCGCCAGGCGTGATCTTCCTCGCCGTAGACAATCACGCTGGGAATCTCAGCGACCGCTTTCTTCTTGCCCCTCATCTCTCTCCCCAAAATCCCAGACTGTTCAAAAAGTACCATAAGTTATTCTGTATAGTCCATTTCAGAGCTTTTTTTTGCCGATAATATACCACCCCATTGAAACCAGCCGTTTTTTATGGGAGCTCCACCATGGCGTATTTTCCGGACACCACCGCATTCACAGGCGTTCTCAATCCGCTTCGTCTGGAGGTGGATCTCATTGATCTGGAAGTAGAGGGCGAGGTCCCCTCCCATCTCGACGGGACGTTTCATCGGGTTCAGCCGGATGCACAATTTCCACCGAAATATGATGATGACCAGTTCTTCAACGGAGACGGTTTGATCACACTTTTCCGCTTTAAAGATGGCCGCATCGATCTGAAACAACGTTACGCCTTGACTGATAAGCTCCGGGTTGAAAGAGAGGCCGGCAAAGCTTTGTTCGGCGCCTACAGAAATCCGCTTACGGATGATGAAAGCGTCAAAGGCATGATCCGCAGCACGGCTAATACAACACCAATTGTACATGCCGGAAAATTATATGCACTGAAGGAAGACAGCCCCGCGCTAGTCATGGACCCACTGACATTGGAAACTGAAGGCTTCACCGATTTCAACGGCAAAATGAAAGGCCAGACTTTCACAGCACATCCAAAGATAGACCCAAAAACCGGAAACATGTGTGCTTTCGGCTATGCGTCGAAAGGGCTTTTGACGCGCGATTGCACCTATATGGAAGTCAGCCCTGAGGGAGAACTCCTCTTCGAAACCTTTTTCGAGGCGCCGTATTACTGCATGATGCATGATTTCGGCGTCACAGAAGACTATGCGGTCTTCCACCTTGTTCCGATCACATCCAATTGGGACCGGTTGAAAGCTAACAAGCCGCATTTCGGCTTCGACATCAGCCTTCCGGTTTATCTCGGCGTCTTGCCTCGCCAGGGTGAAGCCAAGGACATGCGCTGGTTCAAAGCGCCAAAAACAGTTTTTGCAAGCCATGTCATGAATGCATTCAACGATGGCTCGAAAATCTATTTCGACATTCCACAGGCGGAAGGCAACGCATTCCCGTTCTTCCCGGATATCAATGACGCCCCGTTTGACCCTGTCGCTGCGCGCCCATATCTCCACCGTTGGTGCGTGGACATGTCATCCAACAGCGATGAATTCACCAGCGTTGAAAAACTCACGGATATGATTGATGAGTTCCCGCGCATCGATGAACGCTACGCCACACAGGCTTATCGTCATGGCTGGATGCTAGTGATGGATCCGGACATGGCCTATGAAGGCCCGGGAGCACGCGCCGCAGGCTTCCGTATGAACAAGATCGGTCATATCGATATGGCGACCGGCAAACAGGATTTCTGGTATTGTGGTCCGCAGTCCATGATCCAGGAACCGCAATTCATTCCACGGAGCGCTGACGCGCCAGAAGGCGACGGCTATATCATCGCGGTCGTAGACAATTGCGTAACAAACTATTCAGACTTGGTAATTCTGGATGCGTTGCACCTCGAAGACGGCCCCATGGCGCGGATCAAAATTCCTTTCCGTCTCCGCTCCGGCCTTCACGGAACCTGGGCCGACGCGTCCAAGCTCCCGCGCAATTGAACATATTGAACACTTGATGCGTGGTCTCCTAATCTCTCAGAAGTAGAACACGCATTCCGAACAGACATTGGCCAAATTGTTGCGGCCAAATGCATCGCTCATGGAGAGGACGTTACCGCAACCTATGGTCTCTCAACATTGATCGCGTCTATGCTGATCTGAACGATCAGGCCTTAGCTTGGTAAACCACATGCCCGACCGCCGTGTTGCTCGCGGGGACGCGGTAGAAACGATGCAGTTCGTCAACGCCGTATCCGAGCGCAGCGCGCATGATCAGCCACATGATTAACTCAATTCCCTCAGTGCCGGCCTCGCGCAGATATTCGAGCCGCGTCCAGGTAGCGAGCTCCTCGGGCTCATGCGCAAGCAGATCGAGAAAACGATTATCGAACTCCTTGTTGATCAATCCGGCGCGTGTTCCCTGTAACTGATGGCTCATCCCACCCGTCCCCCAGACCTGCACATCAAGATCTTCGGGAAAGGTCTTCACGGCGTTGCGGATCGCTTCGCCAAGCTTCCAGCAACGCTCCCCCGACGGTGTCGGAAACTGGGTGACGTTCACCGCAAGCGGGATGACCTTGCATGGCCACTCCTCAACCTGACCGAACACCAGGCTGAGCGGAACAGTCAGACCATGATCGACATCCATTTCGTTGATAATGGTTATGTCGAACTCATCAATGACCAGCTGTTCGGCGACATGTGCGGCGAGGTCGATATGGTTATGCACCAGCGGCACAGGGCGGCGTCCCCAGCCCTCATCAGCCGACTGAAACGTATCGGCAAAACCAATCGCGAAGGTCGGCACGATGTCGAGCATCAGGGCCGAGGCATGGTCGTTATAGGCAAGGATTACAACGTCGGGAGTGTTGTCTTTAATCCATTCCTTGACGAATTCGTAGCCTTGGAATACCGGCGCCCAATATTCATCCTTGGTCTTGCCGAGATCAATCGCGGCCCCGATCGCAGGAACGTGGCTGGTCGCGACGCCGGCGGAAATGCGCGCCATAGTTTTAATTGCCTTTCTTGATGGAGCGCACGCCCTCGGGGCTGCGGCCGCCGTCACGCATCATCGTCGCATATTCCTCCGGCGACATGCCGGTCATGGAGCCAACCGCCTTTTGCGCGCTCCAACCATCGGTGGAGGCGATCTTGACGAGGAAATACATGTTGCCGCCGAGATCAATGAGCTTGTTGAAATCGCGCTCCAGCACCGCCTGTTTCTGGTCTTCGGTCATCGCAAACCGGTCAAGATAGGCGCGTTCGCCTGATTTGAATTCTTCGCGATTCTCCGCCTGCATCAGGCTCATACAGAACTTGTGCAGGTAATAGCCTTGTCGGCTCCGACGCGCGGTAAAAACCTTGGTGCCCGGAATATCTTCCAGGTCTTCGAGTGGATAAAGGCGTTGTCGCGGCATGACTATTCACCTACCATAGCCCGGATCACGCTGTCCACGCTCGCTTTTTCGCTCCGGCATGAGCTTGAGCCGCTTCGGTGGGAAGTATCGGATTCGCCATGATAGTCGCCGGACGAGACGGCTTGACGGCGAAAGCAGTGCTGATACGAAGGCGCTCATGTTTGAAAATGCAAAACTCCTCCCGCCCGACCCGATCCTTGGCCTGAGCAAGCTGTTTCAGGACGACCCCCGCTCTGAAAAAATTGACTTGGGCGTCGGCGTCTACCGCGACCTCAGCGGCCGTACGCCGGTCATGAAAGCCGTGGCTAAAGCCGAGGCCAACGTCACCGCTGCGCAAACAACAAAAGCCTATACGCCCGTCGACGGCGCGCCCGGTTTCGGCCCCGCCATTCTGGATCTGGTTTTTGGCGCGGACAGCCTCATTCTCGCGGCGGGCCGCGCAGCGGCGGTGCAGACGCCCGGCGGTTGCGGCGCACTGCGCCTTGCGGGCGAACTCCTCAACAGTCAGGGCGCCGCGAGCATGACGCTGGGCGCGCCCACCTGGCCGAACCATGTTCCGTTGCTTTCCGCCGCCGGCCTGAACATCAATTCTATCCCCTATTATGACCGGGATGCGAACGCCGTTGATTTTGCCTCTTTCAAAAAAGGCGCAGCCGAGCTTGGACCAAAAGACGTCCTGTTGCTCCATGGGTGCTGCCATAATCCGACGGGCGCTGACCTTTCCCCTGCGCAAATCGACGAGATCGCCGCTATGGCCGCAGCGCAGGGCTTTCTCCCGCTGATCGACACCGCCTATCACGGTTTTGCAAAAGATCTCGATACGGATGTTTACATGATCCGTAAATTCTCGGCTGAACTGCCGGAAGTGCTGATCACCTATTCCTGTTCGAAAAATTTCGGACTTTATCGCGAGCGTACCGGAGCCCTTATTATTGTCGGCGCCAATGCGGATCGCGCGCTGGCGGTCAAGTCCCAGGCGACCAGCCTTGCCCGCAAGAACTACTCCATGCCGCCCGCTCATGGCGGCGCTATTGTGGCGGAAATTCTTGGCAATCCGGCGCTCAGCGCATTGTGGCGCGAAGAGCTTTCGGAAATGGCTGACAGGGTGCGCGGCAATCGCAGACTTCTGGCGGACACCGCAAAGGAGTTCGGCCTCCATAACCGGCTGAGCTTTATCGCAGATCAGGCGGGCATGTTCTCCCTCTTGCCGCTCACAGAGGATCAGATTGGCGCCTTGCGCGAACAGCACGGCGTCTATGTTGTCGGCGGCGGCCGCATCAATCTTTGCGGCGTCAACGAAACCAATGTGAAGCATCTCGTCAGTTCTTTTAAGACGGTCACCGAAGCCTGATTGCTGCGAACGCCGTTTAATCATTGGGCGCCGCCTCATGGACCTGCCGAGCTTCGATATTGAACGCATGCATTCCGGCTTCGTCGCCGGCATTGACGAAGCCGGTCGCGGCCCGTGGGCGGGGCCCGTTGTCGCCGCAGCGGTTATTCTGGACGTCGACAACATTCCGGATGGTCTCGCCGATTCCAAAACGCTGACCGAGAAACGGCGCGAGAAACTTGCGCCCCTTATCCGTGAGTGCGCGATGGTTGGCGTCGGCGTCGCGAGTGTGGCGGAAATCGACAACATCAATATTTTGCAGGCGACCTTTCTCGCCATGGCGCGCGCGGAAGCTGCGCTCGCGAGAAAACCAGATGTCTGCATCGTCGATGGTTCTCAAAAACCGAAACTGAAGGCGAAGACGCAGATGGTTGTGAAAGGCGACGCCAAATCTCTGTCGATCGCCGCCGCATCGATCATCGCCAAAACGACGCGCGATCAGATGATGCGCGATCTGGCCGTTCAACACCCATTTTATGAGTGGGAGAAAAACAAGGGTTATGGCGCCCCCGCGCATAAGCGTGGGCTCGAAAGTCATGGCGTTACACCACATCATCGCAAGAGCTTCGCGCCGATCCACAACATCTTGTATCCAGAGGCTGCACGTTAAGACTTCTTACTAACCTGTTAACACCTTGAATCCGCTAAAAAATTTCGCGCGACTCTTGACGGGGACTCGGGGCCGACTCAAAGTGCCGCTCCTTGTTTCCGGGCCAAGTTGAGGGGCGTTGCAATGCCAGCGAATAAAACTGCGAAAAAACCAAAAAAGAAAAACGCAGCTGTGAAAACGGCAGAGCTGCCGCTCGACACGATTTTGACGGGCGATTGCATCGCGGCGATGAAGAAGCTGCCCGACAATTCCGTCGATCTCGTCTTCGCCGATCCGCCCTACAATCTTCAGCTTGGCGGAGACCTGACGCGGCCGGATAATTCCCGAGTCGACGGGGTCGATGACGAGTGGGACAAGTTTGAAAGCTTCAAGACCTATGACAAGTTCACGCGCGGCTGGCTGAAAGAAGCGCGGCGCGTGTTGAAGCCGGACGGCGCGATCTGGGTGATTGGCTCTTACCACAATATTTTCCGCGTTGGCGCGGCGATCCAGGATGAAGGCTTCTGGATTTTGAACGACGTCATCTGGCGCAAGTCTAACCCGATGCCGAATTTTCGCGGCACGCGCCTGACCAACGCTCATGAAACCCTGATCTGGGCGGCGAAATCGGAGAAGTCGAAATACACCTTCAACTATCGCGCGCTGAAAACCGCCAATGACGATCTTCAAATGCGCTCCGACTGGGAGTTCCCGATCTGCACCGGCCATGAGCGCATCAAGGGCGAGGACGGCGCGAAAACGCATCCGACGCAAAAACCTGAATCCCTGCTCTATCGCATTCTTATCGGCTCGACGAAGCCCGGCGATGTTGTCCTCGATCCGTTCTTTGGCTCGGGCACGACGGGCGCCGCCGCGAAATATCTCGGCCGTCATTTCATCGGCGTTGAGCGCGACAAAACCTATATCGCCGCCGCGAAAAAACGCATCGCGCGGGTAAAACCGCTCGCGGGCGACGACCTTTCGACCCAGCCTTCACCAAAGGCCGCGCCGCGCGTGCCGTTTGGCTCGGTGGTTGAAAGCAAGCTGATCAAGCCGGGCGCAAAACTCTATTCTCCGCGCGGCAATCATTCGGCGAAAGTGCGCGCTGACGGGTCGTTGTTTGTGAAAGACGGCGAAATCGAAATTCAGGGCTCGATCCATAAGGTCGGCGCCGCGGTCCAGAATGCGCAAGCCTGTAATGGCTGGACATACTGGCATTACGAAGAGAAAACCGGCCGCAAGCCCATCGACTTCCTGCGCGACAAAATCAGGAAAGGCATGGCGGGGTAGGCGCCGCCGGTCTGCTAAGACATACTTGCCGGATGACAAGGGCGTCGGGACCAGAAAGAATCATTCGACGGCTTTTGCGCGTCAATCACTCCGGAGAACACGGAGCTGTAGCAATCTATTCATCACAGATCGCGAAGGCCAAAACTCGCTACCCGGAAATACTTCCTTGGCTCGAAGAAACCCTGAGCCATGAATTGCAACATCGAGCCGCGTTTCTTGAGGCAATGCCTTCAAGAAGCGCGAAGCCTTGTCGCGCAATGTATGTCTGGAAATATGGCGGGGCCATACTTGGCAGGATCACCAGCCTCTTTGGGAAAAATGGCGTCATGATCTGCACCGCCGCCGTTGAAAGAACGGTTCACCGTCATCTGGCCGAGCAACTCAGCTTTTTACAAAAACATGATCCTGCGCTTGCAGAAACCGTGTCACGAATTCTGATTGAGGAAGGCCAACATCTTGAAACTGCTGAACGGCAACACAATCGAAATTCCGTTTTCGCAAAGCTGCTTTCAGGCGCGGTATCTTTTTCAACAGAAATGTTGATTCTTGTTTCAACCAGGGGGGATTCCTTAAGATTAAGCCGCGCACTTCAAAGCACCTAGTCGCCCTTCGCCGGCATAAGCGGACGGTTGGGAAGGTGTAAGATTATTGAACCGCCCACTGCTCCGTCCAATAAAGCTCGTCCGTGTAATAGCCCATCTGCCGCAGGTCGTTGACGGCCATGTGGCGCGCCTCGTCTGAAATCGTCGGTGTACGGCTTAATATCCAGAGATAGCGCCCCTCCGGCTCGCCCACCAGGGCGAGCGAATAATCTTCGGTAAGGCCGATCACCCAATAGTCGCCCCAGAAGGGGCCGAAGAAACTGACCTTCAGTTTCGCATTGGTTTGTTCATCGACGACGCGCGCGCGGCCCTTGGCGACGTCCGCCTCCCCGTCGGGCGAGCCTTTATGACAGGTGTTGGTGACGGAGATGAGGCCGTCATCGCGCATGGCGTAATCGGCGGTGACGCCTTCGCAGCCTTCCTCGAAGCGGTTCGGAAACCGGGCGATCTCATACCAGCGGCCGAGATAACGCTCCGTATCCACATATTCGACGGTGGTCAGCGGCTCTGTCGCGTCGCGGTTGACCGGGGGCCCGCCGCAGGCGGCGAGCATGAGGAACAGGGCGAGAACAGTCAGGCGCATGGACATCTCCAATATTCTCTACAGCCATAATAACACGCAATTCGGGTCAAGGGTCCCGGCAAACGCAGTTCAACGTCGCCGCAGCCGAACCGGCCCGAGCGTAGAAGATAGAGAGGAGCGCGGGGCGCGAAACATCCTCATCGCTTGATAGCAGCACATGGACGCATCGCGTCCCGCGCCCGCCAGCGAAGGCTGGCAATTGAAAATACCCTGCGCGAGGCGGGCTGTTTTTGGGTTTTGCGCGGGCGCAAAGCCCAATGGGGCACGAACCATGGTCACCGCCTTTCAGTTGAAAGCGAATGGATAAAATGGAGAGGTTGCGCGAGGCGCAAAACTTCCAGTCAAATCTAATCACGGAGGCTTTGCGCCCCGCGCAGGCGGCGTTTTATCGGACCGGCGGGCCCGGCCGTAATCATGACCGCCGGAGGGTTTTACGCCCCAGACGTTGAGCCATGAGAAAGCCCGGACTCTGCGACCGGCGGACATGGAGGGATCTCCGTCATGCAACCCCGCCATCTCGCGCGCCGCGATCCGGACCGAAAGGAAACGGCAGGCCTTCCGCCTCTTGGTGTCCGAACTGCTGAGCATTATAGGGCCATTGGGAAAGTGGTGAAAACTTATCCACGGGCGCCGGAATGGCCTTATACTGGCCGCCGCCCCATGCGTCCCCCACCCGGGCTCTTTAGCGCCCTCGCCGATCACTCACCAACAGGAACCGATCCATGTCACACATACGCTCACTCGCCTTGACCGGCGCCGCATGCCTTGCTCTCGCCGCCTGCGCGACGACGCCTCCCCCGGCGGACGCAAATGGCCCGGCGCCCGATGACCGGCTCAACGCAACGCTGTGGATGCAACGGGCGGTCGAATACAAAGCCAATACCGACGCGATTTATGCGCTTGCCGGCAAACGCCTTGATGAGGCGCTTGACGACAAGACATGGACTGCGGCGCCGGTGGAGCAACAGCCCGGATATGAGACGCTGCCGCCGGCCATCATTCTCGATGCGGATGAAACCGTCCTCGACAATTCGCCCTATCAGGCATGGATGGTGAAAACCGGCGCCGGTTATTCGAGCGATAGCTGGAACGCATGGGCGGGCTCCGGCGACGCGGGCGCGATCGCCGGCGCAGTCGCCTTCACAAACGCCGCCGCGAAAAAAGGCGTCAAAGTTTTCTACGTCACTAACCGCAGCGTTGACGTCGAAGACGGCACGGCGCGTAATCTCAAAGCTCTGGGGTTTCCTATGGGCGGAAATGTGGACACCCTATTGACCAAGGGTGAAAAACCGGACTGGACATCCGTCAAGGGAACGCGCCGCGCCGCCGTTGCAGAGGATTATCGCATCCTGCTTTTGCTCGGCGATAATTTCGGCGATTTCACGGACGCCTATCACGGCTCTCCCGAAGAGCGTCAGCAAGTTTACGAGGATAATGCGGAACGCTGGGGCCGCGAGTGGTTGATGCTGCCGAACCCGGCCTATGGTTCCTGGGAATCATCCGCTTTTGGTGGCGACTACAACCTCTCGCCCGAACAACAGCGCCAGCGCAAACATGATGCGCTGGACGCGTGGTCTCCGGAAAGCAAATAAAGTCTAGTTGAGCTTATCGCGCAGGCCGGCGATCGCCTTGTCGATGAACGGGCCTTGTGCGCCGCCATCCATCCGCTCGCGGATGATCACGCGCGCGGCCTCGATGGCGAGGTCGGCGGTCTGGCCGCGCACTTCGGACAGGGCCTGCGCCTCGGCGCGGGCGATCTTGTCTTCGGCGGCCTTGATGCGGCGCTCGGTCTGATCCTCGATCTTAGCGCGCGCTTCGGCGGTCATGCGGGCTGCGTCTTTCTTCGCCTGTTCGATGATGCCGGCGGCTTCTTCTTCGGCCTCGCGCTGGCGGCGCTGATAGGAAGCGAGCAGCTCCTGCGCTTCTTCGCGCATCTTGCGGACTTCGTTGATCTCATCTGCGATTTTTGCAGCGCGCTTGTCGAGACCGGAAACGATCATCTTGTGCACGCCGGCGCGGGCGAAGACGCCGATGACAATCAGAAAGGCGATCAGCACATAAAGGCTTTGATAGTCGAAGCCGGCGGAAGCGTGCTCCGCTGCCGCTCCATGAGCGGCTTCTTCGGCGGCGGCGGCGGCAAGCGCAACGAGGGTCAGCATCTTGTCTTCGTCCTTTAAGCGCGAACGGCGGCGATGGCTTTCGCCACTGCGTCATCGGTCGGCGCCTCGTCGATCAGGGTTTCGACGACGGCGCGGGTGGTGTCAGACGCCGCCTCACGCACTTTGGCGGAGGCGTCGGCCTTCATGCTGGCGATGCGGGCTTCTGCGGCGCCGAGCTGTTTGTCGAGCGCCTCATCAGTTTCCGCCTGAAGCGCAGCGATTTCCTTGTCCATTTCCGCACGGGTATCGGCGGCGATGGCGCCAGCCTTCGCCCGTGCGTCGGCGAGCGCCTTGTTATAGGCGGTCTCCGCGTCTTCAGCCTGACGTTTGAACTCCGCCGCCTGGTCGAGATCGTCCGCGATGCGGTCGCGGCGCTCCTCAATAGCGCCGCCCAGCGACGGCAGGAACTTGCCCGCCATCAGCCAGTAGAGAACGCCAAAGGTGAGCGTGAGCCAGAATAGCTGGCTCGGCCAGGAGGACGGGTCGAGCTGCGGCAGACCGGCGGAAGCGGCTTCTTCATGCGCTTCCGCAGCGCCTGCTGCGGCTGTAACGATCAGATTTGCGAAGACGGACAAGGGTCCTCTCCTTCTTTAAAAAGAGCTGGCCTTAGAACGTGTAGAGAATGATCATCGCGATCGCGAAGCCGAGAAGACCGGTGAATTCGGTCAGCGCGAAGGCGAGAAGCATGGTCGGCTGGTTCTGGGCTGCGGCCGACGGATTGCGGAACGCGCCGGAAAGGAAGTTGCCGAAGATGAGGCCGAGGCCGACGCCTGCACCCGCGAGCGGGATCGCGGCGAGACCGGCGCCGATAAGTTTTGCTGCTTCTGCTTCCATTGTCTTAACTCCTGAAGTTTTTTTCGTTGAGCCGTTAATCCCGGTTTCGCGGCTGGCCCTGATGTCACCGCGCGGGAAACTTGGTTGTCCTAGTGATCGGCGGCGTGCGCCGCGTCCGAGAGGTAAATGCAGGTCAGCACCGCAAAGACATAAGCCTGCAAGGCGGCGACCAGAAATTCGAGCGCCGTCACCGCAACGGCGCCAAGGAACGGCGCAATGCCGAAAATCTTGATCACGCCTTCCGCCGCCAGCAGCGACACCACAAAGCCCGCAAAAAGCTTCAGGATAATGTGGCCGGCGAACATGTTGGCGAACAGACGAACGGCGAGCGAGATCGGGCGCGACAGGAACGAGATCACCTCGATCGGCACGATCAGCGGATACATGTAAATCGGCAGGCCGGACGGCGCGAAAAGTTTGAAGAATTTGAGGCCGTTCTTCATGAAGCCGTAAACGACAACGATGGTGATCGTGACCATCGCCAGGGCCAAAGTGACGATCAGGTGGCTCGTGGTCGTGAAGGTGTGAAACTGATGCGGCGCGCCCGGGATCGAGGGCAACAGGCCCAGAAGGTTCGCGGCCAGAATGAAAATAAACAACGTGAAGACATATGGGAAGAACTTGCGTCCCTCGGAGCCGATGGTGTCGCGCACAAGATCGGCGACAAATTCATACATCACTTCAGCGGCGGACTGGACGCGACCGGGAATGAGGCCCGCGCGGCGTGTCGCCATGAAGAAGAAGAACATGATGACGCCCGTGGCGATCAGCATCCACAACGCCGAATTGGTGAGAGAAATATCGATCCCGCCAAGCGACAGAGGCACGATCGGCGAGATCTCAAACTGCTCCATGGGCCCGGCGGCGCGCAAATCCATCATCTCTTTTTTTCTTCCCGTCGCCTTCCGGCTTCTTCGGTCGTCAGTTCCCTGACGATTGATCGTTTTCCTGCTGCATCGTGCGCATCATATTGCGCAGCCCCGCAGCAAATCCGAGCCCGATGCCAACCAGCAGGAACAAAGGCTTCGTTCCCAGCCAGCTATCAAGGCCCAATCCCAAGAGGCAGCCGACGAAAATACCGGCCAGAAGGTCCGACGAAACCCGCATCGCCCGCCCCCAGGCGGAAGCGGATTTTTGCTCGGTCGCCGGCTTTTCGCCGCGCTCGCGCATCCGCTCCAGACGCTCGGAGAACTCATCCAGCGAGGCCGGCTGGTCGTCGTCAGCCTTGTCTGCGCCGGAGTCATTACTCATGAGCATGCCCGAAAACAGGCGCAAACGGTCGCTCGCGCCCCTTGAAATCGCGGCGGACCATATAGGCGCCGCAACGCAGCGTCAAGCAAAGGCTTTTTTGCGTAAGTTGTTGATTTTTATAGCAAGATGCGGGCGCGGCGTCTGGCCGCAAGAGTGCCCGGGGAAAGCCCGGAGGATTTGCCCGAATCTACTAAGAAAATGTTTTCTCCTCGCATTTTAGCCTGCCCCGATATTGGCGGATTGATCGCGGGGAGGCGGCCATGTTTGGACTGTTCAGGAAAAAGCACATCAAGCCATTGGAGCTCGAGGGCACGGCGACGATACACGCCCCGGCGGCGCTGATTTTCGGCCTTGTCGATTTCACCAGCCCGGCCAACCGGCTGTCGGCGCGTGGCTTTCAGTTCTCAGAGCGATCCACCCGGACCGGGCGCTTCGCGGCGACCGACCCCAATCTTCCCGATGTCCGGTTCGAATTCAACGTCGACCTCTATGACGCGCCTGCCGCCTATGGCTTTTTCTCAAAAATCATCGCCGACCCGCCTTTTGGCGGCTTTGAGCGCAATCGCGAGGAATACCACATCGAAGCGCTCGATGACCGTAATTGCCGCGTCACCCTGAAGACGACGAACTGGTATCGCGAGGGAATAACGGGCCGCGCGCGCCGCAATGAAGAGGCGTTGATGACCCAGGCGGTCGCGCAGGATCTCATGAAACTGAAGCTCGAAGCCGAAGGCCTGGTGAAAGAGCACGCCGCCTAAACTTCGACGATCGTTTCAAAGCCGCCGAAGATCATGCGCTTGCCATCAAAGGGAATCTCGTCGTCTTTCATCAGTGCATGAATCTCTTCCATCACGGTTTTGTTTCCCGCGTCGCGCGTTTCCTTTGACGGCCAGGTTATCCAGGAGAACACAACGGTTTCGTCCTGCTCGAGCTTCACGGCCATGGGGAACGAGGTAAGCTTCCCTTCGGGAACATCATCACCCCAGCATTCGACGACGCTAAGGGCGCCATGCTTTTTGAAAATCGGCGCGCAGGCGGCCGCGACTTTGCGATAAGCATCACGCTTTTGATTTGGAACCGGGATCAGAAATCCATCGACATAGGTCATTGCGTCTCTCCTCAATGTCAGCCTTTGAACGCCGCTTCGATGGCGGCGATGTCAATCTTGCGCATGTCATACATCGCTTGCAGCGCGCGCTCCGCCGAAACCCGGTCGCTTGATCTGACCGCGCGCATCAACGCTTTCGGCACGATCTGCCAGGAGACGCCGAACCGGTCCGAAAGCCAGCCGCACATGCTTTCCTCACCGCCATCGGCAAGAAGCGCATCCCATAACCGGTCGGTTTCCGCCTGATCTTCGGTTAAGACCGAAATCGACGCAGCGGGGGTAAGCTTGTAATGCGGCCCGCCATTCAGAATCTGATACGGCGCGCCAGAAAGTGTGAACTCTACGGTGAGCGGTTCTTTGCCCGGCTCGGCCGGGTATTCGCTTTCAATGAGGCTGTCCGGCAATAGCGACACATAAAACCGCGCCGCTTCGAGCCCACCCGTTTCAAACCACAGACAGGTGCGAGCTTTTTGTTGAAGGTTCATGATGCTTCTCTTGCAAGCTTTTCAAGATAAGGCCCGATCTCGTCGAGCGTTCTGTTCCAGCTTGTCGAAAAGCCCGCCGCATTCGCCGCATGAAGCGCGTTCTCGTCGGGAAAATAGGTTTCAATGGTGAGCTGGGTTTTTGAGGACATCAACGCCTCAAACAACACCGTGACACGCGCTTTCGGGGGCAGACCGCAACCGCATGCGGTTGGCGCGCGCGCATCGCCCTCGTAAACGATCCGTTCGGGCTCGACGATTTCAAGATATTCGCCTGCGGCCGGCACGACCGCGCCATCGGGCGTTTTCATCAACACCTTGAATTCGCCGCCAACGCGGAAATCCATCTCGCAAATTGTCCGCTCCGGTCCGAACGGGCCCCACCATTGCTGGAGATGTTTCGGCTCGGTCCAGACCTTCCAGACCAGCGGTCGCGGCGCGTTATAGACCCGCGACATCCGAAGCTCGTTGGGAATGAACGGCATCAGGAGAGCCTCTGGTTTTTTAACGCTTCTTCAAGGCGGCCGAGCCCCCAGCCCCAGCCTTCGGTCCGACCCGCATTTTCATCCACGCCCGTCAAAAACGCATTGTCTTCGGTCAGAGTGAGGCGCGTGCCGTTTCCATGCGGCTCCATTTCGATGATCGTCATGGAAACCGAGTAAGGCGCGTCGTCGATTGTCATGTAATATGTCAGAACGATCTTCCTGTTCTCGACGATATAATGATAGACGCCGTCATTGGAAAAAGCGCCGCCGCCAGGTTTCCGTCCATAACAACGCTCTGCGCCGCCGGGCCGGAAATCAAGGCGATATTCTTCAATCTCGAAACCGTCGCTCTCGGCGCCGAACCATTGGCGCTTCGCTTCAGCGGTAGACCAGGCGGCGAAAACGCGCTCGGGCGGAAAATCGTAATCGCGCGTAACAGTAAGGCCTGCATGGACAATATCAGGCGCGCTCATCACAAACCTCTTGCAATGTCTTCGAGCTGTTCAAGTGTTTTGCCCCAACCATCATGGAAGCCCATATCATCGTGCTTCTTGCTGTCTTCCGTATTTTTATGGCGGACCGTTGCGCAATAACGCACGCCCTCATCGCAGTCTTCCATAGTGACCACCGCCGTCATGAAGCTTTCACCGGACGGGCGCCAGCCGGCGGTCATACAGTCGGTGAAAACGATGCATTCTTTTTCCTTGGCGTAAACGATGCAGCCTTCTCCGGGGATTTCTTCGCCATTGGGGCCGCACATGGTCGTATTAAAAGCGCCGCCCGGTTTCAGCTCAATCAGAACGTCTTTCACGCCCCACGGTTTCGGACACCACCATTCCGCAAGAATTTCCGGATCGCTCCACGCTTTCCAGATTTGCTCGCGCGTGACGTTTTTCATTGTGCGGCCGATGGTGAGGTCGTTTGCATCAGCGATCATCATTCTTTCTCCGTGGACTGAAGACTTCTTAGATATGCGTCGAGACGGTCGAGACGCCCTTCCCAGACCGCGCGCTGATGGGCGATCCATTCTTCGGCTTCCGTCAGCGTCTTCATCTGCGCTTCGCAGGTTCGGACCCGCCCCTCCTTTTTCGAGGTCACGAGCCCGCTTTCCTCCAGCACCTTCAAATGCTGGAGGAAAGACGGGAGCGCCATCTCGAAGGGTTTGGCGAGATCGCTCACCGTGGCGGGGCCTTCGGTGAGGCGCGCCAGCACCGCACGGCGTGTAGGGTCCGCGAGGGCCTGGAAGACATTGTCGAGGTCATGTTCATTGTTAGGCATATACCTAACTAATCACGGAAAGCGCTCGCCGTCAACAACAATTAGGTGACTACCTAAGTGTAATTATCTGCTAGAAATCGCGTTCCTGGCCACTTTCAAGGAACTTGCCCCATGACCGAAGACGAAAAAGCGATCCGCAAAGTGGTGGATGACTGGATGGCGGCGACCCGCGCGGGCGACAAAGAAACCGTGCTCAACCTTGTTTCAGATGACGTTATTTTCTTCACACCGTTCGGACCGCCCTTCGGCAAGAAGGAGTTCGCCGGCGCTCAAGGCGACAACTCCGACATGCCGGAGATCGACGGCAAAAGCGACATCCTCGAAATGGAAGTGATGGGTGAGCGCGCCTGGATCCGCAACCAGATCGACATTCAGATCACCCCACCGGATGGCGGCGAAACCAAAAAGATGTCCGGACAAACTTTGACGCTATTGAAGAAAGGCGCAGATGGACAATGGCGCGTTTTCCGCGACGCCAATTTCGTAAAGCCCGAGGGTTAAGCGCCGCCCTACTCCGCCGCCGCAAGCTGTTCGGCCTTGGTGAGGTCAACGGAGACAAGCTGCGACACGCCGCGCTCAATCATGGTCACGCCGAAAAGGCGGCTCATGCGCGACATGGTGAGCGCGTGGTGGGTGATGACGATGAAGCGGGTTTCGGTTTCGCCCGCCATTTCGTGCAGCATCGCGCAGAAGCGATCCACATTGGCGTCATCAAGCGGCGCGTCGACCTCGTCCAGCACACAGACGGGCGCCGGATTGGCCATGAACACCGCAAAGATCAGCGCAGTCGCCGTCAACGCCTGCTCACCGCCGGACATCAGCGACATGGAGGTGAGCTTCTTGCCCGGAGGCGATGCAAAGATTTCCAGACCGGCTTCGAGCGGGTCCTCGGCGTCCACCAGGCGCAGCTCCGCCTGGCCGCCATTGAAGAGACGCTTGAAGAGGTCGGTGAAGTTTGTGCTCACCGTTTCAAACGCCTCAAGCAGACGCTGGCGCGCTTCGCGGTTCAAATTGCCGATCGCTGTGCGCAGTTTGCGGATGGCGCCGTCGCAATCCTCGCGCTCCACCGCCAGCTCTTCAAGGCGCGTTGAAACTTCCTGCATTTCCTCGTCGGCGCGCAGATTGACGCCGCCGAGATTTTCGCGCTCGCGCTTATAACGTTCAAGCTTGCGCTCCACATCGTCGCGGTTCGGAAGGTCGGCGCCTTCCTTGTGCTCGGCGATCGCCAGCAATTGATCCGGCTCGGCCTCACAGGTTTCATGCGAAAGCCGCGTTGCTTCATCAACACGCTCGCTCGCGGCCTCGGCCTGCGCCTGCAGACGCGCGCGCGCCTCGCGCGCTTCGGCGGCTTCGGTGTCGGCCGCTTTCGCGGCTTTCGCCGCCTCCATGGCGACATGCTGGCCTTCAGCCAGCGCATCGGCGGCTTCGTTGCGGCGCGCCTCGGCGCCGGAAAGCTGGTCGAGCAGCGCCTTGCGTTTTTCCTCGATCACGGCTGGCGCGCCGGCGGCGGCGTCATGGGCGGAGACGATGTCGCCAAGATGAGTTTCGATCTCGGCGATACGGCCGCGCGCAGCGTCGCCGCGCTGGGACCAGGAATTTTTATCGCGCGCAATCTCGTTCAGGCGTTCGGCACGGCGGCGCGCATCATTGGCGAGATCATTATGCGCGGTGCGCGTTTCTGCGGCGTGAGCGCGCGCGGAGGCGACCTGCTCACGAGCCCTCTCTACGCCTTCGCCGATCAATGTCGCATCAGGGAACGACGCATGTTCCGCCGTCAATGTCTCCCGGGTGCGTTCGCTTTCGGTTTTTTCTTCCCCGAGACGCGCAAGGTTTTCGTCGATAGAGGAAATGCGGGCGGCGGCGCGTTCGTGACTGCGTTCAAGCTCGTTGAGATTGGTGCGCGCGCTGTCCAGCGCCCTGCGCGCATCATTAAAGAGCGAGCGCACTTCACGCTCATTCGCCTGTTTCGATTTCAGGCTCTCTGTCGCTTCGCCATGTTCACGGCGGGCGGCCTCTGCGCTCGCCTCTGCGTCGACAAAGTTGCTATCGAGCACAGCCAGGCGGTTGCGCTGTTCAAGACGGATCGCAGCGGATGTTTTGGCGTCCGCATGGGTCGTGAACCCGTCCCAGCGCCACAGATCGCCATCGCGCGAGACAAGACGCTGACCGGGCTTTAACTGCGCGCGCAAATCGGCGCCGACTTCGCGTTCGATGACGCCGATAGCCGCAAGGCGGCGCGTCAGCGCGGCGGGCGCGCGGACAAAACGCGACAAGGGCGAGACCCCGTCGGGGAGCGAAAGGTCCGCCGCCATTTCGCCGAGATGCGACCAGTGGGCGGGCGCAGCCTCATCCACCGCAGCGCCGAGATCATCGCCAAGCGCGGCCGCAAGCGCGTTCTCGTATCCGGCGTCGACTTCGATCATTTCGATCAGCGGCGTCCAGTCTTCGCTTTCATTGGCGGCGAGCACGCGGCGCAGGGCCTCGCGCTCCGCATCCAGCTCAGTGAGGCTTTGCTCCGCCTTGCGCAACGGACCACGAAGTTCCGTTTCACGCTCTTCGGCGGCGGAGCGTTCTTCCTCTGCGCGATGAAAGGCGGCTTCGGCGGCGTTTGCGGCTTCTTCCGCAGACGCAAAGCGCGCTTTCGCTTCTTCCAGAGCCTGCGCCTGTTCCGGCGTCGGCTCGATCAACTGGCGCTCATCCGTATAGGAACGGATCTGTTCTTCGATTTTTTCCAGCCGGCGCTCGGCGGCGGAAAGGTTTCCGGCGACCGCCTTGCGGCGCGCCTCGATATCGGCGGCCTCCTTCGATTTCTCATCGAAAAGCGATTCCGCCGCTTCCAGCGCTTCGGCCGCTTCGTTCATGGCCGTTTGCGCCGCCGTCACATGCTCGGCCTCGGACGCCTCGCGCTCGCGCAGGCTCTCTTCTTCGCCCGAAAGGGCCTCGACCGCATTGTCCGCATCGGCAAGCAGGTCTTTCTCCCGCGCCATATCGCCTTTGAGGCGTTCGATCTCGCCTGAAAGACGGGCCAGCTCCGCTTCGGCGCGGCGCGCCTCCTCGTCGAGACCTTCCCGCGCAACCGTCAGGCGATGCAGCGCGGCGGCGGCTTCCGCCTCAACCAGACGCAACGGATCGAGCGCTTCATGGGCGTTCGCCTGCGCCGTCGTCGCAAGCGCGGCGACCCGCGCCGTCTCCTCGATCAGCGCACTGATTTCTTTCAAGCCCTCTTCGGCTTTTTCCTGCGCCTCGACAGCATCGCGCCAGCGAATGAAAGACAACATCGCTTCAGTGCGGCGTATATCGCCGGAGACATTGCGGTAACGTGTCGCCTGGCGCGCCTGACGGGCGAGCGCGGTCTTTTGCGTTTCCAGCTCACCGATAACATCGTCGAGACGTTCAAGATTTTGCTCGGCGGCGCGCAGGCGCAATTCAGCCTCGTGGCGGCGCGAGTGAAGACCGGTGACGCCCGCAGCCTCTTCAAGAAGGCGGCGACGGTTCTGCGGCTTGGCGCTGATCAGTTCCGCGACCTGGCCCTGACGCACCAGCGCCGGAGAATTGGCGCCTGTGGACGCATCAGCGAAGAGAAGCTGCACATCTTTGGCGCGCACTTCCTTTGAATTGATGCGGTAAATGGACTGCGTGCCTTCTTCCTTGCGGATGATGCGGCGCGAGACCTCAAGCGTTTCATGTTCGTTATATTCGGCCGGAGCGGAATGGTCGGAATTGTCCAGCGTCAGGATGACTTCGGCCCAGTTGCGCGCGGGCCGCATGGTCGTTCCGGAAAAAATCACGGCGTCCATGCCGTCACCGCGCAGCGCCTTCGCAGAGGTCGCGCCCATGACCCAGCGCAGCGCCTCAAGCAGGTTCGACTTGCCGCAGCCATTCGGGCCGACAATGCCGGTCAGGCCTTCGCGGATTTCAAAGTCGGTCGGCTCGACAAAGGATTTGAAGCCGACAAGGCGGACATTGGTGAATTTCACAGGTCTTTTCCCGATAACGACAACGCCGCCACCCACATTGGCGACGCTGTTTCCAAAGGCGTTAGAGATCGGCGATTCTGGTGCGAGGCCAAGGCCTTGGACGTCCCCGCGTCCAAAGACTTATTCCCCAGCCCGTCACTCGCCGTCCGCGCCGCCATCGGTTTTTTTCTCCAGCGCCTCGTCCAGCGCCTTGGAGAAATCCTCGGCGTTCGAAAAATGGCGCGTCTGTCCCTCAACAACGAAGCTCGGGGTTGAGTTGATGCCGTATTTTTCGCTGCCTTCCTTGATATTTTCATTAATTAAATCAAGCAATTCTTTCCTTTGAACGCAGGTGTCGAAGTCCTCCGCGCTCATCCCGGCCTGGGACGCAACCTTCAACAGCTCGTCGCGGGGGCTCTCCCCGTAAATCCAGGTGCGCTGGGTCTGGAACAAGGCGTTCAGGATCACGAAATAGGCGTCGTCACCGCTTTTTTCAGCGGCGCAGCGCGCCAGCATGGAGCCCGCCACGGAAAGATTGGCTGGCGCCGTCGGGAATTCACGGAAAATGAACCGAACCTTACCGGTGTCGATATAATTCTCCTTGATCTCCGGGAAGATCTCCTGGTGGAAGGTTGCGCAATGGGGGCATGTCACTGAGGCGTATTCAACCACAGTGATGGGCGCATCCGCCTCCCCCATGGCCATGTCGCCAAGCGAGCCCTCGCCATGCTTTTCAATCGATCCGCCGGTCGCCGTCTCCGCGCCCGGGGTCTCCGATTCCGAGGAATTGGCCCCGCCGCAGGCGGCGATCAGGAGCGCCAAACCACCGGCGGCGATGGCGGACAGGGCCGGACGGCGTGAAGAGACGGGGATAAGGGACATCACAAAAGTTGCCTTTCAATACCGGCTGCGGCGGGGCGCAGCCTACCTAAATCGAATTGTGCGCAAAATCGCCGATGGCGGGCATCTGTGCAAGTCAAAAGGGGTTTATTTTCCGCCGTTTCGGCGATGAACGGCGGCCCTGAAGGACGCCAGCGCCGCGCCAAGCTCCCCATCCGCCGCGCCTTTATCGGCCGCGGGCCGCATGGGCGCTTTCGGGGCCTTGCCGGTCTGGATGATGGCGATGCGCGACACCGAGCCCGGCCCCAGATAGGCGTTGAGCCGGGCGATCAGCCCGTCCCGCTCCATCTCGGCCGCCGCCGCCGCCGCGCCATGGGGCACATAAAGCTCCAGCGTGCGCCCCCCGCCCTTTCCGGACGCGCGGCCCGTGAGCCGGCCGGGACGGCAAAGCGCGGCGAGCTTTTCCCCGGCGAGCTGGGGCCAGCGCTCGGCCAGCGCCGGGTCCATGAATTTTGTGCGTTTGGCGAGATCCCGGAATACGCCAGCCGACACCCGGGCGATGGCGGGCGCGGAGGAACGGGCCGGTCGCGTGGGCCGATAGGTTGTCATAGGGGCTTTGCCGTTTGCATGGCGACACACTAACACTGACGCGTCGACAGAGAAAACGCCGCTGCGCCAGAACGTGTCCGAAGCTTCGAAAAAGAAATCCCCAATCACGGCCCCACTCTCAGGCGAATTGCTCGCCTGGTATGACGCCCATGCGCGCGAACTGCCCTGGCGCGTGGGCCCGAAAGCCCGTGGGCGGCCTGATCCATATGCAGTGTGGCTGTCGGAAATCATGTTGCAACAAACTACCGTGGCGACGGTCGGCCCTCGCTATCGCGAATTCCTGGCGCGCTGGCCCGATGTGAACGCCATGGCCGCCGCGCCGCAGGAAGATATTCTAGGCCAATGGGCGGGGCTCGGTTACTACGCCCGCGCGCGCAATCTTCATAAATGCGCAGTTGTCGTGGCGAACGACCATGGCGGTGTTTTTCCCGATAATGAGGACGGCTTGCGCGCACTGCCCGGCATTGGCGATTACACCGCCGCCGCGATCGCCGCGATTGCATTCGACCGGCGCGCGATTGTCATCGACGGTAATATCGAACGCGTTGTTTCAAGGCTTTATGAAATCGAAACGCCCCTTCCCGCAGCGAAAGCCGAAATCAGGGAGCGGCTTGAAAAGATCTGGCCGGACAAACGCTCCGGCGATTTTGCGCAAAGCCTGATGGATCTCGGCGCAAGCATCTGCCGCCCGAAAGCGCCGACATGTTTGCTGTGCCCGATTTCAAAACACTGCGCCGCGCAGAAAGCCGGAACGCAGGAAAACTTTCCGGTGAAGGCGGCGAAGAAAGCAAAGCCAAACCGTATCGGCGCTGTCTTCGCCCTGACCAATACGCGCGGCGAAATCCTGTTTGAGCGGCGGCCCGAGAAAGGCCTGCTAGGCGGCATGCTGGGCCTGCCCGGCACGGAATGGAAAGAGAAACTCGGCGGCGATGTTTTCGCGTCGGCGCCGACGAAAGCAAAATGGAAAAAGACCGGCGAGGCGACGCACACCTTCACGCATTTTCACCTGACGCTCGATGTTTATGAAGGCAAAGCGCCTAAAGGCTTTCGCAGATCTGCGGCTCAGCAGTGGATCAGACCCGATGAGGCGCGCGTGCCGACGGTGATGAAGAAGGCGGTGAAAGCGGCATTAGAATAGCAATCAGACGAAAAAGGACGTATTATAAATACATCGCTTATGTCTGTTATTGTAGGGAATAATGAGGTTCATATTTCTTTTTGTCTGCTTTTTGGGTGGCTGCGCAACTGCGCCAAACACAAAACATGAAAGCCCTTTTTGCGATCAGTTATCTGCTTTTGCGGCGTCTGTGCCTTCGGAAGAAAGTCGAAGTGTAAAACTCACGCGCGGCGGGCGTTGGCTAGTGGATCACTACAAGGCTTGCAGTCGACAAAATGACGAAGCATCAATTACATTTTGCGATTGGTTGTTCGAACATACATCGACTGAGTTCATGGAAGCAAACATCAATATAGCGCTAAGCTGCCTGCAAGGTCAAAAAATTGTCGGTTATGTTGGGAACACAGGTATCGAACTCTGGACAGGAAAAGCGAGATTTTACTCGCCGCACATTGATGCAGACAATGTAGAGATCGAGATCGAATATAACGTTTCTTATTTTGAACACGATGCGGATGAGGACTATCTACAAATAACAGTTTATGCTGAATAGACATGGTGCTCCACGTGACAACAATTGCCCGCCCCACCAACGCCAATGGCGACGCCGTCCTCTATTTCTGGTTCGAGGAAACGAAGCCCTATCAATGGTTCCGGCGCGATGACGCGTTCGACGAAGCGATCAAGACGCGCTTCGGGGCGCTGCATGAAGCGGCGAAAGCGGGGCGCCTTGATGTCTGGCGCGCGCACCCGGTTTATTCGCTTTCGCTGATCCTCATCCTCGATCAGTTTTCGCGCAATCTCTATCGTGATACGCCAGAAGCCTTTGCGCAGGACGCCCAAGCCCTCGACGTCGCGCGCGAGGCGCTGGCGCGCCGGTTCGATCATCTCGTCAACTATCAGCGCAAGGCGTTTTTCTACATGCCGTTCATGCACGCGGAAGATTTATCGGTGCAGGAGGAATGCGTCGCGCTGTTCAAGGCGCAATTGCCGACCACAATGAACCTGCCCTACGCCATTGAGCATCGCGACATCGTCAAGCGCTTCGGGCGCTTTCCGCACCGGAACAAGGTTTTTGGGCGCAAATCGAGCCAGCAAGAAATCGCGTTCTTGAAAGCCGGCGGGTTTAATCCCTGATTTTCAGGTCTTATCCCCAAGCCTGGCTGATCTGGGAATAGGCGACGCCGCCATCGACGGCGAGCGTGTCGCCAACAACATAATCGCCGGCGCGCGAAGCGAGGAACACCGCCGCGCCCGCCATGTCGCTGTCGCGGCCGATGCGTTTCGCCGGGATCATTTTCGCGACCGCATCGCCGTGATCTTTCGCCGCCTTGTTCATTTCCGACGGGAACGCGCCCGGTGCGATGCCGGATACGCAGATATTGTCTTCGATAAGCCGCGCCGCCATGCGCCGCGTCAGATGAATGACCGCCGCCTTCGACGCCTGATAGGCGTAGGTTTCCCACGGATTGATTTTAATCCCGTCGATCGAGGCAATGTTGATCACCTTGCCCGCAGGGTCTTTGCTCGCCGCTTTTTTCAGCATCGGATGCAATTTCTGCGTCAGGAAGAACAGCGACTTCACATTAAGGTCCATGGTCTTGTCCCAGCCGCTCTCGGGATATTCGTCAAAATCGGCGCCCCATGCTGCGCCGGCGTTGTTCACCAGAATATCGAGCTGACTTTCATGGGTCGCCAGCTCCGCCGCCAGCGCTTCGCAGCCGGCAACGGTCGACAGGTCATGCGGCAACGAAACGCATGTCCCGTATTGTGAAAGCTCTTCCGCCGCCTGATCGCAGGCAGGGGCTTTCCGCGCAGTGATATAAACCTTGGCGCCCTGCTCCAGAAAGCCCTGCGCAATCATCTTGCCGATGCCGCGCGAGCCGCCGGTGACAAGCGCAACGCGCCCCTCAAGGGAAAACAGGTCTTTCATCATGGGAACGCCTCCTATTGCGGAGGGTAATACCAAAATCTTTTCACCTTGCCGTCAATGATTTCATACACAACGACGGACGCCTGCGATTTCCGCTCGCCCGCCTCTTGCCAGACGGGGCGTTCAATCGCGGTGATGAAATTGCCGTTGACGCTGATATTTTCAAGGCTTGAGGAAACGGTCGGATAGGCTTCGAAATAGGCCACAAGTTCGTCATGGAGCTGTATCGCGCTGGTCGTCACCACGCTCGCCTGCTCCCCGGAAAGCTCGATCCAGGTGACGTCCGAATGCCAATAATCACGCATCTTGTCGGCGTCATGGTCATTGAACGCCGCCATCAGCCCGGTGATGACATTCACATTATCGCCCGCGGCGGGCGGCGGCGCCGTACGCTCCGCATCGGGCGAACAGGCGGCGAGAAAACAAACAGACAAAATAATGATTGCGATACGCCGCATCGTTTTTCCCTTACTCCGCCCCGAACCGGTCGCGCCATTCGCTCACCTGATCGTCCTCGATCTTGGCGAAGAGAACATCTGGCGGCGTGAACGCTTCCCCGCCCTTGAACCGCGAAAGCGCTTCTTTGGCGGAGCCCGGCCAGGCCGAAGCCTTTGCCGGATCGAGATCGAATAGAGCGAACATCTTGTCCGCCGTGAATGGGATCACAGGGCGTGACAGCACTGCAAAAAACGCGATCAAATTCAGGGCGCAACGCACTGAGGCTGCGGCTTTATCCTTATCCTGTTTGATGACGGTCCACGGCGCCGCGACTTGCAGATATTCGTTGCCCGCGACCCATATCCCGCGCAGGTCCGCAAAAGCTTTCCTGAACTCCATCTGTTCAAGATTATCCGTGTAGGATTTGATCTTGGCGTCGAGTTCTTTTTCAAGCGCCGCTTCCGGTTCGCCATAGGCGCCTTCGGACGGGACCGTTTCGCCAAAACGCGCGCTGCAAAAGCGGGTGATGCGGTTTATGAAATTGCCGAGAACATCCGCAAGGTCCTTGTTCACAACCGATGCAAAATGCTCAAGCGTGAAGGACGCGTCGTCGGATTCCGGCGCATTCGCCATCAAATGCCAGCGCCAGTAATCGGCGGGCAACAATTCCAGCGCCTGATCCATGAAAATGCCGCGGTTCTGGCTGGTGGAGAATTTGCCGCCATACCAGGTGAGCCAGTTCAACGACTTCAATGTGTCCACAAGCTTCCACGGCTCTTCCGAGCCCAGAATGGTGGCGGGAAAACTCACCGTGTGAAAGGCGACATTGTCCTTGCCCATGAATTCCACATAAGTGACGTCTTCGGCGCCCTTGTCGGTGCGCCACCAGCGCTCCCAGTTTTCGCCCGTCTTGTCGGACCATTCCTCTGTCGCCGCGATATATTCGATGGGCGCATCGAACCAGACATAGAAAACCTTGTTTTCAAATCCGGGCCGGGCCTTGCCTTCATAGGCGACAGGGATGCCCCATTTCAGATCGCGCGTGATCGAACGGTCGCGAAGCCCTTCCTTCAGCCATTTTTGCGCAATGGATTTCGTCAGCTGCGGCCAGTGCGGTTTCGAGTTGATCCACTCAGCGATGCGATCCTGCATCTGGCCTTGCAGGAGATGAAGGTGTTTCGTTGCGCGCACTTCCACATTCTTCGATCCGGAAATCGCCGAATAAGGATCTTTCAAATCCGTCGGATCAAGCAGGCGTCCGCAATTATCGCATTGGTCGCCGCGCGCCTTTTCGTAATCGCAATGGGGGCATGTGCCCTCAACATAACGGTCCGGCAAGAACCGCTCATCGTCGATCGAATAGACCTGCTCGTCAGTGCGCTCTTCGATGAGGCCCTTCCCTTCCAGCACATGGGCGAAATGCTGCGTCAGGCGATGGTTCGGCGGATTGGACGAGCGGCCGAAATGATCGAAGGACAGGCCGAACTCGGCGCCGGCCTGTTTCTGGATCTCATGCTGCTCGCGGCAATAATCGGCGACATCCTGGCCGGCGGCCCGGGCCGCAAGCTCCGCCGGCGTGCCATGCTCATCCGTGGCGCAGATATAAAGCACCTCATCGCCTTGCTGGCGCTTGAACCGGGCATAGACATCCGCCGGCAGCATGGAGCCCACAAGGTTCCCCAAATGCTTGATTCCATTGATATAGGGGAGCGCCGAGGTGATGAGGATGCGGGCCATGAGAACTTTCCTGAATTCGAGCCCGGTCTATAGCCGCAAGCGGGCGCGCTTCACAAGGAAAGCCTCTCACCCGGCCCAGAGCGGGCGCAGCGCCTCAGGGAGCTTTTCCGCCACCTGTTTCGCCTTGTGAGGCGGCAATTCCTTTCGCCAGACCGAGAACACAGCCTCGGCGATATCTTCCGGCGGTGGCTGATGGGGCTCCAGCCGTGAAACAAGGCGCTCGTAAAATCCTTTTCCGGAGGCGATGGTGTGTTTCTTCGCGCCCAGCACCCAACCCTCAAGCATGACGCCGCGCGCGAGCGCCGGAAGCGCGTCAGCGATCGCCAGCGCGTCTTCGTCGCTAACGCTGTCGCGCAATTCCTCCATGACGGCGCGCATCATCGCCTGTGACTGATTGAGGGTCGCGAGCATCGCCGCCTCTTTCAGCGCGACCAGCCATTTCTGATATTCCTGAGACGCAAACTCAACATCGTAAGGCTGGGTCATGGATTTATCCTAGAGCGCACTGAACATAATATAGGCGTCGACAAAGCCGCGCGCAGGGTGACGAAACGCGCCGGGCACAGTCCCGATGATTTCCATTCCGGCTTTCTTCCAGGCTTTAACCGCCGGTTCGTTCGTCGACACCACCAGATTGAATTTCATGCCGCGAAAACCCATCGCGCGCGCTTGATCCTGTGACTGAAGACAGAGCGTCGTCGCCAGCCCGCGACCGCGCGCAGCCTCCGCGATAACGTAACCTGCGTTACAAATATGATCGCCCGGACCGCCTTGATCGGGGCGCAAATAATAAACACCGAGAACCTTGTCGTCGTGATCACGCGCGACGGCGTTAAAACCGTCAGTTTTGATCCAATAGCGTTTTGCTTCTTCCTCGCCGACATGGCGTGGCAAAGGATAGGATTCACCGGCGCGAAAAGCCGGCTCAATCACACGCCAGACTTCTGGCCAGTCTGATTCTGTCTGCTGACCAATATTCAATTCCGCTATCGATGCGCTCATCTGAAAAACCCTGCCTTGTTCGCTCAAGAAACTTACGCGTCATAAGTGTGTCAATAATGTTAAGTTTCATCAATTTCATCATTATACTGATTATTAAAATGCAATAAAGCCGTTGAAAAACCGAAAAAACATCAAAAAAATTCCAATTTCACGGTTCAAATCACCAGAACATCGCGTTAGGCTGCGCCCGAAATCAGAAATCGTGACTCGAACTGCGCCGATTTGCGCCAAGCAATTCCGCGGGTCGCGGAGCTTTTGAATAAAGCGGAGAGAGAGATTCATGACTTCAGATCAACAGATTACGACAGAACGACATAATAATGATATGCAGGCGCAGGATTTTGGCGACAATCCCATTGAGGTCCGCGAAACCGACCATTACCAGGAAGAATACATCCGCGGGTTTGTCGAAAAGTGGGATGACCTGATCGATTGGGACGCCCGGGCCAGAAGCGAAGGCCAGTTTTTCATCGATATGTTGAAAGCGCGCGGCAAGAAAACCGTGCTCGATGTCGCCTGCGGCACGGGTTTCCATTCGGTTCAGCTCCTGAATGCCGGCTTTGACGTCACCAGCGTCGACGGATCTGCTGAAATGGTCGCCAAAGCGTTTGAAAACGCGCGCGACCGGAATTTGATGCTGAAAACAGTCCATTCTGACTGGCGCTGGTTGAACCGGGATATTCACGGGAAATTCGACGCTATTATTTGTCTCGGGAATTCCTTCACCCATCTTTTCAAGGAAGAAGACCGCCGCCGCGCACTTGCAGAGTTTTACGCCGCCTTGAAACATGACGGCATTCTCATTCTCGACCAACGCAATTACGACGCTATTCTCGATGTAGGCTTCGACAGCAAACACAAATATTATTATTGCGGCGACAAGGTCACGGCCGAGCCCGCCCACATGGACAATTCTCTGGCGCGCTTTCGCTACACCTTCCCTGACGGCTCCGAGTATTATCTCAACATGTTTCCCTTGCGCAAAGCCTATATGCGCAATCTGATGAAGGAAGTCGGGTTCCAGCGCGTGAATACCTATGGCGACTTTCAGGAAACATTCGACGAGCACGATCCGGATTTTCTTGTGCATATCGCTGACAAGACATTCATAGAGCAAGCCTAATGAACCAACAGACAGCATCCGTCACTGAAATCGCGCGCGATTATTACGATAGTGAAGACGCCGATAATTTCTACGCCGCCATCTGGGGCGGTGAAGACATTCACATCGGCCTTTATGATGGCGAGCGCTCCATCAAACAGGCGAGCCACGAGACAGTGCTGCATATGGCGCGCAGGCTTCGGGGCCTGAAACCCGGCGCCCGTGTCCTGGATATCGGCTCCGGCTATGGCGGCGCCGCGCGTGTGCTCGCCGGCGGTTTTGGCGCCGACGTCACCTGCCTCAACCTTTCCCGGGTGGAGAATGATCGCAATGAGGCCCTGACCAGGGAACAAGGGCTCAGCGATAAGATCACCATTCTTGAAGGGTCGTTTGAAGACATTCCGGCGAACGACGCTGCGTTCGACATCGTCTGGTCGCAGGACGCCATCCTTCACGCTGGCGACCGCTGCAAGGTGCTCGACGAAGTCGCGCGCGTTCTGAAAAAAGGCGGTGAGTTTATTTTCACCGACCCAATGCAGGCCGACGCCCTGACGGACGCCAGTGTTCTGCAACCGATCTATGATCGCATTCATCTGACCAGCCTTGCATCCTTTGGCTTTTATCGTCGCGAGCTTGGGCAGAGAGGTTTTAGCGAAGTCGTGATCGAGGACTTCACCAATCAGCTTCGCAATCACTATGCGCGGGTCAAAGCTGAACTCGCCGAGCGCCGGCCCCAACTCGAAGACCAGATTTCATCGGATTATATCGATCGCATGCTCGCCGGACTTCAATCCTGGGTGGACGGCGCTGACCAAGGGCATCTCGCCTGGGGCGTCATGCATTTCGAGAAGGCTTAGCGGCGGCGCGTCACACGCATCAGCACGGCGCCAATGACGACAAAGACCAACGCAAACATCGTTGCAATAACCGGAAAGGCGACGATCAGCCCTTCGCTCTCACAATCAAACAGGTAGGCCCCTGCGCGCGCAGCGGCTTGCCTGGCCTCGCAATCGGGTATGATGCGTTCAAGCGCATCCTTTCGCACAAGAAATGTGGCGCCGCCACCGATGAAGGCGACTCCCGCAATTGCGATAAGAAACGCCCCAAAAGCGGCGCCCGCGCCGCCGCGGCGCAAGCCTTTCGCCGCTACAACGAGCATGATGATAGCGACAATCGCGGCCGGAGCGATAATGAGCCCTCCGAAGCCAAGCTGATTCATCAATTCCGCATCCATGGCGACCTTCCTGACATCGACGCGGGACGCCTACCCCCACTTCGCCTTGGTGGTCTTGTATGATTTCGCCACGATTTTTTCGAGCACCGAAAGATCAACCTTGTCGAGGGCGTTGATATAAAGGCAGCTTTTGCCGTTTTTATAGGGGCCGAGTTTTTTCAGAAGCGGCTCATCCTCTCCGAGAGAGCCGAGCACATAAAGCGCCATGTTGGTCTTGCGCGGGGAAAATCCCACGGCGAGCATGTCGCCTTCGCGCCCGCTCTCATACTTATAATGATACTCACCAAACCCGATGATCGACGGGCCCCACATTTTCGCCTTCTCGCCCGTCACTTTCTTCATCATGGCGACAAGGGTTTTGGCGTCTTTTTTACGGGTTTCATTTTCAACACCGTTGATGAACGCGGTTACGCTTTGCGTCGTCGGAACTGTTTTGGCGCCTGCTGATTTGGACGCCTTGACGGTTTTCTTTTTTGCGGGGGCCTTGCGCTTAACCGCCACTATCTCTCTCCCGTCGCCTTGGCCCAGTCGGCAGGCAGCTTGCGTGACGTCCAGTAGAACGCGCCGGCGGAAAGCAGGCTGAACCCGGCAAGCGTAGTCATAGCGATGCGTAGCCCGGTCACCTCGCCATAATCCGCCGCAAAGATGTCCGACAAGGCGCCGACCCAAAGCGGGCCAAAGCCAAGCGCAATAAGATTCAAAATCAGGAAGAAGAACGCCGTCGCAAAAGCGCGCAATTTGATCGGCGCGAGCGTTTGCACCAGAGAAAAGCCCGGCCCCAGATACATGCCGAGACCAATGAGAAACGGGGCTGACCATAAAAAGGCGCCGAGCGCATTGGGCGACCACAAGGACAGCCAGCCGCAGGGGATCGTCAGCAACATGCCGAGCGCCGGCACCCAGCCATAAGCGCCCTTGCCTCTCTTGCCGAGCCTATCGGTGAGATAGCCGCCGAGATAAGTGCCGATTCCATAAGCGACACCATTCAACAGGGCGAGCGGAACCGTAATCTCCACATAGGAAAGCTCATAAGTGCGGCGGTAAAAATCAACGATCCACAATCCGGTGCCGTAGCCTGTAAACGAAGCGAATGTAACCCCGGCGATGACGCCCCAATAGGTCGGTATGGTCATCAGTTGTTTCAGGCCTTGGGAGAATTTCACCGGCTGAACATTTGTCGCCTGTACATCCTGGGCGCCGCGAATGGGTTCGCGGATCGCCAACTTCATAATGATCGCGAGAAGAACACCCGGAATGCCGACCACAAAAAACGCGTTGCGCCAGCCAAGCTCCTGCAACACCCAGCCGCCCGCGAGGAATGCGAACATCTGGCCGAACGGGATGCCGAGAGAGTAAATAGCGAGCGCGCTGGCGCGTTTTTCTTTCGGGAAATAGTCGGAGATCAGCGAATGCGCCGGCGGCGAACAGCCTGCCTCGCCGATGCCGACGCCGATACGCGCCAGCGCCAGTTGCGTCGCGGTCGCCGTCAGCCCCGACAGCGCGGTGAAACCAGACCAGAGCGCCAGTGAAATCGCAATAATGTTGACCCGGTTCCAGCGGTCGGCGAGCCACGCGATGGGAATGCCCAGCGTCGTATAGAGCACCGCGAAGGCAAGCCCCTTCAACAGCCCCAGCATGGAGTCGGAAAGACCCAGATCTTCCTTGATCGCAGGCGACAGGATCGCAATGATCTGACGATCAATGAAGTTGAAGGTGTAAACCAGCGTCAACACGCCAAGCACAAAGTAAGAATAGCGGCTCGACGCAGGCTTTGATGATTGATCCGTAGACGGAGCGGTGGGGGCGGAATTTTCTGTCACGCTATCCGCCTAGAGCCGGAAACCGGTGGCGCGGCCCTGTGCGCCGTTAGCGCAAAACCTGTCTTTTGGCGTGTCCCGCGCCGCCTTTTTGCAAGCCAACATTGGCCATGCGGCGAGCGCGCCCGGATTGAGCCCTTGCACCATCCCCGTCCTCCCATGTGATCTGTTATTGACCATTTCTTTGAACTGGAACAATGCTTAAGAAACAACCCGAGAGCAAGGACAAAGGGCGCCTATGAAGCGCGTTACCGTTTACTGCGCATCAAGCCCGAAAACGCATGCGGATTATCTGAATGCGGCGACGCGGCTTGGGGAAATTCTTGGCGACGCCGGATGGACGACCGTCTATGGCGGCGGCGGCATCGGCTCCATGGGCGCGGTTGCAGACGGCGCCCTGTCTCGCGGCGGCCGTGTTGAAGGAGTGTTGCCGCGTTTCATGTATGATCTTGAATGGGGTCACACGGGGCTGACGGACCTGCATCTCGTCAATGACCTGCATGAGCGCAAAAGACTGATGATTGACCGCGCCGACGCAGTTGTCGCCCTGCCCGGCGGCTGCGGCACCTTTGAAGAACTGTTCGAGGCGAGCACCTGGAAGCGTCTCGGCCTGTTCGCAAAGCCGATTGTCATCGTCAACATACGGAACTACTACGACCCTTGCCTCAAGCTCCTCGAGCAGGCGGTTCGTGAACACTTTATGAATGAAAAGCACCTAGAGATGTGGTCGGTCGCCGCCAGCGCTGACGAGGTGCTGGAAAAGATCGAAAAGGCGCCGGCCTGGAGCGAAGATGACCGGCGCTTTGCAGCCGTTAAATAGAAGTACGAGTCCGGAAAGGAAATATCCCAGATGAAAGCCATGATGAGCCACGAAGCCGGCGGACCGGACTCGCTCAAACTGACTGAGGCCCCGACGCCCGAACCCGGGAAAGAACAATTGCGGATCGCAGTGAAAGCCGCGGGTGTGAACTTTCCCGATACGCTCATCATTCAGGACCTTTATCAGTTCAAACCGCCCCGTCCTTTCACCCCGGGGGGCGAAGTCGCTGGCGTTGTCGACGCCATCGGTGAAGGCGTTGAGGGCCTGGCTGTAGGCGACCGCGTCCTCGCCAGCGGGGTTAATGGCGGCTACGCCACTCATCTTATCGCAAACGCTTCCGGAACCCATAAAATTCCCGACAACATGCCTTTCGACGAAGCCGCATCTTTCATGATGACCTATGGCACATCGCATTATGCATTACGTGATCGCGCAAAACTGCAACCTGGCGAAACGCTGTTTATCCTCGGCGCGGCGGGCGGCGTCGGCGCGGCGGCGATCGAGCTGGGCAAAGCCATGGGGGCGAAAGTCGTCGCCGGCGTTTCCTCCGAAGATAAAGCCGCTTTCTGTAAAGAGATGGGCGCTGACGAAACCCTGATCTATCCCCGCGGCAGTCTTGACCGCGCATCGCAGAAAAAACTGACAACAGAAATCAAAACCCTGTGCGGCGGCGGCGCCAATGTCGTTTATGACGCCGTTGGCGGTGACTACGCCGAGGCCGCATTGCGCGCCATGGCGTGGGAGGGACGCTTCCTCGTGGTTGGCTTCCCCGCAGGCATTCCGAAAATTCCGTTAAACCTGACGCTCCTCAAATCCTGCCAGATTGTCGGTGTCTTCTGGGGCGCCTTCACCATGCGCAATCCGGCGAAGAACGAGGAATATGTGGCGGAAATTTTCAAGTTCTATGAGGACGGAAAAATCCGCCCGAGGATCACGGCGCGCTTCCCGCTGGAAGAAGCCGGCAAGGCGCTCTCCATGATTCAGGACCGCAAGGCGACGGGCAAAATCGTTCTCACCATCGACTAGGCCGCAAGGCCGCCGCAGTTTCGCCCGCTCCGCGTCCAACTGACTAACAAGCCGTTGCGCGGAGCAACCGAATGCGGCGTATCGGCAAAGGCGGCTGTTAAGCTCTGACCGGCTAGGCTTTCCTCTTCGAGAGAGGATAGAGCCATGCGTATTCCTGTTTCCGCGACGTTTATCGCCTTGCCATTTCTGGCTTTAGGAGGCTGCGCCGGCGGCATGTCAAAAGACGAATGTCTTTACGCCGACTGGCGAGCGATTGGATATGAAGACGGCGCGCGCGGCGCCCCAGCGAGCGCGGTGTCGTCACACCGTCAGGCCTGCGCGAAGAAAGCGGGCGTTACGCCAGACATGAGCGCCTATCTCGCGGGCCGTGATGCAGGCCTCATCGAATATTGTCAGGCCTCAAACGCGTTCACCATTGGCGCGCGCGGCGGGCGTTATTATGGCGTATGCACCGGGCCTGAAGAAGGCTCCTTTGTCACCGCTTACCAGCAGGGCAATCAGCTTTTTGTTCTGAGAAACGATGTCGCGCACACCGAGCATGCCCTCGCGAGCGCAGAAAAACGCCTGCAGGAAATCAATCATCAGATCGATCACGCCGAAGCCGCGCTCATCTCCCCCGCGACCCCTCATCTTGAACGCGTCGATATTCTCGCCGATCTCAAAAATCTCAACGAGGAAAAACAGCGCGTGAAACGATCATTCGGACCGCTTCGCAGGGACTATGAATTGGCGCAGGACGAACTCGCCGATTACCGCGCATTCCTCGCGGTCAATGGTCCCTATCCGGGCGCGCAAGGCGTGACGACGGCGAGTTACTGACGGTAGGCGAGCGCCGCGAACTCACACAAGAGCGGCCGTGTCTCACGCGGGTCGATAATGTCTTCCACAAGGAAATGTTCCGCCGTGCGGAATGGCGATGTCACCTGCGCAAGGCGCGCCTTGATTTCGTTGAGCGCCGCAGCAGGATCTTCAGCCTTTTCAAGCTCTGATTTGTAGGCGACCTCAACCCCGCCCTCCATCGGCAAGGAGCCCCAGTCACCCGACGGCCAGGCGAAGCGATATTGAAAGCGCGTGTGATCGGACATGGCGGCGCCGGCGACGCCGTAAGCCTTGCGGATGATCACCGTCGCCCAGGGAATGGTCGCGTCGTAAATGGCGTTCATGGCGTCGACGCCGCGCCGGATGGTGGCGGCGCGCTCAGCCTCAAGCCCGATCATGAAGCCGGGATTGTCCACGAGGTGAATGACCGGCAGGCGAAACAACTCCGCTAGCTGAACAAACCGCCGCGCCTTTTCCGCCGTATCCGACGTCCACGATCCGCCCAAAAATGTCGGGTCGGAGGCGAGCACCGCGACCGGCCAGCCGTCAAAGCGCGCAAAGGCCGTGATCGCCGCGCGGCCCCAGCGCTTGCCCATTTCAAAAACGCTACCTTTGTCAGCGACCATCTCCAAAATCTTGCGCATGGAATAGGCTTCACGCTTGCTTTCCGGCACGGCGGAAAGGAGCGCTTTTTCTTTGCGGTCCGGTCGGTCGCCTGTGTCCAGGCGTTCCGGCGGCGCGCCCGCATAGGAGGGGAGATAGGAAAGAAATGCACGAGCCATGGCGAAGGCCTGGTCTTCACTTTCGGCCTCGTCATCGATGACGCCATTGCGCGCATGAATATCCGCGCCGCCGAGCTGTTCCTTGTCGAGATTTTCGCCCGTCCCGAGACCGGACACGACTGCAGGCCCGGCGGTAAAAATCTGCGAGAGCCCGCGCACCATCACCGAATAATGGGAGGCGACCATGCGCGCTGCCCCGAGCCCCGCTGTCGGTCCCAGCGCCAGCGCCACCACGGGAACGGTTTTCAGATTCTTGACCACATGTTCCCAGCCGGGAACGAATGGCACATAGGTAAAGCCCATCTCCTCCAGCATTTTGACGGACCCGCCACCGCCCGTACCGTCAATCATGCGGATCAAAGGCAGACGAAGTTCGTGCGCCATCTGTTCGGCCATGGCGAATTTGCGATGAATGGCTGCGTCCGCCGCCCCGCCGCGCACAGTGAAATCGTCTGCGCTGGCGACAACCGGCGCGTCGTGAATGCGCCCTCGCCCGAAGATGAAATTTGAAGGAGAAAAGTCCGTCAGCTCGCCTTGCGCATCATAACGCCCGCGTCCCGCAATCTTGCCGAATTCGCGAAAAGAGTTTTCATCCAGGAGACGGCGAAGACGCTCACGCGCATCAAGCTTGCCGCGCCCATGCTGTCGCGCGACTTTTTCCGCCCCGCCCATCTTTTCGGCGAGCGCTGCGCGACGTTTTAAATCTTCAAGTTCTTTTTCCCAAGCCATGGCGCAACTGTAAGCGCCGCCGCAGCTTCGTAAAGCGCGAAAAGCAGAACAGACACCAATCAGGTGTTTTTATATTCATGGGGCGCCTTTGGGCGGCGCTTGGCGAGCAATTCGTCCAGCGGCACGGACGTTCCGTCCGCTTGTTGAATGCGCACATGTATGGTCTTGAGCGCACGGGCGTGCGGCGCGCCGCAAGAGTGCGCGATCATCGCCACATCCTTGCGCATCTTCTCCACATAGTTCGCGACGTTTTTCGCTTTCACTTTCGGATCGAGGCCGCTTTGCAAGTGCTTTTTGTGCGTCGTGACGCCAGTGGGGCAATTATTGGTGTGACACCGCATGGCCTGAATGCAGCCAATGGAAAACATGAAGCCGCGCGCCGTGTTCACCACGTCGGCCCCGGCGCAATAGGCCCAGGCGACCTCCGCCGGCGTCACCAGCTTGCCTGATGCAATCACCTTGATGCGTTGTCGAAGCCCGCGACGCTCGAGAATATCGGTCAACATGGGCAATGCCTGTTTCAACGGCAGACCCACATTATCCATCAGCGACATCGGCGCGGCGCCGGTGCCGCCATCGCCGCCATCAAGGGTGATGAAGTCGGGCGCCGACTCTATCCCGCGACGCTCAATCGCGTCACACAAATCGTCGACCCAACCATAAGCGCCCATCACCGTTTTAAAACCGGTTGGCAATTGCGACACGCGCCGGACACGATCGATAAAATCGAGCAGCTCTTCCACATTGTCGATTTCCGGGTGACGGTTGGGAGAGATCGACGGCTTGCCCACGGGGATGTGCCGGATCTTCGCGATTTCTCTCGTGACTTTGACGCCGGGCAAGATGCCCCCCTTGCCGGGTTTTGCGCCCTGCGCCAGTTTCACTTCAATCATTTTTACAGACGAATGAGCGGCGATTGTCGCAAGCTTGGCGTCATCGAGCATGCCCGCATCGTCGCGGCAGCCATATTTCGCCGTGCCCATCTGAAAGACAATGTCACAGCCCCCCTCCAGATGATAGGGCGCCAGACCGCCCTCGCCCGTATTCATATAACAGCCCGCGAGCGCGGCGCCGCGCGACAGCGCCTGCACGGCCGGCTTCGACAAAGACCCGTAACTCATGGCCGAAACATTGATCACCGACGGCGCCAGATAGGGATTTGGCGTGTACGGACCGAATTCCACCGCCGGCGGATCGGTGGCTTCTTCATCCAGGCGCGGAAAGGCGCAATTGATAAAAATCGGGCAGCCGACAAGGGTCAGATTGCGTGTCGAGCCAAAAGGATGAGTGTTGTTTTTTCCTTTGGCGGATTTGTAGATCCAGTCGCGCTCGGCGCGGTTGAACGGCATTTCCTCGCGATCGAGCGCAAAGAAATATTGCCGAAAGAATTCTCCGAGCCGCGTAAAGAGATCGCGGAAGCGTCCGATCACCGGGTAATTATGACGAACCGCATCGCGTGACTGCGACTTGTCGGAAAAATACATGACGATGACAGCGAGCACCGTGATCCCGACAACAAAAATGAAAATCGTCGACAGAAGCTCCAGCCCCGTCATCGTAACTCTGGTAAGTAAATCCATGACCCTCGCCCTCTTATAAATCTGGCGCGAGCCTTATCCTCTATGTTTTCGCGGTGAAAGCCAATCGGCGCACCGCTGTAGAAAAAGTGATGCGCCGTGAGCTTTCCGGTGCGGCCTACTCAGCCGCTTCGGCCTTTTGCGCCGGCGTCCAGCGAAGAACCGGGTGGCGCGCCGCCGCCGTTTCATCGAGCCTGCGACGCGGCGCGTAAACCGGCGCCGCCTTGAAGGCGTCCGCCTCGCCCGCTTTGGCGCGTTTCGCAAGGCTCAGCATCGCGCCGCAAAAAAGATCAAGCTCGCGTTTGGATTCAGACTCTGTTGGCTCGATCAGCATGGCGCCATGGACGACCAGCGGAAAATACATGGTCATGGGGTGATACCCCTCGTCGATCATGGCTTTCGCAAAATCGATGGTCTCAACGCCCGTGTCTTTCAGGAACCGGTCATCAAACAACGCTTCATGCATGCAATGACCTTCAAAGGCCGGCGTCATTTCGGTCTTGAGCCGCGCAAGCACATAATTCGCGTTGAGGACGGCGTCTTCCGACGCCTGGCGCACGCCATCCTTGCCGTGGCTCATCATGTAGGAGAGCGCGCGCACGAACATGCCCATCTGGCCATGGAACGCGGTGAGGCGGCCGAGGCTTTCGACGCTCTCGCCCTCCGCTTTCGCCGCGCGGCGGGTCTCCACAAGGCTGTATTTTCCGTCTTCGCAGATGACATAAGGCACCGGCGCGAACGGCGCGAGCGCCTCCGATAAAACCGTTGGGCCGGAACCCGGACCGCCGCCGCCGTGAGGCGTCGAAAAGGTCTTGTGCAGATTGATATGCATGGCGTCGACGCCAAGATCGCCGGGCCGCACTTTCCCTGCAATGGCGTTGAAGTTCGCGCCGTCGCAATAGAAATAGCCGCCCGCCTCATGCACCGCGTCGGCGATGGCGCGAATGTCGCGCTCAAAAAGTCCGCAAGTATTGGGATTGGTCACCATGATCCCGGCGATGTCGTCGCCCAGCTTCGCTTTCAGCGCTTCCAGATCGACCCGCCCGGTTTTGTCGGCGGGAATATTCTCCACCGTAAAACCGCATTGCACTGCAGTCGCGGGGTTCGTGCCATGGGCGGATTCCGGCGCCAGCACGCGCTTGCGCTTTCCCGCTTCTCCGCGCGCTTCGAGCGCCGCCTTGATCGCCATCATGCCGCAAAGCTCGCCATGCGCGCCGGCTTTTGGCGACATGGCGACAGCGGGCATACCGGTCAATTCTTTCAGCCAAAAAGCGAGCGTGTCGATCAGTTCAAGCGCGCCCTGCACTGCGCTTTCCGGCGCCAGCGGGTGAAGATCGCCGAAACCGGGCAGCCGCGCCATTTTCTCATTGAGGCGCGGATTGTGTTTCATGGTGCATGACCCGAGCGGGAACGGCCCCATGTCGATGGCGTAGTTCTTTTGGCTGAGACGCACGAAGTGGCGCATGGTCTCGGGCTCGGAAAGCCCCGGCAGTCCGATGTCGCTCTTGCGGTCGAGGCCACCCAAGCGGTTTGCATTTGATGCCGGTTCCGGCAGATCGACGCCGGTCTGCTCAAAAGAGCCGATCTCGAAGGACAACGCTTCTTCGATCTGCAGCGCCTTGTTGCCGGTGAAGGTTTTCACATTGCTTGCGGTCGCTTCGCCCGCACCAGTGGGGCGGCCTTGATTGTTCATGGTCATTCTACTTCACCAAAGTTCAAAGTTCTTTCCTCACCGCCAGATGAGTCTTGATCCAGAGGCACACAAATGGGACCGAGCGGATAGCTTCTATGAAAACGATCTTCGGATATGATTATCGATGTGCGCACCCTCTCATCGTAATATTTCCCCGAGCTCAAACACTTTTGGCGTGCTTCTTTCGAACGTTCCTTCAAAACCCCTGTAATGTTGATTCCAAGCGTTCCATCAAATTGCGAACGACGATTATCGCCATCCACAGCAACACCACAGGCAAAACTCAAAACGACATTTCCATAGGGCTCTAGCAAGTCGTGCACAGCATCAAAAAGCGCCGCCGAAACGGGAGTTTCATTTTTTCTAAGGCCTACTAGCGAGACGTCTTTGGAGAAATCAGATCCGGAAACGTCGCCTGACTCAGTCCGAGCGATCGACAAAGAATACTGGTCGTCCCCACATGCGACAGTATATTGCGCAACCACATTTTCTGATGGCCTACCACTCCAACGACACTCGGAAACATTCGAGTTTGCATCACAATCAAACTGCGCTGTAGCAAGCATCAATAATGCAAACTCTAACATTGTCAGAGCGCCCCCGCGAGCTTCGATGAAAATGTCTTGATATCCTCATCCGTCACACACTCCGTCGCGGCGACGATCAGTAGATTGTGGGCTTCTTTGTCATGCGGCCACAGGCGCGCGCCGGGCACGCCCGCAAGGACGCCTTCCTCCGCAAGCTGATCGACAACTCCAGATGCGTCTTTCGACAGGCGCAGGGTGAATTCGTTGAAATAGGATTTATTGACCACTTCGACGCCGTTGACTTGTCCTAGCGCGTCGGCGGTTTTGCACGCCGCTTCATGATTGAGCATTGCAAGTTTTTGCAAACCCGCCTCCCCAAGCAGCGTCATATGGATCGTGAAAGCGAGGGTGCACAGGCCGGAATTGGTGCAGATGTTCGACGTCGCCTTATCGCGGCGAATGTGCTGTTCACGGGTCGACAATGTCAAAACGAAACCGCGTTTGCCTTCGGCGTCCGTTGTTTCGCCGCAAAGACGCCCCGGCATATTGCGGATATATTTCTGGCGGGTTGCAAACAGGCCCACATAAGGGCCGCCGAAATTGAGGCCGTTGCCGATGGACTGGCCTTCGCCAACGACAATATCGGCGCCCATTTCGCCGGGGCTTTTCAAGGCGCCGAAGGAAATCGCCTCGGTCACCACCGCGACGAGCATTGCGCCATGCGCGTGCGCGGCCTCTGCAATCGGCGTCAGATCGCGGACATTGCCGAACACATCCGGCGACTGAACGATGACGCAGGCGGTTTCGTCATCGATTTGCGATGCGATGTCTTCAGACGCATCCACATCAATGGGCGCCTGCGCGACAGTTGCGTCCACCAGCTCAAGATTGGTGCGCGTCACCGCGCCGTAATGCGGGTGAAGTCCGCCGGAAAGCAGCACCTTGTTTTTCTTGGTGACGCGCCGGGCCATCAACGCCGCCTCGGCGCAACCGGTCGAACCGTCATACATGGAGGCGTTTGCAACCTCCATGCCTGTGAGCGCGGCAACCTGCGTCTGGAACTCAAACAGATACTGCAACGTGCCTTGCGCGATTTCCGGCTGGTATGGCGTGTAAGCGGTCAGAAATTCCGAGCGCTGAATGATGTGATCCACCGTCGCCGGGATATGGTGTTTATAAGCGCCGGCGCCAATAAAACACGGCCCCGCCCCGGCCGCCCGGTTTTTTGCCGCCATTACCCCGAGCGCGCGCTCCACTTCCATCTCGCCCATATGATCAGGGAGATCGAATTTGGCGTTCAGGGCGTCCTTCGGCACATCAGAAAATAGCGCGTCGATATTCGATACGCCGATGGCTTTCAGCATCGCCTGCCGGTCGATGTCGTTATGGGGCAAATATCGCATCAAACATTCCTTTTATCGCCGTACAACAGCTTACGAATTGCCTGCAAAGTCCTTGTAGGCGCCTTCATCCATCAGCGCGTCGATCTCCGCCGGGTTCGACGGTTTGATCTTTACAAACCAGGCGGCGCCTTGCGGATCTTCATTTACTTTTGCGGGCTCATCGACGATGGCGTTGTTGACCTCAACAACGTCGCCAGAAATCGGCGCATAGACATCGGAAGCGGCTTTCACCGATTCAACGACGGCCATTTCATCGCCCTTCGCAAAGGTCTTGCCCACTTCCGGCAATTCTACAAAGACGACGTCTCCCAGTTGTTCCGCCGCGTGAGCGCTGACGCCGATGACATAGACATCGCCTTCAGACTTCAGCCATTCATGGTCTTCGGTGTATTTTACAGTCATTGCTCTCTCCTAACCGCGATAATATCTGTGTGGCGTAAACGGCATGTCGGCGACCACCGCGGGCAGCGGCTTTCCGCGCACAATCAAATTCACCTGTGTTCCCGTTTTTGCATGTTCGGCGTCGACATAGCCCATGGCGACGGGCGCGCCGACGCTGGGCCCAAAACCACCTGACGTCACAGCGCCGATGGTTTTTCCATCCGTAGACTGAATTTCCGCCCCTTCGCGAGCGGGCGCCCGGCCTTCAGGACGCAGCCCCACGCGCAGCCTTTTCGGCCCTTCGGCAAGTTCACGCTGAATGCGGGCGGCGCCCGGAAAGCCGCCTTCCGCGCGGCGGCGCTTGCCGACCGCAAAACTGATATTGCCTTCAATGGGCGATGTTTCCGACGTCAGATCGTGACCATAGAGACAAAGCCCGGCTTCAAGGCGCAAGGAATCGCGGGCGCCAAGGCCGACGGGCTCGACTTCCGGCGCTGCAAGTAACGCTCTGGTCAACAATTCCGCATGGGTGTCCGGCACAGAAATCTCGAAGCCGTCCTCACCGGTGTAGCCGAGGCGGTTGACGACGATGAAGGCTTGATCGTCAGACGCCGGCCAAAAATGCGGCCGCGCAGTCATAAACGGCTGATCGATACTTCCGGGAACCAGCCTATTGACGACTTCAGCTGCTTTCGGACCTTGCACGGCGATCAACGCGCGGTTCGTCATGACCTCCAGCGTCGCCACACCTTGAAGTTTTTCATGGATGAGCGCGAAGTCGTGTTCCTTCATGGCGGCGTTAACGACCAGCGACAACATGCCCTGAAACTGATCAAAAAAAAGACGGGTGATCATCAAATCGTCGAGGACGCCGCCCTCCTCCGACAACAAAACCGTGTAGCGAACACTACCTTTTTTCAGATTTTTGATATCGCCGGGAACAAGGGCCTCAATAGCGGAGGCGATTTTCTCATGGGCCTCATCGGTTCCAAGCTTCGCTTCTGTCGTGCGCAGATACGCTTGCCCCATATGAGAGACATCGAAAAGACCAGCCCTTTCGCGCGTATGCAAATGTTCTTTTAGGACGCCTGCAGGATATTGCACCGGCATCGCATAGCCGGCGAACTCCACCATCTTGGCGCCAAGCGACGAATGCAGATCATAGAGAGGTGTTGTTTTCAGCGTGCTGTGATCGTTGGCCGACATTGAGTTTTCCCATGACAAAATCGCCGCGCTTTACGGCGACCCCGGCTGTCACGGGAACCTGAGAGATTTCGCAAAAGCTGCGGTCAGAAAACCGCCCGTCTTGCTTACTCCGTCGGTGGAGCAGCGCATCAAATCAGCGCCACCCGCTTTCCAGCCTGTACAGCAACAAGCGGTCCTTTTGCCTGAGAGTTTCCGGGGCGGTTGCTCCTTCGGCGCCGGCGAAATCTCAAATCACGAGGTCCGCGCGGTCTCTCCCGCATGCTGCGTGTTCGCCATAGGTCGAACATGGCGAGACATTAGGCGCGCCGTTTTCAGAGTCAATCGGCCTGATAATGACTTGCAGAAAAACTTACGCGACGTTGGCCTTGGTAATCGATGCGCAGGCGCTGCAATTGCCTTTGATTTCAAGGCGGGCCGTGTGCATGTCAAAAGCGGCGGCGCGAACGGCCGGCGCAATGTCGGCCTCGACCGCGATCACCTCAAGCTCCTTAACCGTGGAACAGGTTTCGCAGACAAGAAAAGCCTGCACCACATGCGGGCCTTCATGGTTGCACACGACAAACGCATTCAGCCCGTCAAGCTTGTGAATATGCCCCTTGGCCTCAAGCCCATCGAGGGCGCGATAGACCGTCATCGGCGCGCGCACCCCGCGCTCCTTTAATCGGTCGAGAATTTCATATGCCTTTAGCGGGTCCCTGCTGGCGGCCAGCACGTCCCAGACGAGCTTTTCATTTTTCAGCAACCCTGCGGGGCGTTTGCGGGAGCCCCCCTCGTCGTGATCATGCGTGTGATTGGCCACAACTATATCCTCCGTCCGGCTGGGAATGTTATATCTTTGTTATATCAATTTGGAAACCCTAGTGACGGTAGTTTTTTTCCCGATACCAGGTGGACCCCAACCATTTCTTCCCTTCAAGAACCGGTCGCCCCGAGTGGCGGGAATGGGGCGTTGGATCGCCCTCATCCGATAGATTCTCGAATACCAGAACGTCTCCCGTCCCGCCCTTGAAGGCAAGGTCGGGGACCAGAAAGTGCGTTTCGCCCCCGTCATATTCGTCATTGAGATAGATCAGACCCGTAGCCGAGCGCTGGCCGCCGCGATCAAGGTCGGGCCCCGGGGGGAGCCAATCGCAATGGGGCCGATATTCATGACCTTCGGCGTAATAAAGCACCCCAAGGCATTCGCCAGTTTCCGGCGGCCTCCCCGCCATCGCCGCCAGACGGCGGTTGATCATGACAAGGGCCAGATCGAGATCGACAAGCGACAGGATTGCGGTCAGCGACGTCCGGTAAGGGTCCTGCACCGGCGCACCGGTGCGGGGATCTGAAATCTGCGATGGCGCCAGCAGCCGCGCCGAGGCGGCGATTACATATTCGCATTCTTCCGGGGAGAAGACGGCTCGAAAGGCCCGAGCCGCCGGCGTTTCACAAACCGCCTCCGGTTCGATCTCGCACACCGCAGGCTCCTCTGCGAGCTTTTCTGTAATACGGGTCCAGTTCGGCGGCGACGGCTGAAAGCTTTGCTGCTCGGTTTGCTTATCAAACGCAGCGCGTAGCGACCCGGCATGCGGATATTGCACGCGTTCCAAGAGTTCGAGATGCCCGCGCGCCGCCGCCGCATCACTAAAAGCGCGCCCAAGCGTAAAACGGCGCACAGCCACCGCGCCGGCGACGGGATCGCGCGGCGCGGCCATCGCCAGAAGATTGGCGCCGTCCTTGTCATCGGGATCGGCGGCGAAAAGCAGCATCGATAGTTCACGCATGGCGGCTGGATCGCCCGCCTGCGCCGCGCCGGTCACAAGCGCAACCGCCTTGCCCCAGTCACGCGCAACCCCAAGCCCCATGGCATACAAAACGCCGAGCAACCTTCGGGCCGGCGTTGAGCCGTCTTTCACCGCGCGCACGAGCATATCAGCAGCGTCGCCGAGGCCGCCGTGATCGAGCCTTCGCGTTGCCAAAGTATAGAGCGCATCGCCAAAGCCTTGCGCCGCAGCGGCGTTGAGCCAGCGTTCAGCCTCTTGCTTTTCACCGGCGCCGCTCAACTGCGCAGCAAGCATATATTGCGCGCGCGCATCGCCTTTTTCAGCGTGTTGTTTCAACTCTGTAAGGGACGGCGCTTGCATCGTTCGACGCTAGCACCGGTTTTACAATCAGGGCCAGCCTGCGCGGTCAAAAATGCTCACCGCTTCCGCCTGATGCTCGCCCAGCGCAGAGGCCGGAAGATCGTCAGCCTTGAACTCCGCATAAGCCGCAATGGGGCCTTCAGGCGCAATCCCGGAAACCACAGGATATTCATTATTGCCGCTTGCAAAGGCGCGCTGCGACTCATCACGCAGGAGAAATGCGATCAGCTTTTCAGCGTTTTCCGCATTGGGCGCATGTTTGGTTACACCGGCGCCGGAAATATTCACATGGGCGCCGCGGCCGTTTTGATTCGGGAAGAAGAGTTCGAACTTCTCACCGATGGCCGCCGCCTTGCCGTCTTTCGACCCTTTAAAACGCGCCGTGTAATAGGAATTGACGATGCCAAGGCGACAGATACCCGCAGCGACCGCCTCTATTTGCGACGTGTCATTGCCTTGCGGTTTGCGCGCGAAATTTGCAACGACGCCTTCAGCCCAGCGCTGAGCGGCTTCGGCGCCGTCATGAGCGATAATCGAGGCAAGCAGGGATTGATTGTAAATATTCGAGGACGACCGGACGCATATCATGCCGCGATAGGCTGGGTCGGCGAGATCTTCATATGTCTCCAGCCCTTCCGGCAAGCCCATTTCCTTGTTGTAAATGATAATGCGCGCGCGCTTTGAAAGCCCGAACCATTTTCCGTCGGGATGGCGATATTGCGCCGGCACATGTTCGTTGAACGTATCATTGTCTGTAGCGCGGAAAACATCGCGCTGATCGGCGCGCCAGAGAATGCCGGCGTCGGCCGTCATGAAAATATCGGCGGGGCTGGCCTCCGCTTCCTGCGTGATCCGCTCGATCAATGCGTCCCCGCCAGCTTCGATCAGATTGACCCGAATTCCGGTTTCTTCCGTAAACTGATCGAACAGGACAATATCGGAATCATAATGGCGCCCTGAATAAACATTGACGTCGCCGGTGATCGGACGCGAAGCGCTCGATTCACCCTCCCCTTCATCGCTGCAAGCAGCGGCGCCAAGCAGCATGAGGAATGCGGCGGTCCATTTACGAGCGCTGATCACGAATATGTCTCCGATCTTTTTTTTGCGAATAATTCTCAATATCAAAATATCAGCGGCGCGCCAGAATGCAAGGCTTCGCGCCGCCACACCGGGGTTTCAGAAATTATCCCGCAAAAACAAAGGCCTTAGACCAATCGGCCGATATGGAAACACCGTCTCCAACGGAAGGCGGCGCCTGCATGGTCACCCACAAAGGCGCGCCGCTTTCCTGTTCCACCCTCACACGCCATGCCGGTCCGGCGAACCGCACATCTACAACCCGAAATGGCGCGCACTCATCACAAGACGTTGTCAGGCAATCGGCGCGCAGAATGGCGCGCGCGGAACCGGGCGCCAGACCAGGCGTCTCAATTTCACCCAATGCACAGTAAAAAACACCGCCGCGCACTTCGCCCATCAGGGTCTGGCTTCCCGGAAACAGGCCGGCCCCGTCAGGCGTGCGCGGCCGTTCAAATAAATCCTCAGGCGTTGCGATCTCAACGATTTCGCCTTCGCGCATCAGGGCGATCCGGTCGCCGAGCGCCAGCGCCTCATCGGCGTCATGTGTGACCAGAAGCACCGCAGCTTTCTGGTCCTTCAGCACACGGCGCAATTCTTCACGCAAGCGGCGGCGCAAGGCGACATCAATGCTAGCGAAGGGCTCGTCCAGCAACAGGGCTTTCGGTTGGCGCGCCACGGCGCGGGCGAGCGCAACGCGTTGTTGCTGCCCGCCGGAGAGTTCATGGGGATAGCGGCGCGCAAACCCTTCTATGCCAAATGCCGCCAATTGAGCAGCAACACGCGCTTTCGCATCGCCAACGCCTTTCAGGCCGAAGGCGATGTTCTTTTCCACGGTGAGATGCGGAAAAAGGACATAGTCCTGAAACACAAAGCCGATGGGCCGCTGTTCGGGCGGCACCTCGTCTCCCGGCTGCGCGAGCGTCGCCCCCGCCAGACGTATCTCGCCTTCCTGCAGGGCCTCAAGTCCCGCGGCGATGCGCAAAAGCGTGGTCTTGCCGCAACCGGACGGTCCAAAAAGGCAGACAATCTCCCCTGCCTCAACGGCGAGGCTCGCGCTGCGGACTGCAGCCACAGCGCCGTAACGATGGGAAATGCGATCAAGCTCGAGGCTCATAACTCCATGACGCCCTTTCTCACAGGAGGGATTGGGAATTGCCTTACTTTCGCATAGATGTCACCAGTTGATAACGAGAATTAAGAGCAAGGCCGGGCGAGCATGAAACAAAGGCGGGCGAAATCAGACGAGTGGCGCGGCGCAGCCGTGATCATCCTGGTCGCACTCGCCGCCGCCGCCCCGATCGCAGCAGTGCTCTCCGGCTCGGCAGGCGCGGGCGGCGCCGGGCCCGAACTTTTAATGACGGGCCTTGGCCTGCGCTATCTGACGACCACGCTCCTTCTGTGCGGGCTTGCCGGAATTGGCGCCGGGCTGATCGGCGCGGGCGCCAGCTTGCTTGTCTCTCTCGCCGACTTTCCCGGCCGACGGCTGCTCGCCATCGCGCTCGCGCTTCCCTTCGCCATTCCGGCGTATGTCGCGGCTTATGCCTATGGCGATATTTTCGGCCCGTTCGGGCCCGTCGCCGATGTTCTGGGCGCGGCAGCCTTGCCGGAAATCCGGTCCCTGCCCGGCGCAGCTTTTGTCCTGATGCTGACGACTTATCCATATGTCTATCTCGCCATGCGCGCCTCGCTGAGCGCGCGGTCGGGCGCATTGATGGAGGCTGCACGCGCGCTCGGCGCATCGCCATTGCGCGCAAGCCTGAGTGTTTTGCTGACGGCGAGCCGTCCGGCGTTCTTTGGCGGCCTTGCATTGGCGCTCATGGAAATCGCCGCCGATTACGGCGTCGCTGATTTTTTCGGCGTGCCCACCTTAAGCGTTGGGATCTTTCGGACGTGGTACGGACGCGGCGATTTAGCGGGCGCCATGCAGCTTGCCGCGGGATTGTTTCTTGTCGCGCTCATGCTCGTCCTGATGGAAAGCGCCAGCCGGAAAGGCCGCGCCAGCGAAGATGTGCGCGCGCAACGCAAGGCGCAAAGGCTCAAACTGTCCCCGCTTCACGGTAGTCTTGCCGCCCTTCTTTGTCTTCTGCCCGTGTTCTTCGGATTCATCGCCCCGGCAGGGCTTCTTCTTTCCAAGCTGCAGCCGGAAATGAACCCGATTGTCATGCGCAGCCTAGCGGAAGCGAGCGCCAACACCGCGCTGATTGCTTGCGCAGGCGCCGCCATTGCGCTCTTCCTGTCTTTGCTCCTCGCCTATGGCGCGCGGGCCGCCCGTGGGCGCGCAGTCAAACTTGCCCTTCGCGCTGCGACTCTCGGCTATGCGGTGCCGGGCGCGGTGATGGCGATTGGCGTTCTGGCGCTTTCAGCCAGCCTCGCGCGCATCTCAGGCCACACCATCGCGGGCGGCGTTCTCATTTTGCTGTACGCTTATGTGGCGCGGTTCCTTACCGCCGGTTATAACGCCGCCACAGGCGGGCTCGTCCAAATCAGCCCGCAAATGGACGGCGCCGCCCGTACTCTTGGCGCGTCTCCGCGGCGCATCATGAGAGAATTGCACTGGCCAATGGCGCGGCTATCCCTCCTCGCAGGGGCGGCCATTGTGGCGATCGACATCGCCAAGGAATTACCGGCGACGCTCATCCTGCGGCCTTTCAACTTTGAAACTCTCAGCACTCAGATTTATCGCCTCGCCGCCGATGAACGCCTTGAGGACGCCGCGCCAGCGGCGTTGATCCTGATTGCATTGGGCCTTTTTCCCTCTATTGCGCTCAGCCTGATCGCTGACAATCAACAAAAAACCCGCAAGCGTGAAACGCTTGCGGGTCTGGAAACTCAAACGGCGAGTTAATTTAGTCAGCGCCGCGATAGGCGAAGGGGAGATCGCCCCGTTCGAGATCGCGATACCGCTCCATCAGCATTTTCTGACGGTTATTGAGGTCCTGCGGCCGGCCATTAATGAACACCGCTTCCGGCCGGGTTGTCACCTCCAGCGGATCGCCGTCCCAGATCACCACATCGGCGATCTTGCCCGCCTCAAGGGAGCCGAGCTGATCGCCCAGCCCGTACATGGTGGCCGGGTTGAGCGTGATCGCCGCAAGCGCCGCATCGAAAGGCAGACCTTCGGCGACAGCGTTGCCAGCATGCTGGCGAATTAGGCGGACGTTATGGGCGCCTTCAGTGAAAGAGATTTTCACACCCGCCTCATTCAGACGCGCCGCATTTTTCAGCGTTGCGTCAATATCTTCAAACTCGCCTGGCAGATTGTAGAGACCGTCCGTGATCACTGGAATATTCGCCGTCGCAATCTCGCGCGCGACACGCCAGCCTTCCGAGGCGCCGACAATGATGACATTCAGACGATAGGTGTTTTTGAGCCTGATCGTGGCGCGAATATCATTGGCGCTGTTCACGGCGACGATCAGCGGCTGTTCGCCGTTGATGACGGGGCCGAGGGCTTTCAGATCGGAAATCGCAAAACGCCCGTCATGAGGGCGGCGAATATAATCATTGGGATTGGCGTGATATGAACGCGCTTCATCGAAATATTCACGCAAAACCGCCCAGGCGCCCATGCGGGTGCCGCCATTGCGTTCGGCCCCGCGCTCGCCCATGGCGACATATTGCGCCGCTTCGGCGCGGGTCACGGAGTTTGGCCGGCCCGACAGGTCAATCACCGCCGCACGCCCTGCGAAAATTGTCGGCCCGACAGACGGCGCCATCAATGCGCGCGTGACGCCCGCGGCCCGGTTCACAGGGATCAGCACCGATGAAGGGTTGTAAGCGTCAATCGCGTTCAGCGAAGCGCCAAGCGGAAAGGCGCCGACGGGGTCCCGCGCCGGCGACGCATCGTTAGCGTCGTCGACGGCGCCGATCTCAACCAGTCCGATCGAGGACACCGGCGCAAACAGTCCTGGCGTCACCACCTTGCCCGAGGCGTCAATGACGCTCGCACCCGCAGGCGCCGAAAGATCGGCGCCAACCTGAGTGATGCGGCCGTCACGAATGATGACGTCGCCATTTTCAATGACGCCGCCGGAAACCGTGTGCACGGTTCCATCCATGATGGCGACGGTTTGCGCGCTCGCGGCCGCAGAAACTGCGGCGGCGGCGGCGATGAAAGCGGTGAGCATTTTCATGGGAGTTGCTTTCTTTGTTGCGCCAATCATTGTCCTGCCCCGCCGGTAAAGCTGTTGTCATGAAGCCCGAGTTCGAAATCCATACGCGGCGAGCGTGACGGATCCGACCGGTCATACATGAGCGCACCGTCGATATAGACTTTCTCAGCCTTGGCGTAGACGGAGAACGGATTGCCGTTCCAGACTACAACATCAGCCATCTTGCCGGTTTCAAGCGTGCCTGTTTGATCGAGAATGCCCATGGCTTTCGCCGGATTGTAAGTCAGCCATGCAATTGCGTCCTCGGGTTCAATCTCGACGCCGATGCGCCGCCCGTCGGCCATGGCTTTCGCCGCTTCCTGGTTCAGGCGTTGAATCCCGAGCGCATCGTCGGAATGGACGATGGCGCAGCCGCCGGGCTGAGCATGCACCAGCGCGACGTTTTCACCGACCGTATCGAACGCCTCGAGTTTAAAGCCCCACCAGTCAGCCCACATGGCGGCGCAGACATCATTCTCTGCAAGATAATCCGCGATCTTGTATGCTTCGATGGCGTGGTGGAAAGTCCTGACCTTGTAGCCAAATTCCTTGGCCATATCGAGCACCTGCACCATTTCATCGGCGCGGTAGCAGTGCATGTTGACGGTAATGTCGCCGCTCAACGCGCCGGCAAGGGTTTCGAGTTTCAGGTCGCGGCTTGGCGCATCCGGCGCATCGCCCTTGTCGTCGTCATCGTCTTCAGCCCACTCGTCATAGTCGGCCCAGTAATCTTCCCATTTTTTCTTGTAGGCCGCCGCCTCTATCCATGCGGATCGATAGCCGGCGAAATTCCCCATGCGTGTGCCCGGCCCGCCGCGTTCGCCATAAACACGTTTCGGATTTTCACCGCAGGCCATTTTAAGGCCGTAAGGAGCATCCGGAAATTTCATTCCCTGTACGGAGCGTGAGGGTACGTTTTTCAAAATCGCCGACCGCCCGCCGAAAAGGTTCGCAGAGCCCGGCAGCACTTGCAACGAGGTGATCCCGCCAGCCAGCGCTCTGGTGAAGCCCGCATCCTGCGGCCAGACCGAATGTTCGGCCCAGACATAGGCGGTGTTTGGCGAAACGATTTCGTTGCCGTCCGAGGTCGACGCATTTGAAGGGGACGGGTAATCGCCGAGATGGGAGTGAATGTCGATGATGCCCGGCGTGATCCACTTGCCGTTTGCGTTGATTGTGCGGGCGCCTTCCGGCGCCTCAATGTCACCCGCTGAGCCCACAGCGGAAATCTTGCCATCGGCGATAAGCACTGCGCCATTATCGATACGTTCCCCGGCGCCGGTGAGCAGCGTCGCGCCAGTCAACAGCACCGTTTCTCCGGGATAAGGCTCATAGGTCGAAGGATAAGGGTCCAGCGGCGGATGGATCGGGCCGTCCGCCTTGTTCTTTTCGTCTGTCTTCTCGTCGGTCTTCGCGGCGGTTTCCATTTCGGCCGGCGCCGCAGCATCAGCCTCCGCCTCGCTTTCCGCCTCATTTTGCTGGGCGCAAGCGCTGAGCATCAGAACGGCAAGCGCCGTCCATCCCGTTTTTCGCATAGGTCCCTCGACTAGCTGCAAGCGCGACTTCGGTCGCACGATTATTTGTGTCATAAGACTAGCGCAAAAACGGGGCGCGGCCACCCCATCCGCGCGCCGGATCTCCAGTATTCGGTTTTGGTTTTACAGGGTTCCGGGGACGGGAGTGAATATGACAACGGGCAAGATCACACGGCGCGCAGCGCTTTTATCCGGCGCAGCAATAGGCGCGGCGTCCTGCGCCAGTTCACCAAAGATGACGCCTTATGTCGCAGTCAGTGAGAGCGCAGATGGCGTCTTCTCCCATGGCGTTGCTTCAGGCGATCCCGCTGCGACGTCTGTGGTATTATGGACACGCCTGCATCAGGAGATGCTCTCCTCGGCCCCGTCATCGCTTACCGTCAACTGGCAAATTTCAAAGAGCGAAGACTTCGCCGCAATCGCGGACGAAGGCCAGTTCACCACAGGCGCGTCGCGCGACTGGACTGTCAAAGTGCTCGCCGAAGGCCTCGAACCGGGAACGCATTATTATTACCGGTTCGAGCTTGGCGGCGCCTTTTCGCCAACAGGACGCACAAAGACATTGCCCACCGGCGCCATTGATAAGGCTCGCTTCGCGGTTCTCTCATGCTCGAACTATCCATTTGGATATTTCAATGTCTATGACCTCGTCGCCAGACACGAAGATATCGACGCGGTCATTCATCTCGGCGATTACATTTATGAATATAGCCGCGAAGGCTATGGCGGCGATCAGGGTCGCGCCTTGCAACGCGAACATCTTCCCGCTCACGAATGCACCACGCTCGCCGATTACCGTCAGCGGCACGCGCAATATAAAGCGGACCCGGCGTCGCAAGCGATGCACGCCAAACACCCGCTGATCGCGATCTGGGACGATCATGAAACCTCAAACGATTCCTGGTCCGGCGGCGCGGAGAACCATAACCCCGAAACCGAAGGGGACTGGGAGGCGCGACGGCGCGCCGCCTTGCAGGCCTATTATGAATGGCAGCCGGTGCGCGAGCCGGAGATGGCGCCCGAAGCTTTCTTCCGGTCTTTCTCTTTTGGCGACCTCCTGACCGTCGCTGCGCTTGAAACCCGGCTGATGGCCCGCGCGCAACAGTTCGAATATTCCGCCGTCATACCCACCCTGCAAACGCCGGAGGACATAGCCCATTTCCGCGACACCGTGCTGTGGGACGAAAGCCGCGAAATGCTCGGCGCCGCGCAGCTCGACTATCTTGACCGCACGTTCAAAACATCGGTCGCCGAAGGCCAGCCATGGCGGCTGATCGCCAACCAGGTGACCATGGCGAAGGTGACGGCGCCCGACCTCAACCCGCATGTCAACGAAGCACAAATCATTGAACTTGAAGAGCAGTGGAATGAGGCGCGGGCGTTTGTTAAAATGTCCGCACTCGGATTACCGCTCAACTTCGACGCATGGGACGGTTATCCGGCGGCGCGCGAGCGGTTTTACGATCTGGCGCGTAAGGCAGGCGATACAGGAATGATCGTCGTCACCGGCGACACACACACCTGGTGGGCGAACGATCTTGTAGACAAGAATGGCGGCCATATGGGCGTCGAGCTTGGCGTCCACTCCGTTACGTCGCCATCGCCTTACCGCAAGGAATTCCTGGGCGGCATGGGCGCCGAATACGCCCTGCTCACCAATCGCGACAACAAGGATGTGCGGTACCTGTCCGGCGAGCATCATGGCTTTATCGATCTCACCATCACCCGTGACGCCGCCCACGCCGAATATAAGGCCGTCGACACCATCGAAAGCGGAAATTACAACGCCTTTATCCACGCCTCTTTCGATATCAAGAAGACAGATAACAGCGCGGAATTTTCACGCGTCAAAGGCGCCGGCTTCAAGGAGCGCTATCTCTTCGGACACTAAGCTTGCGGCTTTCTTCGGTTTTGCGCCCGAAAGACGTGTGGTAGAACGCCCGTCAGGAGGGCGTCATGAGGTTTATTTCTCGCAGCATTGAAAAAGCCGGCTGGGTGAAATTCCTCGTCAGTTTCCTTTTTTTGTTCGCCTATTCTTATTGGGCGTTCATTCGCCCCGGTTTCTGGACCCGCGCGAGTGACGCCGCCGCACCGTTGCCGGAAACCCTGCAAGGCTTTCCGGAAGGCGAGCCTGCCCGCGCCTTCGCTCTTCTTGGCGAAGCTACGAGCGATTATCTGATCTTTCAGGCCGTCGATATTCCCTTCGCTTTTCTCAACGCCATGATGATAACCGCCGCGATCGCCCTTGGCCTCAAAGCACTGAAGCTTAGCGGAACGCCCTTGCGGTTTCTCCTTATCCTGCCGCTGTTGCTTTTTACTTCGGAGATTTTTGAAGACGCCCTTCTCTTTCTGATGGCCGCCGACTACATCCCTGATGTAGGCGCGCCTGCGATAGCGCAACAAGCCTTGACCAACATCAAAGGCGCGGCCGCTATGCTCGGAACGGTTTGCGCGCTTGCTGCGATTATCGGCGCCGGTATTTCGTCGCTTATCCACCTTTTCAGGAAAACTTCATGACTAAACAGGACCTCGTCGCTTACGCCGCCGCGCTGCCAAAGGCGGAACTGCATCTTCACATTGAGGGCAGTCTCGAACCGGAAATGCTGTTCAAACTGGCCCAGCGCAACAAGGTCGATATCCCATTCAAGTCCGTGGAAGAAATCCGCGCGGCCTACGAGTTTTCAAATCTTCAGGATTTTCTGGACATCTATTATCAGGGGATGAGCGTTCTTCTAAGTGAAGAAGACTTCTTCGATCTGACCATGGCGTATCTCAACCGCGCGCGCGCTGACAATGTGCGCCATGTCGAAATCTTCTTCGATCCGCAAGGACACACAGAGCGCGGCGTTCCGTTTGACACGGCGATCAGCGGCATCCTGACAGCGCTTTCCATGGCCAAGGCGCAGTTCGGCATGACCGCGAAGCTGATCATGTGTTTTCTGCGCCACCTGCCGGAGGAAGACGCGTTTGCAACACTGAAACAGGCGGAAAACTGGCTCGACCGGATTGATGGCGTCGGGCTTGATTCCTCCGAAGTCGGCCATCCACCGTCGAAATTCGCGCGCGTGTTCAAGGCGGCGAGCGAACGCGGCCTCAAACTCGTCGCCCATGCCGGCGAAGAAGGCCCGCCGGATTATGTGCACGAAGCGCTCGACCTGCTCGAAATAGACCGTCTCGACCATGGCAACCGCTCGCTTGAGGACGACGCGCTTGTTGCGCGGCTCGCCGCTGAAGAGATGACGCTCACCGTCTGTCCGCTATCGAATCTCAAGCTATGCGTTGTCGACGATATGCGTGAGCACCCGTTAAAACGGATGCTGGACCTCAATCTGCGCGCGACCGTGAACTCTGACGATCCGTCCTATTTCGGCGGCTATATGAACGACAATTTCAAGGCTGTGATCGAAGCCCTGCCGCTGACGCGCGAAGACGTGAAAACGCTCGCCCGGAATAGCTTTCTTGGATCGTTCCTGAGCGAGGGCGAAAAGCGCGCGCAACTGGCGGCGATTGATCTGGTTTAATCGTCTTCGTGGATCTTGCTGATTTTCGAGCCTTCAAGCGAGAGATTATACATCAGCCCCTTATTGTCGAAGACGAAAGCGACGATCGGCTGGTTTAACTGAGTCGTGTCGATCGCGCCGCCCGCGCCGACGGTGACGACCGCAACGGAGGCGTCAACGCCGATTTCCCAACCCTGGCTGGAACGGAACTTGTCGAGCGCGCCTTGATCGAGGAACACAATAATCTGCCTGCGCGACTGTCCGCCGAACTGAAGACCGATGGACGCCGCGGCGGTCGAGTAATAATCAACAGTATTGCCGCCGATGCGCAAAGCCCCTTGGCCGTATTCGCCGCCGATCCCGATGCCGCCTTTTCTGATCAACGGAAAGACAAGAATGCCCTTGGCTCTGGCGAGCACTTCATTGGCGCCGCCGATGTCCTCGCGGAATTCAGCCAGCGCTTCATTAGTGCGCCGGTCGATCTTTTCCTTGGAGGCGGCGAAAGCTGCGCCGGAAAGCGCGCCCAGGCTCGTAAGCACAATGAACAAGAAACGAAGCGTGCGAATGGTGATCATGAAAGCCTCCCAAAATCGTGGCGGAGCATGGCCCCGCATTCCGGCGACAATAGGGCCGCCGGACTTGCCGTGGTCTTAACTCTTCGCAAGGCGCTGATTAATAGAAGCTTAACGCCGCCTTAGCCTCACGCTTTCGCCGCCGCCAGCGCCTTGCGGAAATCAGCGACCCGCGGGGCGTAGCGCGAAGTCATGGCCTCAAGCGTCGCCTCCGCCGCCTTGTCCGGCGCCCCGGCATTGAACGGCGGCGCGGGGTCATATTCAAGGCCGAGCTGGATCGCCTTGGCGACATCATCGCCTGCGATCTCCGCCGCCAGCGTAAAGGCGAAATCGATTCCCGCCGTGACGCCGCCGCCGGTGAAGAGATTGCCGTCGCGCACGACGCGAGCCTTTACCGGTTCAGCGCCGACGCTTTTGAGCTCGTCATGATAGGCCCAATGCGTCGTGGCTTTCTTTCCCTTGAGCAGACCCGCCGCGCCGAGAATGAACGCGCCGGTGCAGACCGACGTGACATAGCTCGCACGTGCGCCCTCGCGTTTCACAAAAGCGATGGTTTCTTCGTCCTGCATGGCGTCATCAATGCCGAACCCGCCCGGGATGCAAAGAAGATCCGTCGGCGGGCAGTCGCTGAAATCATGCGTCGGGTTCAAGGTCAGCATGGTGTCCGTCGGCACGGGCGCTTTGTGCTTTGCCGCCAGCGCAACCTGCGCGCCCGGCAGCCGCGACAGGACCTGAAGCGGCCCGGTGAAATCGAGCTGTGTCAGATTCGGGAAGAGAAGGAAGGTGATGTTCATTTTTTCCAGCCGGCGATGACTTCCATCACCTCTTCAATCTCCCGGCCGGATTTGTCCACCCACTTTTGCGAAGGGCCCTTCCAGCGGCATTGGGCCCAGTCGACAGCGCCGTTCTTTTTAAAGGCGACGCCTTCTTTTTTCAGGCGTCGCCGCTGTTCCTCTGCGCCGGAATGATCGGCCGGCGCACCGGACGCCGTAATGATGCGATACCATTTCAGGTCTTTCGGCGCGGTCCACATGGCGCGCGCGACCATGCGCGGGCCCACGCCTGGTAATAGGCTCGCGATCATACCGTAGCTCGCGACCTCGCCTTTGGGCACTTCGCGGATAAGGACGTGGATGGCGTCGTAATCCGTCGCCACTTACGCGACTTCAAAAAGTCCAGCAGCGCCCATACCACCTCCGACGCACATGGTGCAGACGACATATTTCGCGGCGCGGCGTTTGCCCTCAATGAGGGCGTGGCCGACCATGCGCGCGCCGGACATGCCGTAAGGGTGGCCGATGGAAATGGCGCCGCCATTGACGTTCAGGAGCTCATCGGGAATGCCGAGCTTGTCGCGGCAATAAAGCACCTGCACCGCGAAAGCCTCGTTCAATTCCCAAAGACCGATATCGTCCATTTTCAGATTGAATTTTTCGAGCAGCTTCGGCACGGCGAAGACAGGGCCGATGCCCATCTCGTCCGGGTTTGTACCCGCAACCGCCATGCCGCGATAAATACCGAGCGGGGACAAGCCCCGTTTGGACGCTTCTTTCGCTTCCATTACGACCGCGGCCGAAGCGCCGTCGGACAATTGCGAGGCGTTGCCGGCGGTGATGTAATTGCCTTCCTTGACGACCTGTCCGCCTTTGAACACAGGCTTCAGGCCTTTCAAGCCTTCCAGCGTCGTTTCCGGACGATTGCCCTCGTCCTTGTCGAGTTTCACCTCAACATCGGAGCTTTCGCCGGTTTCCTTGTTCACGAATTTCATCACGCTGGCGAGCGGGACGATTTCTTCGTCAAACTTGCCTGCCTGCTGCGCGGCGTGGGTGCGCTGCTGCGATTGCAGGGCGTATTCGTCCTGAGCGTCGCGGGAAATGTTGTAGCGGTCGCCAACAATCTCGGCCGTCTCGATCATCTGCATATAGGTGGAGGGAAGGTTCTGCAGAAGCCACGGATCGGGATGCACAAACATTTGCTTGGTCTGGTTCATGGAGATCGACTCAACGCCGACGCCGATCGCAACCTGCATATTGTCGGAGATCACCTGCTTCGCGGCGGTTGCAATCGCCATCATGCCTGAAGCGCATTGACGGTCTAGCGACTGGCCCGGCACGTCATGAGGCATGCCCGCGCGCAACAATGAAAGCCGCGCGACGTTCGGCGTTGCGGTGCCCATCTGCAGCGCCGCGCCGGCCACAACATCCTCAACCTCGCCCGGGTCGACTTTCGCCCGCGCAATGGCGTTGGTCATCGCATGAGCGGCGAGCGCCGGCGATGTCGTGTTGTTATAGGCGCCGCGATAGGCCTTGCCGACCGGCGTGCGGGCGGTTGAAACGATGACGGCTTCTCTCATGGCGATGTTCCTTACTTGCCGATGGCGTAATCTTTGGCCTTGGTCATGAAGTTCATGTTCGGGCCCGATGAATTCTCATAATAATGTACGTGTTCCGTGGAGGAGATTTCATCCCACTTTTTCGCGATCTCTTCGGGCGTCTGTTTTTCCGGCGGCAGGTAAACGCCGTCCGTCTCAACGATATAGGCGCGGGAGTAGCCGCCGGCGGCGCAGGACACAATCGCGCGAGAAGGCGCATCCTCGCTGACGAGGTAAAGCATCGCCGCGGTAATCGCTTCCGGCGTCATCTGGTCGAGGATCGCTTCGGGAATGCCGAGATCTTCGGTCATGCGCGTTTTGGCCGACGGGGAAAGCACATTCGCCTTGATGTTGTATTTCGCGCCTTCAAGATGAAGCGCGTTCATCATGCCGATCATGCCGGCTTTCGCGGCGCCGTAATTCACCTGACCGAAAATGCCGTGCAGGCCCGACGGAGACGACGTCAGAATGATTCGGCCATAGGTTTGTTCACGCATAATCGGCCAGACGGTGTGGGTGCATATGGCGGAGCCGATAAGGTGAACGTCGATCACCGCGCGGAAATCATCGAGCGTCATTTTATGAAATGACTTGTCGCGCAAAATGCCGGCATTGTTCACCAGAATGTCGATGCGGCCCCATTTGTCCATGGCCGACTTCACCATGGCGGCGACTTCATCTTCTTTCGTCACATTGGCGCCATCGGCGATCGCCTCCCCGCCCGAGGCGTTAATGTGATTGACCACCTCTTGCGCTGCGGAAATCGATCCGCCCGACCCGTCGCGCGCGCCGCCGAGATCGTTGACGACGACTTTGGCGCCGCGTTCGGCAAGCGCCAGGGCATGTGAACGGCCAAGGCCATTACCGGCGCCGGTGACGATAGCGACCTTGTTCTTGAAATCCACTTCAGACATTTCTGTCTCCTTATACAAACTGCATGGTCAGCCATTCGGCGACGAGCGCAGGTTTTGTCTCACCTTCAATCTCAACCTTCACGGCGTATTTTAAAGTCCACTGGCCCGGCACTTTGGTGTCCGCCGACATCAGCGTGAAGCGTCCGCGGATGTTCTGGCCCGACTTCACGGGATTGACGAAACGCACTTTTTCAAAGCCGTAATTGACGCCCATCTTGACGCCCTCAAGGATGATGACGCTGCCGCTCGCAAGTTTCGAGAGCATGGAAAGCGTCAGAAAACCGTGGGCGATGGTTGTTCCGAAGGGCGTCTTCGCCGCCGCTTCCGGATCGATATGGATGAACTGGTGGTCTTCGGTCACATCGGCGAACTTGTTGATGCGGTCCTGATCGATGGTGATCCAATCGGAAACGCCGGTTTCCTTGCCGACGAAATCGGCGATCTTGTCGGGCGTCGTTACGGGCATGATGTTCTCTCAAAGCTGCGGCGCTATTGCCTTTATCAGTATCCGCGCATTTGCGCGAGGCGGTCGGCGTGAAAAGCCGCGTCGCCGAACATTTCCTGCGCCACACGAATGCGCTTCATGTAAAAGCCGATATCGAATTCATCAGTCATACCGATGCCGCCATACATCTGCACCGCTTCCTGGCTCGCGAGCTTGGCCACGTCGCCCGCTTTCGCTTTCGCCAGCGAACAGATCGGCCCGGCCATGCCGTAATGCGAGTCGAGATCCTGCAGGGCTTTGAGAACCGCCGACTTTGCAAGCTCGATTTCCGAATAGAGATGCGCCGCGCGATGTTGCAGCGCCTGGAACGTCCCGATCTCGGTTCCGAACTGCTTGCGCTCTTTCAAATAATTGACTGTCATCTCGAACGCCTGCTGGGCCGAACCGGACATCTCCGCCGCGAGCCCGGCGCGCCCGGCGTTCAACACGCCTTCAAGCGCCATATAGCCGCCATCGACTTCGCCCAGCACTTCATCTCCGGTCGCTTCGACGCCGTCAAACTTGATGCGCGCAGCGTTGCGGCTATCGACCATTTGCGTGCGCTCGACCGAGACGCCTTTGGCTTTGGCGTCCACGAGGAACAGGGTGAGGCCATTCTGCTCGCCTGCGGCGCCCGCGGAACGGGCGGCCACAATAATCTTGTCGGCCACATGGCCGTCGGCGACAAAGGTTTTGTCTCCGGAGAGCTTAAACCCGTTGCCATGTTTTTCCGCCTGCATGGCGATTTTTGCAGGACCATGTTTGCGATGCTCATCGACCGCCAACGCATAAAGCGTTTCACCCGCTGCGATACTCGGCAGGTTCGCCTGTTTTTGCGCGTCACTTCCGAGCTTTTTCAGCGCCGTCGCGGCAAGAATAGAGGTTGAAAGAAAAGGCGACGCCGTGAGGGTGCGCCCCATTTCCTCAGCCAAGACACCAGCGCCTACAAAACCAAAGTCAACGCCGCCATGATCTTCTTCAACAAGAATGCCGGCCCAGCCCATTTCCGCCATCTCTTTCCAGAGACCGCGGTCGAAACCGGTTTCATCATTGGTGTCGCGAAGTTTGCGCAGCGCAGAGACCGGCGCTTTTTCATCTAGAAAACCGCGCGCAGACTCGCGCAGCATTTCCTGTTCTTCATTGAGTACGAGAGGCATGAGACTTCCTTTTACGCCCGAGTTTAAGCGCCGGGTAATTCGAGAATGCGTTTGGCGATGACATTGAGCTGCACTTCCGAGGTGCCGCCTTCGATGGAGTTGGCTTTGGTGCGCAGCCAGCTGCGGGCGAGTTTGCCGTCTTTGGTCCGCTCGCCTTCCCACTCAAGCTCATCCGAGCCGCCGATATCCATGAGAATTTCAAAGCGGCGCTTGTTGAACTCGGTGCCGTAATATTTGAGCATGGAGGAATTGGCGCCGACGCCCTGGCCCGCCTTGGCTTCATCTTTCATGCGCTCAAGCGTCAGCAGGAACGCCCAGCCGTCGATTTCCGCCTGCGCGATTTTTGCGCGCAAAAGCGGATCGGAAAGGCGTCCATGTTCAAGTCCGATTTCATTGGCCGCAACCTCGCCCATGCCGCGCCCGCCAAGAAGACCGCCGCCGCCAGCAGAAATCATTTCGCGTTCATGGGTCAGCAGATATTTCGCAACGTCCCAGCCTTTGTTCATTTCGCCGACAATGGCGGAGACGCCGGGGGCGTATTCTTTCGGCGCCGTCGCATCGTCAAAGAAGGTTTCGCAGAAAGGCGACTTGCCGGAGATAAGTTTAATCGGCTTTGTTGAAACGCCTTCCTGTTCCATGTCCACGAGAATGAAACTGATGCCGGTGTGCTTTGTCGCTTTCGGATCGGTGCGGACGAGCACGAAGATCCAGTCGGACTGGTCGGCGTAAGAGGTCCAGACTTTTTGACCGTTGATCAGCCAGTGATCGCCTTTATCTTCGCATTTACATTGTAGCGAGGCGAGATCCGAGCCCGCGTTCGGTTCGGAATATCCCTGACACCAGCGAATTTCGCCGCGCGCGATGGGCGGCAGGAAATGCAGCTTTTGTTCGTGGGTCCCGTATTTCAACAGCGCAGGGCCAAGCATCCAGATGCCGAAACTTTCCAACGGAGAGCGGCATTTCAGCTTGCGCATTTCCTCTTTCAGGACTTTCACTTCTTCCTTTGAAAGCCCGCCGCCGCCATATTCTTTTGGCCAGGCTGGCACAGTCCACCCTTTCGCCGACATGCGGTCGAGCCAGATTTTTTGCGCATCGGACTGGAAGGTCCATTGCTTGCCGCCCCAGCAGATATTTTCCTCGCCGCCGGCGCCGTCGCGCATATCCTTCGGGCAGTTTTCTTCAAGCCAGGCCCGCGCTTCGGCGCGGAAAGTTTCGAGATCGCTCATGAGCGGCTCCTAAAGTTAAACAGACAACGCCGGCGGATGCTGAAGCGCGATCTTTTTGACGGTGATCTTGTCGAATTTCGCCGTGCCGAGCTGGGGCAGCTTGGTCGGCGAAATCCAGATACGTTCCGGCACTTTAAACGCCGCAAGCTCCTCCGCAACAAAGTTGCGCAGTTCGGCGGCGTCGATGGTCATCCCCTCTTTAGGGTAAACGACAAGGCCGACACGCTCTCCCAAGACATCGTCCGGCACCGAGAACACCACCGCCTCGGCGACATCGCCATGGTCATAAACGCGGTTTTCAACCTCAAGGCAGGAGATATTTTCGCCGCCGCGAATGATCAGATCTTTCAGGCGGTCAACGATATAAAGATAACCTTCGGCGTCCATTTTGCCGAGATCGCCGGTGCGGAACCATCCATCAGGCGTGATCGCCTTCGCCGTTTCCTCGGGGAGATTGTGATAGCCGCGGAAATTCGCCGGGCTTTTGATCCAGACTTCGCCGACGCCGCCGACAGGCTGTTCCTCGCCATCTTCCATGATCTTGATGTCGGTCACCGGCGGCACAGGCCGGCCAGTGGAATCCGGCCGCAACTGATAATCCCCCTGGGATATGACGCAACCAAGCGCATTGGTTTCCGACAATCCGTAACCGGAAGATGGCTTGCCGTTCTGAAACTTCGCCGCAAGCTTCTTCACATGATCCGCCGGTCGCTTGGCGCCGCCGGAGCCAATATCGATCAGCGTGGGCAGCCCTTCCGGCCCCACCGCCTGCATCAGCTCGAATGACTGGCTCGGCACGCCGACAAAATTGGTGAGTTTTTCGCGGTTGATGATCGCCGCCGCTTCCTTCGGGTCCCAGCGATACATCATGACGACGCGGCGCCCGACCATATAGGAAAGCAGGAAGATCGAATGCGAGCCGGTGACATGGAAAAGCGGAATCCCGAGCAGGATGCCAGGATCATCACCGAACGGACTGACGCCGCCGCGCAATTCTTTCAAAATGGACGCAATGAAGGTCCATGAAAAGAGCGCCGAAATCGCGCCGCGATGTGTCAGCACGACGCCTTTTGGGTGCCCCGTTGAACCCGATGTGTAAACGATGCAAAAATCGTCATCGGGATGGATGTCGACCTGCGGCGGCGCATCGCTATTTGCACCCTTCAAAAGCTCCTCATAGTGGTAGTCCGCGCCTTCGCCGCCCTCGCGCGCCAGCACCAGCGTCAGCCCGAGCTCGTCCTTGCAGGGCAAAATATATTCGAGGCGCTTCGCGTCGGCGATCACGATTTTCGCCCCGCAATCTTTGAGCCCGTAATGAAGCTCTTCGTCCTTCCACCAGGCATTTAGAGGTACGACGACGGCGCCGAGAGAAATCGCCGCCATATAACTCACGCACCATTCGGGGAAATTTCGCATGGCGAGCGCAACCTTGTCGCCCTGCTTCACGCCAAGCTCGTCCTTCAGCGCATGAGCAAAACGGCACGCCCGCCGCCATAGCTCAGCAAAGCTGAGACGTTCATCTTCAAAAATCAGAAATTCCTTCTCGCCATGGGTGGCGGCGGCATGCGCAAATAGCCCGGCGAGGCTTGGCGGCGCATTTTCGAAAACCCGGTAGACATTGCCGCGGATTTCCGCTTCGCCTACTTTGAAGAGGGGATTTTCTGCGAGCAATTTAAATGCAGCGGCGGCGGTTTTCGCCGGATCGAGCGGCGCCATATCGGCCATAGTCGATTACGTCCTTACCCTGTTTGTCCCTGCTCCCTTCCTAGCCGAAGGCGGGAAGGCGCGGAACAGCCTGGTGCAGCTAATCCGGTAAAAAGTCGCCGCGAGGCTCAGCCAGGAGAAAATTTTCGGACCGTCATTGACGCCGTGGAAAGGATACGGCGCTCAATCCCGTCAGGAGCGCCCTCAAACCGCCAGAGAAAGAAAAGCGCCGCGGCATAGACCAGACCGCCCGTAACAATGTCGGCGCTCAGACGCCAGACCGGCGCCAGATCAGCGATGGCGCCGAGTTGCGGGCGCAAGACCAGAAACCAGATCGCCATGGCGCCAACGGCGCCAAGCGACCTGTGCGCAGCGAGAAGCGGCTCGAAGAAAGGCCTGCCGCTCGCCCTGGCGTAGAGGGCAAGATTGAGCGCAACATGGAAAACACCCATTGCCGCCACTGAGAAAACGGCGCCCTGAAGACCATACGTGAAGACAGCCCAGACAAATGCCGGCATCCGCGCCAGAAAAAAGATCAGCTCACGGAAGAAGACAAGGCGCGTAAGCCCAAGCGCCACGGCATAGGCTTGCGTCGCGTAAAACAAAGATTGCAACCCGATGACGGGCGCCAGAAAAGCGATCACCGGCGCCGCCGCCATCCATTTTTCACCGAGGACAACATGGGTGAGGTCCTGCGCCACAAAAGCAAGCCCGAAGGCGGCCGGCATGGCGAAGGCGCCCAACGCCTCAACGCCTTTCAGAAATCCGGTGCGCATGCGGCCCGGTTCGTTCTGCAACTCCGATAATCCCGGATAAATCGCGCGCGTTAACGGCGCTGCGATCTGCCCCGTCACCATTTCCGATAATTGAAAGCCCAGAAAATAGACGCCCGTTCCACCTGCGCCCACCAGCCGCGCGAGAATCGGCACGTCGAGTTTGTTGTTCAGCGCCGCCATGAAACTGACGCCCGCGAGCCAACCGGAAAAGCCGAACACCTTGCGCAAGGAGTTAAAGGTGAGGCGCGGCGCATGCGGCCGCAGAATATAGGAAAGCGACAATTGCACGACGGCGCTCGCCAGCATGCCGCCAATGATCGCCCAATAGGTGCGGAAAATAATCGCGATGGTCAGAGAGACGGCGACGCCTGTAAGTCTGTTGAAAAGAGTGACGATAAACTCGCGCGAGAATTTCAATTCGCGTTCGAACTCATAAAAACGCGGATTGAGAAAACCCGTCAGCACCGGAAACAGGGCGACGCCGACAAACGCCCAGAACAGGCGCGGATCGCCGTAGAACGCCGCCGAGACCGGCGCGGCGGCGAACAACAACACCCCAATGAACAGCCCCCGGATAACGGACAGGGTGAAAAGCGTGTTGAGATCGTCCTTGTCCGCGTCGCGGAATTTCACCACCGCCTGGGAAACGCCGATGTCGGAGATCCCTTGCAAAAGCTGCATGGCGACGGTCGCGGTCGCGACGATCCCGATATCCTCAGGCGCGAGGAGGCGCGCGACGATAATCGTATTGAGCGCGCCGAGAAGCCGCGCGGCGATACCCGCCCCAAAAATCCACGCTGCGCCGCGCGCGACACGGGCGGTGAGCGAAGCGGATTCGGGCGAAGGGGTTAACGGTTCGGACATGACGCTCGGGCAAGGGACGCTTAGTTACGTCCCCGGGGCTTAGCCCGGTTTGGCGCGGCTGGCGACCTGGCCGGAAATCGGGCTCAATGGGCGCTTGCGCCGCGCGCGGCCATCGCTATGGTGCGCCGCCTCACCCACCAGAACCCTCCGGGACGGCCACCATGCCCCACGCTTCCGCCTTGATGACCGTGATGATCAACGCCGCGCGCAAAGCCGCCCGCGGGCTTATCCGCGACTTTGGCGAGAGCCAGGCCCTGCAGGTTTCACGCAAAGGCGCCGCCGACTTCGTCTCCCGCGCGGACCACAAAGCCGAACAGGACATTTTCGAGGAATTGTCCCGCGCCCGGCCGAAATACGGCTTCATCATGGAAGAGCGGGGAGAGATTGAGGGGACGGACAATTCCAACCGCTGGATTGTCGACCCGCTCGACGGGACCACGAACTTCCTCCATGGACTGCCGCATTTCGCGATTTCCATCGCCCTTGAACGCGACCGCCAGCCTTATGCGGGCGTCGTCTTCAACCCGGCGACTGACGAGATTTTCTGGGCCGAAAAAGGCGAAGGCGCCTATCTGAACGACCGCCGCCTTCGCGTCTCGGGCCGTGACGATCTGACGGCCTGTCTTTTCGCCTGCGGCCTGCCTTTTGCCGGAAAGCCGGGCCGCAAGGAGGCCCTCGCCGAAGCCGAGCGCGTGCTGGAAAAGACCGCCGGTGTCCGCCGCTTCGGCGCCGCAGCCCTCGACCTCGCCTTTGTCGCCGCCGGACGCTATGACGCGTTTTGGGAGCGCGACCTCAATAGCTGGGACGTCGCGGCGGGCGCGATCCTTGTGCGCGAAGCTGGCGGCCATGTGACCGAGATCGATGGCGGCCGGAATTTCATCACGGGAAAGTCGATCCTCGCGGCCAACGCCGAAATTTACGAAAAAGCCAAGGCGCTTATTCAGGACGACTAACCCCAAGGCGCCCGAACCATTGCACAAAGCGCCGAAAAACCATGACCCGAACCCTCTATTTCATTCGCCACGGCCAGACCGAATGGAACGCCGAACGGCGCATGCAGGGTCAGTGGGAATCGGACCTGACAAAATTGGGCCACGAACAGGCGAAACGGACAGCCGCCGCCGTCGCAGAACTTGGCGTCGACGCAATCTACGCCTCACCCCTGCGGCGCACCCGCGCGTCGGTGAAACCTCTTTGCGAGATAACAGGGTGTCCATCCACATTCGGTGACCGACTGAAAGAATGGAGCGCCGGCGACTGGTCCGGCAATCTTTACGCGGACATTGTCACGCGCTGGCCGGAAGAATGGGCGGCATGGCGCAACGATATGTGGGGATACCGCCCTCCAAATGCAGAAAACTTCGCTGACTTGAAAAAACGAGGTGCGGCGTTTTTGAACGACGTCTTGGCGACAACGGACTCACGGATCGCGATTGTGAGCCATGGCTTCATCACCCGCGCGATGATCGCGCATCTGCTCGAGCTATCGCCCGAATACGCCCTAGGCCTTGAGACGGCGAATGACAGTTTCTTTTGCCTGTATCAGCAAACATCCGGGTGGTGCGCTGAACGCCATGACGCGGACGCCGGTCCAACCGATCTCTTCGGCGGGCAAGAACCGCCAAGCCTCGCCTGATCAATCTTCCACGGGCAGCTTCAACAGCTCATCAACCATTGCACGCCGCGTTTTTTCGAACCGCGACCGGGCCTCTGGGACATCGCCCATGTCCATAAAGGCGGCCTCAAGATCGCGATTCCGTTGTACGACCTCCTCCAGAAATTCGCGATGCGTCAGGATATGCATGCGATTTTCGCGAATGCCCTCGACCACCGCTGCGCCCATTTGGTCCGGCGTCATCGCCTGACGCATCGCTTCCCAGAGATTGCGCAAGAAGTCGCCCGCCTCGCCTTCGGGGGCGTCAGTGTCGTCTTCCGGCACTGGCACGAGCGCTGTTTTGGTCGCGCCCGGATAGAGACAGGAAACACCAACGCCTTCGGGCGCGAGGGCCAGACGCAATGATTCGGTATAGCCGCGCACCGCATATTTCGCGGTCGAATAGGCCGCCAGCCCCGGAAGCGGAACAATGCCGGCCATGGACGACGTGTTGACGATATGGCCGCCCTCGCCTTGCGCCTTGATGATCGGCGCGAAAATTTTCACGCCGTTGACCACGCCGCCAAGATTAACCGACAGGGCGCGATCCCAATCATCAAAATCAGGATCATCCGCTGCACCGCCGCCGCCAACGCCGGCGTTGTTGCAAAGCACATGCACCTTGCCAAAGACGCGCAGCGTTTCGTCCGCCGCGGCGCGCATCTGATCGCGATCAGAGACATCAAGCTTGATGAAGTGAACCGCGTTCGAGCCTTCGAATTCTTTTTTTGCAGCGGCAAGATGGTCATCGCTCCAGTCAACAATGACGACCTTCATCCCTTCGCGCAGGAAGTTGCGCGCCATGCCGTGACCGATGCCACTGGCGCCGCCAGTTATGAAGGCCACCTTGCCCGCGAAATTGCGCATGGCCTTTCGCCTCAGCTTGCTTTCGGCTTGGTGATCGCTTCGGTTTCGGCGCGCGTCGATTCAGGACCTGTATTGCGCTTCGCCTGCCCGCCCCAGGGGCCGCCTTTCATCCACGGATCCGGATCGCCTTCGCGCTGTTCGAGACCAAATAACGGGAACAGGCCCGGATGGCGGCCAAGGCCGTCAAAAAGATCGAAGCAGCGATCGACCCAGTCGCGCAAGGGATCGTCATCGGCGAGCGCAGGAATCTTCGCGACAGAGGCGGTAAACAAAAAGCCGCCGAGAATACGGTAGTCCGCATAATTCGGCTCATCTCCGCCGAGCCATTTCGCTTCGTAGAGCGCCTTGCGCAACGGCTCTAGCGCCAACGATATCCCCGGCAGGCGGTCTTCGCGGCCGGCCTGCATTTCCTCCAGCGTGGACCCGAGCATGTTTTCGCGCGTCGACGTCACATATTCATGATCCTCCGGCACGGAGAGGTCGCGATAATCCTGGCAGTAACAGCGCATCCATGGCCCCACCGCCGCGCCCCAGAACCAGGTGTCGAGCGCGCGGGTCAGCGTAGCAATGCCCGGATGCGGGATCAGCGCCGGACGATCGGGATAGGTCTCATCGAGATATTCAACAATGCCCCAGCTATCGAGCACCCATTTGCCGTCATCGACAATCGCCGGAAGACGCTCGGACTTGCCGCCCGTGCGCTCCAGAATGCCGGTGAACCCGCCCGGCACAATGTCCATCTCAAAGCCCTTATGGGCGATCGCATATTTTGTCGCCCAGACAAAAGGGCTGATCGTCGCCCCAGTCGAAAGTGCGAGATCGTAAATTGTGATCTTGTTGTCTTTAGCCATAGAAGCCTCCCTTTTCTGCGCGTGGTCGAACCTTGTCGCGCGTCAAAACTGAAAATCTGAATCCGGGGTCGCCGCAAGCATCGCCTCAGCGCGCTCGCGCATCCGGTTTTTGAACTGACCATGGGTGATGATGTAGAGATCGTTGTTGAGGATGCCTTTGGCGACCATCTCTCCCACCTCGTCAGGCTCCATCCACTCTTCGCCGATTTCGCGCTCCGACAGCGCTTTTTCCGACGCCGCAAAACCGCTGTCATCGCGTAGATGTACGGGGCGGTTTTGCGCCGCTTCATGTATATTGGATTTGGTGAAAGCGGGCAGGAGCACGCTCATACCAATGTTCTTTCCGGCCAGCACTTCGCGCATATTTTCCGAAAGGTTCAACACCGCCGCCTTGCCCGCCGAATAGATGACGAATTGTTCCGGCATCATCACTGCGGCGGCTAGCGACGCGGTATTGACCACATGGCCGCCGCGGCCATGGGCGATCATTTGCGGCAGGAAGCATTGCAGCCCGTTGACGACGCCGCTGAGATTGACGCCAAGCCCGAAATCCCAGTCGGCGTAGCGCGCCTCGAGAATTGGTCCCTCAACCCCGACACCTGCATTGTTGATGAGAATATCGACGCCGCCGAAATCCGACTGCATTTTCTCCGCCGCCTCGGCGTAAGCTTCGCGGTTCGTGACATCAACCTCGATTGCGGTGACGCTGTTGGACTGGGCGCCGCCGGCAAACTCGGCCAGCGCTTTTTCAATATGGTCAGGACGCAGATCCGCGATGACGATACGCGCGCCGCGCGCGCTCAGCGCCTTGGCGATCCCGAGGCCAATGCCGCTTGCGCCGCCGGTAATGAACGCCGTTCGTCCTTCAACATTCGTGATCGCCATGACGTTCCTCTTTCTGCAACGCCTGATTAGCGCAAGCGCGCCCAGGCGACATGTCCAGATAGGAAGTCAGCTTGATCCTCTAGGGCCGCAACGGCGCCGCAAAAAAAACGTGAAGCGAAATTCAGACGCCGTCAGACGCAGCGATAATGGCGATAGCGCCAGCGCACTTCATGAGGGTTGGCGGTCTCGCCGTCAAAGACAGCACGGAGATTATAGGCGCGGCAATGAGCGTCCGCCTCCGCCTGAAGGTCATCCGGATCAAAGTCGTAAGGGTCATAAGGAATCGAGATTGACTGATCCCCATATGCCGGGCCCTGCTCGGTTGCGCAGGCCACAAGCGCCGCAAACACCAGCCCGGCCGCCACAAATTTCACCACACCCATGAACCTTATCCCTTCCCGCTCATCGGGACATCGTATCGCGCCGGACCTGAATAAAAAAGGGCGCGGGAGGAAATCCCGCGCCCGAGTATCTCGGATTTCAATTAGAGAGGGAATTTAAGGGATAAGCCTCCCTTAGGCTGCGTCAGCATCCTTGAGGATTTTGACATTGCCGGCTTTCTCGCCGGAAATCGAAATCTTGCGCGGTTTCGCAGATTCCGGGATCTCCCGCTGAAGCTCAATGTTCAAAAGCCCGTTCACCAGGGATGCTCCCGCCACTTTCACATGCTCAGCGAGCTGGAAACGGCGCTGGAACGAACGTCCGGCGATGCCCTGATAGAGGAAGGTGCGGCCTTCATCAGCCTCACCGCGCGAGCCTGTGACCGTCAGCGTGTTTTCATGAAGCTCGACATCAAGCTCTTCTTCGGAAAAGCCGGCGACCGCGAGGGTAATCCGGTAGTCATCTTCGTCGAGCCGCTCGATATTGTAAGGCGGATAGCCGCCAGTCTCGGCCTTGCCCACAGTGTCGAGCAGGTCAAAGACACGGTCGAAACCGACTGTCGAGCGATAAAGGGGGGCTAAATCAAAAGTACGCATGTGCTTGGTTCCTCCTTGGTTCAAGCGAGGGTTGCGCGCGTTCTTTGCTCCGCCGTCAGGCCGGAACGAACGCGAACGGAGCCGGTATGGCCTCCGTCGAAACCGAAATAGGCGCTGAAATGATGAGTTCAAGAGGCCCCTGTTTCGGACTGGCGAAAAACCGTGGTAAACAGCCCGCCAGATTTGGATGGGAGCGAAACATGACTTTAAAATCAGCCCTTTATGCCGGGCTTGCCGCCGCAATGAGCCTCTCGCTCACCGCTTGTGGCGGCGACGAAACCGCAGCGCCCGCGCAAGAGGCCGCGCCTCTCGATGACGCCTCCCGCCTGGACGCTGTTCTGGCGGGCGACCACCGCAGCGATGAAGAGCGCGCCCGCGACCCGCAGCGCCACCCGAAAGAAACGCTCCAGTTTTTTGGACTGACGCCCGATATGACCGTCGTCGAGGTTTATCCCGGCGGCGGCTGGTACACGCAAGTTATTGCGCCTTTCATGAAAACCGGCGGCGGAAAACTTTACGCCGCGAGCTTTCCGGCGGAAGGCGCAAGTGAGCGCGCCCGCGCCTCGCTCGACACATTTCGCAAAACCTATGTGGAAACCCCCGACATTTACGGCGAGGTGGAGATGACCACGCTTGGCGACGGCCACCACATCGCCCCCGAAGGCGCCGCCGATATGGTGCTGACCTTCCGCAATATTCACAGCTTCATGGGACGCGGGACCGAAGAGGCGACGTTCGAGGAATTTTATCGCGCCCTGAAACCTGGCGGCGTGCTCGGCGTGGTCGAGCATCGCGCCGACGGCGCCGACCTCCCCCATGACGGCTCCAAGGGTTATGTGTATACGGATGATGTGAAAGCGCTCGCCGAAGCCGCCGGCTTTGAATTCGAGGCCGCATCGGAGATTAACGCCAATGCTGCCGATACGAAGGATCACCCGTTCGGCGTCTGGACATTGCCGCCGGTGCGCCGCTCCGCCCAGATCAATGGCGAGGACGATCCGAATTTCGACCGCGCGCATTATGATTCGATTGGCGAGAGCGACCGCATGACCCTGAAGTTCCGCAAACCGATTGCAGCCGATGGCGCGCTCCTCGAGTAATGTCTAAAGCTGGCGAACAGGACGCGCTCAGCGCGGCGGCGGAGAAGACTTTTGCCGCCCCTTTTAGCGCCGTGATCAAGCTGGCGCCGGAAGACGGCGCGCCATTATGGGTCGATGGCCGCAAGACGCCGCCAGTTGTTTCCGCTGGCGCCCCTAAGGGCGTTGAAGCAAATTGCCTATGGCGGGGACGCCGCGAGGCGCTTGTCCGCGCCATGGCCAGCGCACGCTCCCTCGAGAGCGCCTATGTCGCCGGGCGCATCGCCGTCGCCGGCGATATGAGCGTCATGGCGCGCCTCAAACTGGAGGAAGGCCGGTGACGCAATTTATCGACATCGCGGACAATCCGGCGCCCGACGGCGCCAGTGTTGAAGAGATCGCCGCGAGCGATGGCGCAAAACTGCGCGCTGCTTACTTTCCTGCAAAGACCTCGCGCGGCACAGTGGTGCTTGTCACCGGCTGGTCGGAATTCATCGAAAAATATTTCGAAACCGTGCGCGATCTGAATGCGCGCGGGCTCAATGTCGCGATGATGGACTGGCGCGGTCAGGGCTTGTCCGACCGGGAAAGCGCGCGCGCTGCGAAATGGAACGGCTATTTTCAGACCCTGAAAAATGATCTCCGCGACTTTACCGAACAACATGTGAAACCGCGTTTTGGCGGGCCCTACATTCTGATGACCCATTCCATGGGCGGCCTGCCGGGATTAATGCTTCTTGCCGATGGTTACGAAGGCTTTTCTCGCGCCATTCTCTGCGCCCCCATGACCCGGCTCTTTCCCGATGCGCAGAACAAGGTCATGTCATTCGCCGCCGCGACCGCTTGCACGCTTGGCTTTTCCTGCACCGAGACGGCACGCTCGAAGGACCATTCAGAAATTTTCGACGGCAATATCTTTACAAGCGACAAGATGCGCCACGCCCGGTTTCGCGATCTGAAACTCGCCGAGCCAAAGGCGGCCTCAACGACGCCCACCTATGGCTGGGTCAATGCGGCGATGAAAGAAAGCGCTGCGCTGCATGCGCCGGGCGGCCTCGCCGGAATTAAAACCCCTGTGCTGATTATTTCCGCCGGCGCCGAGCAGCAAATAGACGGCGCCGACCACAAGATTATCGCAGACGCCAGCGATATGATCTCTCTGGAAATCATCCCCGGCGCGCTTCACGAAATCATGATGGAGCGCGATTCCATTCGGGCGCTTTATTTCAAGGCGTTCGATGAATTCGTCGCGCCAAGCTTGCCCCGCTAAAAACCTGAAACGGACTTAAGGCCGGGCTGGCGCCAAGCCTGAGCGCCGTAGTCCCCGCCGCGACTTTCGGCGTGGGAGAGATTTAGCGAATTGACTCTTCAAAGTTTTTGCGCAAAAATTTGCGCAATTATCAAGCAAGCTCAGGATTCCAATGACAACGCTGTCGAAAACCATCTTCGGATTGCAGATCAGACGCGCCTCTGACCTGATTGGAGAACAGGGCCGCGAAGCGTTTTGGCGCTCAGGCATCGAGCTGGATGCGAAACTCATCTCACTCGTGGTCACGCTCCACGAGAGTTCAGCGCAAAGCTCCAGCGATCTCGCCACAAAAACGGGGCTTTCACGGCAACTGGTGGAATCGCGATTACGTGCGCTGGAAACAGAAGGCTATGTGACGTCAGCCGTCAGCAAAGACGACGCCAGAAAACGTGTCTTTTCCCTTTCCCGCCGAAAGCGCGCGGAAGTCGAAGAGGCGGTCTCCATGATGCGCGATTTTGAGACGGTTTATGACGCGCTGTGGCGTGAAATAGGCGTCGATTTGGGGGACGCGCTGCCAAAACTTGAGCGCGCGCTCCACGCAAGGCCTTTGCTTGCGCGCCTTTGCCAGCAATTTCCAGAGTACCAGGAAAATCTGAAAGTCATCAGCAATGACCGTTAATATCAGCGCCCTCATTCCCGCACTGCTCCTCACCGCCAGTTGCGCCGCCCCGCAGGCGACAGCGCAGCAAACCCGATCGATGGAACACCGCGCCGAAGCCGCCGCGGCCCATGTCCGCAACACCTATGACGAGACGGGGCCAGGGGTTGCGTATCTCATTTCCGAAAAGGGAAAAGCGCTTGTCTCAGGCGCTGAAGGCTACGCCGATCTCGAATGGAACATCGCAATGACGCGGGACACCGCCATACGCATTGGCTCCCTGTCAAAACCCATTACGGCGATTATGGTTCTGCAACTTGCCGAAGAAGGGCGTGTTGACCTTGATCTCCCCGCTAAAGCCTATGCGCCGGACCTGCCGGCGCAATATGGCGGCGTCACGTTACGCCAATATCTTAGCCACCGCTCGGGGATTTCCGATTTTCTGTCCGACCCTGCCTTGGTCGAACACATATGGCTGCCGATTTCGACAGACAAGCTTATCGACCTGGCGAAAGACACGCCCGCCGCTTTCACGCCGGGCGCGAAATACGAATATGTCAATTTCAACTATGTCATCATCGCGCATGTACTCGAAAAAGTGACGGGGCAGTCCTATGCGGACGCCGTCAATTCATTTTTCGATGGCCATGGTATGGCGAACTCTCATTTCGATGCACACCGCGACCTCATCGAC
>JAUHYK010000007.1 GCA_030426465.1 Alphaproteobacteria bacterium
TGCGATTGTGTGTCAGCGCCCGATTTCGCCGTTGAATTGGTGCTGTTGCCCTGAATCGAAGCGCCATTGCCGACGGAGCGGGATTTCGCGATCACGTAAATGTCGCCGCTATTGCCGATATCATTGGCGCCTTCGCCGCCATCGATTCCCGTCGCCGTGGAAACTGCACCCGCATGCAGATTGGCGCGGCTCCCGCCCCGTTGAACATAGCTGATAGAACGCGCTGTAGAGCCGGTGTCGCTGTTGACGTTAATCAGACCTGCTGTGCGAATTACATCGTCGCCGTCATCGCCGTGAACGCCATAGGAAGTCGCAGTAGCGCCAGATCCACTGGCGGCGCTGGCGGTGCCGATGCTGATGACTGCGCCGCTTTCGGCAACGACGCCGCCATGGGCGTAGACATATTGTTCGCTGCCCGACTCGAAGCTGATCAGATCGTCACCACCGCCGCCGCTCGCCCCGAACGCCAGACTGTCCGCCGCAACGCCGCCATCGATCACAGCGCCGCCGACATAGGTTATCGACCCGCCTTCCAGGCGGACATCCGCATGCGCATCCACGTCAGAGAATGATTTCAATATGAGCGTGTCGGCGCCTTCATCGCCAAACAGCGCGCCCGCAGTGCTCTTTCCTGTCAGCACCGATTTGATATTGCTGGCCCCGACCCAAGTCTGAGTATCCGAGATCGAATGCAACTCAACGTCTGAAAAGGCTTTCAGCAAACTGCCTTCAAAAATGACGGTGTCGTCCCCGTCTCCGGCCTCTATAGCGGAGGCGAGCGCATCTGCGCCGAATATGAAATCAGAATTGGAGTAACCAGCGAGCGTTAAATTCATTGATGTGGGTTCAAGATTCGAAAACGCCTTGGCGTAAACGTCGCCTGCTATCGCGATGCTGTCATTTCCATCACCGCCAAGCACGCCTTTTGCTGTGGCGTTCGCCGCGCTGTCCGATGCTTCGCCTGAATAACCGAGCCCGGTTGCAGCAAGCGACTTGCTGCGCACATCAGCCGTCGCTGAAGCGAAAACATCGCCATAGACCCAAAGCATGTCAGCATGATCACCCAGCGCCACACCGAAGGAACGGGCGCTGTGAACAATATCGCCTTCGGACGCCTTGCCGCCGATAACATTGATGTCGACCGTATTCGCCCCGCCAGGAAGGCATGACTCTGTCGCTGCATCATAGATAGCGGCGACGCAGGTGATCGCGTCGACTGTAGAGCCTTCGACAAGGAGAACCTGATCGGCGCCAATGCCGGCGTCTATGCCTGTCGCGGTCGCCACAGTATCGAGCGAACTGACTGAACGGCCGCCGCCGGCGACATTCACCGAAACAGTTTTATTTGAAAGCGCTGCGTCTGCTATCGCCCGAATAGAGCCGCTATTTTCAATGTAATCAGCGCCGAGCCCTCCGCTGACGCCAAGCGCTGTTGCGTGTGAAAACCGAGTTGAATCAAGGAAGCCAACATCGACGATCGTTACTGATGTATTGGTTGTGGTCGTGCGCGACTGCGCAAGCGCTTCAATTTCTCCGCTGTTGAACACGGAATCGAGACCGTCGCCGCCATCAATGCCGATGGCCGTCGCGAAAGCACTGGAATTTGATTTCCCCGCACCTCCGCCCAATAGCCGAACATTAACACCGTTATTGTTAATTTGCGCATAGGCTGTGGAATGGATGGTTCCGTCATTCGTCAAAACGTCCTGGCCGGCGGCGCCTGACAGACCGGTAGCGTTGGCGTATGCTGAAAGACTGGCGAAGTCAGAGTCAAAACCGACGCCTTGAAAAGAAACAGAGCTGCTTGACGCTCTTGCATCAGCTTTACTAGTAAGCACGGCGCCATTAAAAACAGAATCACTTCCCCCGCCGGCGTCAATGCCGACACTGTCCGCAGAAGCCGTCATTCCAAGGCTTCCAACAGTAGCGCCAACCAGCTGAACAGAAACGCCAGCATCATTGACGCGTGCATTGGCGATTGCATCGAGGGTAGCCCCAGCGACGGAAATAGTGTCGGCGCCGCCTTTAGTTACGATTCCCTGCGCAAGCGCTGTTGCAGAAAGACCAGCGCCGTCGATCGAAAACCCGCCGCCCTGAATGTCTATGGACATACTGTCGCTAATAGCGTCTGCCTGCGACTTCAGCGCGCCACCGAGAATATTCACGCGGTCGCCGCCGCCCGCCCCTTCGATGGCAGCAGCCGATGCGTCGGCGAGAATCAGTGAAGAAGATCCTTCGCTGCCCGCGCCGGTCAAAGCAAAAGAAAAGCTGTCTTGCTTCGCATTGGCGAAGACATCGATCCCGGAGAAGGACGTCAGCTGGTTAGCACCTTGGCCCAGTGCAACGCCTGTTGCATCCGCTTCGCTGATGAAATCGGCCAGATAGGCGGAGCCGCCAATAAGCGCGATAGAAATGATGTCTGCGTTGTAGTCGGCGATCGCGTCTACATCGATAGCGCCGAACTCTGATAATTCGAGAATGTCGTTATGGGCGCCCGCGTCAATGCCCTTGGCCGTCGCGATAAATTCCGCGCCCATTTCAGCATACGCCAAGCCGTCAAGCGTAACATTGAGATTGAGCGCGCCGCCATTCACAACATCGCCAAGCCCATCCTCATCCTGCGCGGAATGCACACGAGCAATCGCCTCAGTGAGGATCAGGTCTGAAACGCGAATATAGTCGGCGCCAAGCCCCGCAAGCACACCTGTTGCATTTGCATTTGCAAAAGTCGCCGTTTTCGATCCGGAAAGCCCTATGCCGGTCGCGGCGATCGACTGGGCGCCTGTCGTCGCTTTCGCGCGCGTTTCGATGAGGCCCTCAATATTGATCTGGTCGATCCCTGCGCCGGCGTCTATGCCGCGCACAGTTGAATTGGAGGTCGTAGATACGTCACCCAGCCCCGCGCCGGCCAGCGCTACGCTCAGATTAAAACCACTTGCCGTGGACCGGCCATGCGTAATCACCTGCTCCTGATTGGTGATGATATCATTGCCGCCGCTTCCGGCCATGCCCTTTACATAGGAATTTGCGGTCGAGCCCGCCTCGGCAAGCGAAAAGCTGAGCGGGACAAAGGCCACATCGCCGCGAATGCTGATCGCATCGGATTTGGCGATGCTGACCGCATTTGTCCTTAGAGCGCCCATATTCAACAGATAGTCCGTAACCGCACCGCCCGTTGAGAAAGTATTTCCCGCCATTCCCACGGCACGCGCGCTAGAAGACGTCGTCACATCGACAATCGAGGCGCCAAATGCGGCGCCTGTCACCGTCACGCCGCCGCCTACGGAAACGCTAACGCCGCGCACATCAGAAATGGCGTTTGTAATAACCGTCGCCTGATTTTCCAGGTAATCCGCGCCGGCGCCGCCACGCAGACCCTCCGCGTGCGCGTCCGCCCCCTGCTGCAAGTCTACCCACGAAACGCCGCCCGAAGCGCCCACGCCCGCGCCGGCGAGAGCGACGTTTACGGCTGCGCCGGTGATTTTGGCTTCAGCGTTGATATGGGTTTCGCCATTCACAATAATGTTGTCAGCGCCAGCGCCAGCGTCATAGCCAACCGCATCCGCGTCGGCGGATGAACGCGCTGTCGTTATCGCGTTGCTAACTGCGGCTCCTTCACCAGCAAAATCGACATCAATGCCGATAGCGGTCGTGTCCACCTTGGCGACAGCGGTAATCTCCGCCATCACTTGATCGGGCAGATCGTCCGGAGATGGCCCGCCAGACGGATCTTCCATTGAAGTCGGTTCAGCACTGGAGGTTTCTACTGGGGGTTGGGTAAACTCAATGAGATCGTTTCCACGACCGCTATACATTCCCGTCGCGTATGCTTTTGCATTGCTGTCAGCTTCAACCACACCTGCGCCGATAGAGACGCCCACCGGGGCGACGTCAACGCTTGTGGTAATGCTGTCGGAATCCGAGCCCGCATCCGCGATAACAGTCAATGCTGCAATATTTCGAAGTGTATCATTTCCGATGTCGGTGTTGAGTGCATTATTGGAATGCATGCCATAGGCGCGCGCATCCGCATTGCTATTCGCCTCGACGGCGGCAACATCGATGATGAGGCCGGCGCCGACAAACCCCGCGGAAGCATTGATTGCGTCGGCGTTGGAGCGCGCTGTCGACATAACCGACACTGCTCCTGCGTTAAGCAGTTCAGCGCTGTCACCTCGCGAACGAATACCGAAACCTGTCGATTTCGCAGTTGTCGACGCATCCGCAATAGCGCCGGAAAGAACAAGGCCGGCCTCCGGAACAACCGATAGACCTGAGGTCACACTGGTTGCATCAGCATCAGCATTCGCCGCAACGGTTAGCGTTCCTGCGTTCTCCACCTGGACGCGGTCGCCTTTGCCGCCAAGCCCTGTGCTCGTTGCAACGGCTTTAGTCGCCGCATCGATGACGGCCCCGTCAAAAGCGAGACCAACCGTTGTCGCCTGAATGTCTACATCGACGGCAAGCGCATCCGCCATCGCTTTAGCCGTTGTGTCAACTGAACCCGTGTTTTGCACAACAACAGAATTGCCGGCGCCCCACATACCGTATCCAGACGCGACCGCATCAAGCTTCGAACTCTGCAGGCTGATCCCGCCTGCTGCGCCAGCTTCCTTGGCAATCGCGATCGTCGCGTCCACTGTCGTTGAAGTCGCCGTAGAGTCAGCAAAAGCCAATACGACGCCGCTATTGGTTATTGGCGCGGCGCCTCGGGACTTGACACCGTAAGCCAACGCATAGCCGTAGATATCGGTCTGCATGGCGGCGGCATTCAGCGACCCACCCCCAGTTACAAAATCGATGCTCGTTTGAATGCCCAGATTTTCTGCGAAAGCTGTTGAGTTTGTTGTCAACATGCCCCGGTTTTCTGTACCCAACGCGCCAGCCAGAGCATCAATGCCGATCGAAACCGACCGCGCCTTGCCACGCGTATCGTAGATAACCACGCCAGTGCTGACGCTGGGATCGACAGGCCCACTGTAATTCAGGGCGGCGCTCACATCTTCGAGTGTTGCATGCGCGTTCCCGCCAGTCGTCAGATCTCCAATATTGATCAGAGTGTCAGCGCCTTTTCCACCCGCCATACCTCTGGCGGTCGCACGAGCATCGACCAGATTGAACATTTTGATGGCGTCGAACTGAACTCCACTGGACTTCGGACGCGCGCCGCCATGATATGAACCGCTCTTCGATGTGGATGTTGCATCAACCGTCATCGAGCCGAGATTGAAGATGACGTCGTCGCCTGCGGCGCCATTAAATCCCCAGGCGTTGCTGACGCTTCTGGCCCGTGTATCAAAACCGCTGAGATTGACGCCAATGCCGGGAGCGCCACCACTCGTTTGTTTGGTGAGATCAATCCCCATCTCCACCGAAACTGCGGTATTTTCTGCCTTAGCACTGGAGGTGACATTGGCGATGGCGTCTGCTTCCAGCAAAATCTGGTCATTTCCAACGCCGCCTGCGAAACCCTCCGCCTTTGAGTTCGCATTCGCCGTCGATTTCAGTAGCGAAAACTCTCCCGTTGGCAAACTGATCTTGGGCGCCTTCAATGAGACCGACGCGTCAAGAAAAACCAAGGTCGAGAGCGCATCAGTGGCGCTGCTCACATTCAGGTTAGAGCCGTTATAGATGAGGACATCGTCCCCACTGCCGCCATCTAACCGTCGCGCCGTCGACCGCGCCTCCGATCCTGCCGTAACAAAAGCGAAAATGGAGCCTGCCGCGCCGACCGAAGGCACAGGCACATCTACAGGAAAACTGACGCTGGCGACATCGATTTGCGAATTCGCTGTTGAGGTGGACACGAGATCACCGAATACGGACAGGGTATCCACCCCGCCGCCGCCGCCAATTCCTTCAGCGTCAGCAACAGCCACCATATCCGCATCCACATGTGTGTCGGACCAATCTGTTTTCGGAATAGCATCAACTGTCATCGCTACACCGACAGAATGAATATCGGAAAACGCATCGACAGTGATCGCGCCATAAGCGTCAGCCATGTCATCGCCGGCGTTGAGAGAAACTCCGTTGGCATGGGCCTTGATTACGTTCTTCAGACTGCTCGCCTCGGACTGAGCGAGTTCCGATTCATCAAGCCCGGTAAAAGAAAGGTCGGTGATGGTGCGATTGGCGTTCGCCTTTACATCAAGAGACGCCGCTTCCTGAATATCGACAATATCGTTATCGCCACCGGCTGACAGACCCGTCGCGCGCGCGGTCCCGGAAAAAGAGCTGTCTCCCTGATTGGCGCCGACAACCGCAAGGGACACAGATGTCGACGTGAGGTCTATTTCCGCTGCAACTTTGTGTTCGCCATTGCTGAGCGTAATGGAGTCTTCGCCGTTGCTGGCGTTCACTCCATATGAGGTTGCCTGGGCAACACCTTCCGCGGAAAAGAGCCCCGCTTCACCTAGAGAAACCGCAACATCCGTCTGTTCCAGAACCGCTGTGCTGCGTATATCCATACCGCCGCTGGAGACGATGCTGTCCCCGGCGCGCCCACCCTGAATGCCTGTGGACCGGGCGTCGGACGAAATATCTCCCACGCCAGCGTTGGCGCTGATGATGCCTATATCGGTTGTGCTCAAAAGCGTGCGCGCCGTCGAGACAGCTGCGATTTCTCCTGTCGAGACAAAACTGTTGGCGTCAATTCCGCCCAGCAAACCAGTTGCGGTTGCGGTAACCGCCATGGCCGAGGAAAAATCGATGACGTCAATACCGATCAGATTAACATTGTCGCGCTTTCCTTCAGAAAAAGCTTCGACGCGAAGAGGGCCGTTATTTTCCAGATAGTCTGCTCCATGGCCTCCACTCAGACCTATGGAGCGTGACTGAATGAGCGACTCAAGATTAAGCGTTGAAAATTCCCCCGGCGCTTCCTGAATAATCGCAAAGTCGAGAATGCCGCCCCTGGCGGAGGAAAAGACGCCCCCGCCATTGCTGAACAACATGTCATCGCCTGTTCCGCCAATCATTCCATTTGCGAAGGCGCCAATATCCAGCGCGGGGGAAGCAAGGTCTACAGAAAACGCATCCAGCGTCGCATCATTCACGTTCGCACTGATGGTTATCAATTCAACATCTACAGTGTCTTTGCCTCCGCGCGCGCTGACGCCTGTCGTGGTGACTTTTTCATCGCCGTCAAGGATCAACTCAACCGTCGCCTCCATGACAGCATCGTCACCTTGCGTACCATCAATAGCGATGTCGCTTACAGGCGCCGCCAAAGCGGCGCCGGACACAACGAGCACCGCGCCCAGCGATGTTGTCGACATAATGATGTGACGCAAACTTGCGGTTTTCCGATTGAAAGTGCTGGTCATTGGCCCCGTTCCAACTACATTGACGGGCGCACACCGCGCCTGTCCCAGTCGCTCAATTTTTGTATGGTTCAAGGAGGCGGCGCCATGGTGCGATCACACCATATCGGCGCGTGAGACCCGCATGTTTCCTGGGGTTCGACCAGTTTTTAGAGAATCGTCGTCAGGTATGCCGGGAAATCTCCAGAAGCCCTTCACGATGCGCAAGCGCCATCAATTCACCGGCTGAATGAACACCCAGTTTGCGCATGATGCTTGTACGATGTTTGTCAGCCGTGTTGGCGCTGATGCTCAGCCTGTCAGCAATTACAGCGATCGAGTCACCGCGCGCCAGCCCTTGCAGCACCTGACGCTCTCGCGGGGTCAGATCCGCGCCGAGGGCAGGACGATCAAGCGCCGCCTGAACCCTTGGTGAAAACGCCTCTCCTCCATCCATGATGGCGCGCGCCGCGCCGAGAAGCGCATCGATATCATCGGATTTCAGGAAAACCCCGTTCGCGCCGGCCTGTCGCGCCTGCCGCAAGACACCGCCCGATGTAAGCCCTGTCAACACAAGGATTTTTGTTTCAGGACTCCACCGGTGAACCTCATCGATCACTTCGATCCCGTTCGAATGAGGCATGGCGATATCCAGAACCAATAGATTTGGACGGTGCTTTTTAACCTGAATAACCGCCTGAATGCCGTCGGCGGCTTCTCCGGCGATCGAAAATTCCTCGCCAGCATCAATTGCGCCTTTCACCCCTTGCCGGACAAGGGCATGATCGTCGGCCACTATCACGCTATAAACCATCGCCGCACCGGTTTGCTTCGGGACGTCCAGCATGAAAGCCACAAACGCACTCAAAGGCAAATGGATATTTTTATCCTTATGCGGCCTATTGCTTGGAATCCTGACTTCCGCAGCGGCTTCAACCGGCGCACTCATCCTTGACGAGCATCAGCCTGTACGGGATCTGCGCCCATATATTATGGTGTATTTCGATCCATCCCATGAAATGACGCTTAGGGACGTAAAAGCTGTCTCGACCAGCGATTTCACGCCAGTCACAACCAAAGAACCGTCTTTTTCTCATACAACGGACGCAATCTGGCTGCGTATTCCCATCAAAAGCGCATCGAGTGCGGTCACGCAGAAAGTTCTCCTGCTCGAGACAAACTTCATGTTTGAACTAAGCGTGATACTGGAAAGAGACTCCAGCGAGGAACGCCTTCTTTCTCAAACAATCGCAAGCCCGTTCTCGACGCGCAGCATTCCTCACCCGAACCTGGTGGCGCAATTTTCGCTAGCGCCGGAAGAGGCGGCGACAATCTGGATTCGTTACAGGTCCCATGGCGACACATCGTTACCTATCCGGATCGAAACTGAAACCAGCTTCATCGCCAGCACCCACGCAAATACGGCGAAATTCTTCATTTTTTACGCCGTCATTCTCGTTTTCTTAGCCATGAGCGTCATCGCGTTCTTGCTGCAAAAACGCTTTATTTTTATTACGTACTTTTTTTACGCCGCATCCGTATTTCTCTATGTGCTGCATCGCGATGGATATACATTTCAGTATCTTTGGCCGAACCATCCTGCCTTCAACAATTTTGCCAGCCTGCCTCTTGCATGCTCACTGACTTTTTTCGCGGCGCTTTTCACACGCTCTTATCTTCTGACTTGGAAAAAATACCCAATAAGCGACAAGCTGCTCCTCGCAATCATGATCGGCGGTTTCGGGCTTGTTGCAGGTGTTTTGTTCATTGCGGAAAGCAAGCTCAAACTCTACGCCTATTTTTACATTTTGTTTGCGTCAGTAAGCTTTCTGGGGATCGGCTGCTTCGCCTGGAGGCGTGAAGGACGCCGCATCCGCTATTTTGTTGCAGGCTGGTTCGGTATCGTCCTCAGCTCTATCGCGGTCACCTGCATTACCCTTTTTGGCATGGACGTATCGCGCAGCACCATGCTCGACCTTATTCGCCTGGCAATGGTGTTCGACGCCTCAATGATGGGCATGGCCGTATTGGAAGGCATCAACACGATCCGCAGGCAACGGGATGCATCGCTGCGCGAGCAACTGAGCATGGCGCAAATCAATCTTGGCTTGCACAGCCGTCTCGATAGTCTCGAGAAGAGATACCGGGAAACACAGCGCGTCGCCGAAGACCGCGGCCGTATCCTTGCGGACGCCACACACGACATCAGGCAGCCGCTCTTCTCTTTAAGAGCGTCCATTCAAGAGAGTATGAATAATAAGACTCTCTCGGCGGCGCGTCTCAAAGATATTGACGCCAGCTTCACCTATCTCGAAGGGCTGGTGGATGAGTATATGGAATCGGCGCTCACTGGCACTGAAAACAAATCACATCCGTTGCCGGTGGAAGAGCATGACACGTCGCTCTCCATGATTATTTCGTCCATGAACGAAATGTTCGCGGAGGAGGCTCTTTCAAAAAACCTTCAATTACGAACCGTTGACAGCCATCGAACGATGCCTGTCAGCGCCATGACATTACTGCGCATTGTCGCCAATCTGACATCAAACGCGATCAAATATACAACGTCCGGCGCTGTTCTCATTGGGTGCAGACTGCGCGACGGCCAGCCTAGCATCGAAGTCTACGATACTGGGCCAGGCATGCCATCAATGGAAGTCGATCATATACTCAACCGCAAAGCGCGCGGCGCAAACTCCGACGCGCATCAGGGTGGTAAAGGCCTTGGACTCGATATTGTCGCCAGGCTCGCAGAAGAAAATAACCTGCTGCTTAGCGTGACAAGTCACCCGGGTAAGGGGTCGTGCTTCCGCCTGACCCCGAAGGCTGGCGAAGCCGTTCAGTAGTGAGGCGATGATGTTTGTAGGCCATCCTTGTCGCAGATGTTCACATTATCAGAACCGACAACTCGGGAGCTGGCGGCCAAGCTTCTTCATGAACAATAGGTATCGTAAAGAATCCGAATGACCGCAGCCGCAGCGTCATTTCCAATACTGTAGTAAATTGTCTGCGCCTCTCGCCTGGTTGTAACGAGCCCCTCTTGGCGGAGCCGGGCAAGATGCTGGGAGACCGTCGCCTGACGCAAGCCAAGCTCTTCCGTCATTTCACTCACCGACCGTTCACCGTCAGCCATCAGGCACAACAGCATCAGCCTGTGCGGAGACGCCATCGCCTTCAGGAGGTCGGTCGCCTCGCCTGCATTTTCTTCCATTTCTGCGAACTTGGCCATTTTTAACTCTTTACATTCGTATATTCGAATGTATATATCTTATACGAGCCTCGGGCCATAAGTCCAGTCGCTTCCGGAAAGAGGCAGACACGCCCGAAAAAGGGAGAATATCCATGAATATCGACCGCGCCGTCTTTGCTTTTGCCGGGTTCGTGACCCTGATCGGGTTGGCGCTCGGCCTACTCGTTCACCCTTACTGGTTCGCTCTTAACGCGTTTGTCGGTCTTAATATGTTCCAGGCTGCGTTCACAGGTTTTTGCCCGCTCGCCATGATCCTGAAGCGGATGGGGCTCAAGCCGGGAACAGCTTTCGCCTGATCCCAGTTCAAGCGTTCAAAAAACAACACAAGAAACCTTGTGGGAGAGCACACTATGAATCCCTTGCCGTTGAGCGCCTCGAACAAGCCGGGACTGTATCTTTGGGCGTCTGCGCTTTTCAGCCTGATGTTAATTTTGCTCGTCGCGGCGCCGACGCTCGCTCCCAAGAGCTTCGCGTTTCTGGAACCGCTGAAAATCGACACCGACCCGGAAAATATGCTTTCCGAGGACGAGCCGGTCCGAATTTTTCACAACCAGATGAAACAGGAGTTCACTCTTTACGACCTGGTCGTCGTCGGTGTCGTCAATGAAACTGACGAAAATGGCGTCTTTAATACAGATACGCTTGCCGACGTTTATGAGCTGACAAAATTTGCAGAAAACATCCGCTGGAGCGACGGCGAAGGTGAAGATCTGGCGCGCAAAGGCGTTATTGCGGTCGACATAATCGCGCCCTCTACTGTCGATTCCATCGAACAGGCGGGGCTTGGCTCCGTCAGCTTTGATTGGCTCATGCCATCCGCCCCGCAAACGCAGGAACAGGCGCTCGCCGTGCGCGACCGCGCGCAACGCATCCCGACGCTTAATGACACACTGGTTTCCGGCGATGGCAAGGCGCTGGCGATCTATATTCCGATCACCTCAAAGGATGTGAGCTTTCGCGTCGCAAACCAACTGCGAGAGAAGATCGCCACATTTGACGGCGACGCTGTCTATCATATTACTGGCCTGCCCATCGCCCAGGATCAGTTTGGCGTGGAGATGTTCAAACAGATGGCGATTTCGGCGCCAATGGCGATGGCGCTGATCTTCGCGCTGATGTGGTTTTTCTTCCGCCGCCTCAGCCTGATCGTTTCGCCCATGATTGTCGCCATGGTCTCCGTGATCGGCGCTATGGGACTTCTCGTTGTCACCGGCAACACCGTTCACATCATGAGTTCAATGATTCCGATTTTCGTGATGCCGATCGCGGTGCTTGATGCTGTACACATCCTCTCCGATTTTTACGACCGTTATCCCGCAATAAAAGACCGCCGGAAAACGCTGGAACATGTCATGTCCGAATTGTGGAAGCCTATGTTGTTTACAACATTGACGACCTGCGCCGGCTTTGCTTCCCTAGCCTTCACCCCGATTCCGCCTGTTCAGGTGTTCGGTATCTTCGTCGCCATCGGCGTTTTCTTCGCCTGGTTTTTCACCGTCACCTTGATCCCCGCCTATATCATGGTGATGCCCGAGAAAGCCTTTTCCGGTTTCGGCATGGGCTCTGGCGGAAAGGAATCCGACCATGAAACCACGCCGCTCGCAAAGTTCTTGCACGGCGTCGGCGATTTCGCTGTCGGCCAGTCAAAACTCATCGTCGCCGGTTTTCTTCTGGCGCTCACCATCGCCGCCTATGGCGTCACGCAGATCCGCATCAACGATAACCCGGTGAAATGGTTCCATTCGGATCATGAAATCCGGGTCGCCGACCGCGCGCTTAATGAGCGTTTCGGCGGCACCTATATGGCCTACCTTACGCTTACCGCCGAAGGCGGCGATGCGCTAGCGAGCGTCGCTAACGATGCGGGAAAACGTCTAACCGCGCTCGGCACTCCGCAAGCGCAAGATCTTGTGAAAGATGCACAGGCGCTTCGCGGCTCATCGGAGAGCGTTGACGCATTCCTTTCCGTTTTACGCGGCAAAGCCGAATCCGCCCGCGACGCAACGCAATCCGATGATGACTGGTATGCCTGGGATGACGCTATTCTCGCCATCGATGCGGCCTCGCAAGCTGAAGAAGTCTTCAAGCAACCCGCAATGCTCGCTTATATCGAAAAGCTTCAGGCGCATCTCGCCTCGACCGGACTTGTGGGTAAGTCGAACGCTGTAACAGATATCGTGAAAACGGTTCACCGCGACCTGTTCCTTGGAGAAGCGGAGGCCTATCGTATTCCCGATACGCCCGAAGCTGTGGCCCAGACCCTGATCACCTACCAGAACAGCCACCGGCCGCAGGATCTCTTCAAACTCGTCACACCCGACTTCAAAAAAACGGTGCTGTGGCTTCAGCTGAAGAGCGGCGATAATGTCGACATGAGCGCCGTCATAAAATCTGTCGATGACTTCGTCGCACAGAACCCGCCGCCAATGGCTGTAAGCCATAACTGGTTCGGCCTGACCTACATCAATGTGGCGTGGCAACAGAAGATGGTGTCAGGCATGGCGAAAGCATTTCTTGGCAGTTTCATCATGGTGCTGATCCTGATGACCGTCCTTTTCCGCTCCTTCGCCTGGGGCCTTCTCTCCATGGCGCCGCTGACGGTGACGATCGGCGTCATCTATGGGGTAATTGGCCTGATCGGCAAAGATTACGACATGCCCGTGGCTGTTCTGTCTTCTCTCAGCCTTGGCCTCGCCATCGATTACGCGATTCACTTCAACGCGCGTGCGCGGCAGCTCTATGAAGGCATTGGCGACTGGGTTCTCACAGCGAAACAGGCGTTTGGCGAACCGGCGCGCGCGATTTTCCGCAATGTGATCGTGATCGGCGTTGGCTTTCTGCCGCTGCTGCTCGCGCCGCTGGTTCCTTATCAAACCGTGGGCGTTTTCATTTCAGCGATCCTCTTCCTCGCCGGTGTCGCAACCCTCTTGGGGCTACCCGCCTTGATCACCATATTTAAGAAAACACTGTTCCCGGAAAGGAGAGCATAATGTTTGTCAAAAAACTTGTTACAACAGCAGCCATAGCAACTCTTTCAATCTCAACAGCGTTTGCGCAGGACGTTCAGGAGATTGTCAACAAGGCGAGCGTCGCCGCCTACTACCAGGGCGAGGATGGCCGCGCGAAAGTGCACATGTCGATCAAGGATGCACAAGGGCGCGAGCGCACGCGCGACTTCGTCATTCTTCGCAAGGATGTCGACAATGTCGATAACGGGGAACAGCGTTTCTATGTGTTCTTTGAACGCCCCGCCGATGTGAACAAAACATCTTTCCTTGTCTGGAAACATGCTGACGCCGATGACGATCGCTGGCTTTATCTGCCTGCACTCGACCTGGTCAAACGCATCGCACCGTCTGACGAACGCACCAGCTTTGTTGGCTCACATTTCTTCTATGAAGATGTCTCAGGCCGTGGACCGGAGGAAGACAACCATGTTCTGGAAGAAGAAACAGACGATTATTACGTCGTAAACTCTACACCAAAAGACACCGCGGGCGTTGAATTCACCAGCTATAAAAACTGGATACACAAAACGACGTTGATTCCGGTGAAAACGGAATATTACGACGAAAGCGGTGACGCGTATCGCACCTACACAGCGCTCGGCGTTGAGACCATTGACGGTAAGCCAACTGTCGTAAAATCGTCCATGGCGGATACGCGCATCGGCGGCGTAACGGAAATGCAATATTCTGAAGTCGCCTATGACACAGGTCTGCCGGAGGATATTTTTTCCGAGCGTTACCTGCGCAATCCGCCGCGACGCGAACTGCGCTAAAGGAGAAGGCGGCGCGCGATGAAGCTGAAAACTATCTTGACTGCTGCATTGCTGGGCGTGACACCCGCAATTGCTCAGGACGCGCCGCCGCTTCCCGCCGGGCTGTCGAGTAGTGACGCTCAGGAAGAAGCCGACAAAAAAGACAGATCCTCCAGCGCGCCAACATTGCCATCCGGGCTAGACGACAATACGGCCCCGACGCTTCCCTCAGGCCTTGGGGAACCGACAGGTCCTGCCCTACCCCCAGGCCTCGCTGGAAATGAAAGCGAGACAGAAGAAACAACGCTTTCCAACACAAACGAACCTTTTTCGGCGCCATTCGGCCTCACCGGCTTTATTGAAGCGCGGGCTGGTGCGCGGATCGTCAGCGATCCCACACAAAAAACGCTTTCAATCGGCGAAATACGGGCTCAGCTAGGGCGCGACATAGAAACTCGCCACGCGACCTTTCGTTTTGTCGGCGACTTTTTCTATGATCAGGTGGAAGATGTCAGCGATGTCGATCTCGAAACCGGCCGCGGCTTTTTCGACCTGCGCGAAGCAAATGTCCTCGTCCGTCCATTAGAGTTTCTCGACATCAAAGCGGGCCGTCAGATTCTGACCTGGGGCGTCGGCGATCTCGTCTTTATCAACGACCTCTTTCCAAAAGACTTCCGGTCTTTTTTCATCGGTCGCGATGACGAATATTTGAAAGCCCCCTCAGATGCGATCCGCATCTCCGCTTTCAGCAACATCGCTAACATTGAGTTTGTGTACACGCCGCGTTTCGATGCTGACCGCTTCATCTCCGGCGATCGGATTTCATATTATAACCCTGCGCTAGGCCGCACCGCCGGCCGCGATGCAGTCATCACGCCTGAGGCGCGCGACGACTGGTTTTCAGAAGATGAATTCGCCGCCCGGGCTTACCGCAACATCGCCGGTTTCGAAACTGCGCTTTACGGCTATGCGGGGTACTGGAAAACACCGGAAGGTCAAACTCCCACGGGAGAACCTTTCCACCCTCGCCTCGCTGTCATCGGGGGCAGTCTACGCGGACCTGTACGCGGCGGCATCCTGACTGCTGAAGCTGGACACTATTTCAGCCGCGACGACCTTTCCGGCGCCGATCCTTTCATCCGCAACAGCGAAACCCGCTTTCTGGTTGGGTATGAGCGAGAAATCGCCAGCGAACTCACAGCCTCTGTTCAGTATGTTGGAGAAATTCTCTCCGACTACGCAGCGCTCTCCAGCTCTCTCCCCCCCGGAGCCGCGGCGCCTGACCGGATGCGCCATGTGGTGACGCTGCGACTGACCAAACTCATGCTCAACCAGAATCTCACCCTTTCAGGCTTTAATTTCTGGAGCCCCAATGAAAAGGACGGGTATTTCCGTTTCCGCGCTTCCTACAAACTCAATGACGCCTGGCTCACCGAGGCTGGCGGCAACATTTTTTACGGGTCAAACGAAAACACCTTCTTTGGCCAGCTTCAGGACAACACCAATCTGTTTGTCGGCGTAAGACGAAATTTTTAAACGCGCAGCATGTCTGACGCGATAATGAAAGAGAGGAAATCATGGCTCATATCGTAGTGCTGGGCGGAGGCCTTGGCGGTGTCGTGATGGCGTATGAGGTCCGCGCCACAGCCCGCAAAGAAGACACGGTCACGGTCATTTCCGATAAGCCGAGCTTTGATTTTACACCATCAAACCCATGGGTCGCCGTCGGCTGGCGCACACCGGAACAAATCAGCGTTGAGCTTGAAAAACCGCTGGCGAGAAAGAACATTGACTTCATTCCAGTCGCAGCCACCAAGCTTCGCCCGGAGGCGAGCTCCATTGAGTTGGCGGATGGACGCACCGTCACTTATGATTTTTTGATTATCGCAACCGGCCCTGAGCTCGCCTTTGACGAGATCGAGGGACTTGGGCCTAATGGCGGCCACACACAGTCCGTCTGCACAACGCCACATGCAAAATCAGCTCATGTCGCCTTCGAAGAATTCGTCAAGAATCCGGGGCCCATTGTCGTTGGCGCGGTCCAGGGCGCATCATGTTTCGGACCGGCCTATGAATTTGCCTTCATTCTCGACGCAGAACTGCGTAAACGGAAAATCCGGGACAAGGTTCCCATGACCTTTGTCACCTCCGAACCCTATATCGGTCATTTGGGCCTGGACGGCGTGGGCGACACAAAATCCCTTCTGGAATCGCAATTACGCGAACATCACATCAAATGGATCACCAATGCGAAGGTCAAGACTGTCAGCGCTGACAAGATGCAGGTTGAAGAGCTGGACGAAAACGGGAATCTGAAAACCGAGCATGAGGTCGCAGCTTCATACTCAATGCTGCTGCCGGCGTTTCGGGGCATCCCGGCTGTGCGCGACATTGAAGGCCTCGTCAATCCACGCGGCTTTATCATTGTCGACAAGAACCAGCGCAATCCGACTTACAAGAATATCTTTTCTGTGGGCGTCTGTGTCGCCATACCGCCCATTGGGCCAACGCCCGTTCCTGTTGGCGTTCCGAAAACCGGCTTTATGATTGAGTCCATGACCGCCGCAACTGCGGAGAATATTGGAGAGATATTGAACGGCGCTGAACCAACCCATGAAGCGACCTGGAACGCCATGTGCCTCGCTGATTTCGGCGATGGCGGCGTTGCCTTTGTCGCGATGCCGCAAATCCCGCCGCGCAACGTTAACTGGGCGGCGGAAGGCAGATGGGTGCATCTCGCCAAAGTCGCGTTTGAAAAATATTTCCTCGGAAAGGTCAAAAGCGGCAAGACCGAACCATATTATGAAAAGGCTGCTTTAAAGCTCCTTGGACTTGAAAAGCTCAAGACTTGATCGTGGCTATAATATTCTGCTGATATTTCCGGCGCGCTGGTAAAGTGCTGACAGGTTAATAAGCATCAATCAGTAATGCACACGGGTTTTATCCCGTACGACGTCACCCGTTCCAGCCGCCGCCAATGGCGCCATACAGATCAACCGCCGCCGACAAGCGATCAAGCCTGCCTTGCACCAGACTGTCGGACGCACTGAAGGCTGTGGACTGCGCATTCAACAGGCTCGTCAGATTATCGGCGCCTGAGCGATATCTGATTTCTGCGAGAGACAGTGACTGCAGCGCTGCATCCCGGGCGATGATAAGTTGTTCTTCACGCTGTTCAGCTGTCGCGAGCGCGCTGAGACTGACATCAACATCGCGCAGTGCGTTAAGCGTCGCCTGACGATAGCGTGCGATCTGCTGCTCGACCCGCGCTTCTGCGGAATCAAGTTGCCCTTCCAGGCGCCCGCCGGTGAAAATCGGCGCCGCAAGAGAGGCCGCCAGCGAACCGATGACGCTGGCTCCAGCCGTCAGCCCGGCATTCGCGCCAGCAGAAAGATCGATGGAGGGAAAGAAAGCCCGCTGCGCTGCGGCGACATTCGCATCGGCGGCGCGCAGTTGCGCCTCGGCGCTGAGCAGGTCCGGGCGCCGCAGTAACAATTCGGATGGCATGCCTGGATTAATCGCAGGCGGGGTCATCGCCAGAATGTCGCCCTCCGGCGCTTCATAACCTTGGGGCGGACGGCCCAGCAGCACAGACAGAGCGGTCTCGAGGCTCACCAGCTGTTGCTCGATTTGGGGAACGCGCGCGCGCGCATTGGCAAGAGACGCCTTCTGGCTTTCAACATCAAATCGCGAAACATCGCCGGCGTCGTAACGGGTCTCAATGATATCGAAAATACGTTCGGAAATTTCCAGATTGGAACGTGCGACATCAAGGCGTTCGCGCGCGGCGAGAACCGAGAAATAGGTAAACGCGACATCAGACGCCACGGTAAGTTCAAGGGCGCGCTGATCGAAAACTTGCGCGTCATACCCGGCGCGTGCGGCGGCGCGGCTCGCTCGGTTCTGCCCGAAGAGGTCAAGCTGATATGAGGCGGAGCCTCGCGCGGACGCCGACACATCGTCAAGGCCGCCCCCTTCGGTGTTGGATGAAGCTGAAGCGCCTGCGCTCAATTGCGGGAACAAGGACGCATTCGCGACTCTCACCGATGCGCGCGCGGATTGGAGCGCCGCGACCCCTCCGGCAAGGTCCTGATTGGCGGCAAGCGCCTGTTCGATCAAAATGTTGAGTTCATCGTCTTGGAAACTCGTCCACCACAAAACATCTTCTTTTTCAACAGCGTTCAACTCACCGGCATAATCATAACTCACCGGCATTTGGGTTAGTTCGCTGACCGGCGGCGAAGCCGTAGCACAGGCGGCGAGAGATAGCGCTGTCGCGGATAGGAATATTCTTTTCATGTTCTACTCCGACGCCAAAGCAATGACAGGGTCGAGCCGCGACGCTTTGCGCGCGGGCATAAATCCAAACAGGAGGCCGATAGCGAGCGCCGATCCGAACGCAAGCATGGATGGCGCCGGGGTTATGGCGATGGACATGCCGGTGGCGCCGAGCGCCAGCGATACGCCGAGGCCCATCAGAACGCCAATGAGGCCGCCAAGCGCCCCGACTACCAGCGCCTCTGTGTTGAACTGCATCATGATGTCCGAGCGCCGGGCGCCGGTCGCCATGCGCACACCGATTTCGCGCGTACGCTCGGTGACACTGACCAGCATGATATTCATGACGCCTATACCTCCGACGACAAGCGAGATCGCCGCCACCGAACCGAGCAAAACCGAAAAGGCTTTTTGCGTCTCCTCGACCGATTCAAGAATGGACGCGGTGTTGCGCAACTGAAAATCCTCAACACCATGGCGAGACAGCAAGAGCGCCTGCGCCGCAGCTTCAGTTTCCGATATGCGCTTAGTGTCATCGACAGCGATCGTGATTGACGACAGATAGTTCTGGCCAAACAAACGCATCATGCCTGTTGTAATCGGCGCGAGCGCAACATCGTCCATATCTTGCCCCCAGGCGGTTGCGCCTTTCGGCGCCAACACACCTGCGACTTCGAAAGGCGCCCCGCCAATAAACACATAGTGACCGACGGCTGAGGCGACATTCTCGAACAGATTGTCGGCAACCGTATAGCCGAGAACAACCACCGCAGCGCGTCGCGATTGATCGTCTTCTGTAAAGAAGGTCCCATAGGCCATGTCCCAGTTCTGGGCGAGCGGCCAATCGTAAGAGACGCCGTCAATTGATGTTTGATAATCAGCACTATCGACGCGCAATGTCTCGCGCCCGGAGCGAGTGGGAATAGCGGCGACAATGTTGTCGATTTCGGCGAGCCTTGCGGCGTCATCCATGGTCAAGGTCGCGATCGCCGAACCACGCATGCGCGTTCCCGGGGCGCCGGGCCGCACGAATAACAGGTTCGACCCCATGGTTTCGATGCTCGCCACCACCTGTTTAGAGCTGCCTTCGCCAATAGCCAGCATGGCGACCACCGCAGCGACGCCAATAACAACGCCCAACAGCGTCAGCGATGTGCGGAATAGATTGGCGCGCAGCGAACGGAACGCCATTTTTACAGCTTCACTCGCCTGCAGAAGCCAGGTCGGCGCATCCACCGTTTTCTCAAATGGCTTGATCGTTTTCAAATCTTCCGTTTCGCCGGTGTCGGAAATGATTTTGCCGTCAGCGAGTTCAACGATCCTGTGGGCGCGTGCAGCGACATTGTGATCATGTGTAATCAATATGATCGTGCGCCCCGAAGCGTGTAACTCTTCAAGCAGCGCTAAAAGCTCAGAGCCCGAGCTTGAATCAAGCGCGCCGGTAGGCTCATCGGCAAGAATAACTTCCGCGTCGTTGATCAAGGCACGGGCGACAGCGACACGTTGTTGCTGACCGCCGGAAAGTTCATTCGGCCGGTGTTGACCGCGATCGCCGAGACCAAGCTTTTCCAACAAGGCTTGCGCGCGGGTGCGGCGCTCTTCAAGCTTTCCGCCGGCATAGATTGCCGGCATCTCCACATTTTCCGCAGCAGACACGCTCGTCAACAAATTATAGCGCTGGAAGACAAAGCCGAAGGTGTCACGGCGAAGCGCCGCCAACTCATCAGGCGTTAATGTTGAAACATTCTTTTCGCGCACCGAATAAACGCCGCTGGTGGGCCGGTCGAGGCATCCCAGAATATTCATCAAGGTCGACTTGCCGGAACCGGATTGACCAACAATGGCGACGAACTCGCCAGCCTTAATGGTCAGACTAACCCCATCAAGCGCGCGCACTTCGGCTTCACCTTTGCCATACACACGACTGACATTTTGAATATCGATGAGTGGAGACATGATTTTGCCCCCTTAACGCGGTCCGCGCCGGCCCATGCCGGGCGGGCGGCGCGTGCGATCACCGCTTTGCGCGGTTGGCGCTGTAAACGTCTGGCCGGTGACGACAACCTCACCGGGCGCCAGACCGAAGAGAATTTCCGCTTGGGTCCGGTTTGTAAGCCCCACCAAAACAGGTTGCGGACGCAATTCACCGTTCTCCAGCACTGTCACCATTTTGCGTTCAGCGTCGGGATTGGCCGCCATGATTTCACGCATGGCCGCGCGGCGCGGATTTTGTTCACCAGCAGGTTCGCTTGCTTGGGCCGCCATCAGCCCTCGCCGCTCTTCGCGGTCGCGACGCCGCTCTCCATTGCCCTCTCCTCTTTGGGCGTCTTGGGGACGGCGGGAATCGCGCAAGGCGGCGACCGGCGCCAGCACAGCATCGTTTGCAGAGCCGGAAACGAAGAAAACCTGCGCCGTCATTTCCGGTTTTAATAACTCGTCGTCATTCGAAATATCGAGCAATACCTTATACAACACGACATCATTCAGGATTTCCGGCTGCGGCAGTACCTGACGCACTTCGGTGCGCCATTTTCCATTGCCGCCGCCGAGCGTCGTGAAGTAAGCCTCCTGCCCTTTTTTAACCCGCAACACATCTGCTTCGGAGACATTTGCTTCCACAGTCATGACGCTAAGATCCGCAATTCGGAGAATAGTCGGCGTTGTCTGATTGGCGTTCAGTGTTTGCCCGACCACCGCAGCCTGCGAAACAATAGTGCCTGACATGGGCGCATAGATTTTGGTGAATTCGAGTGTCGCTTCGTCGGCCTCAAGCGTTGAATTCTGGCGCTCAATCTGAGCTTCGAGCTGCGTTAGACGCGCTGCCGCTATCTTCCTGTCCGCCATCGCGGCCTGATATTCCGCCTGTGATATGGCGTCAGCCTTGAACAGCATATCGGCGCGCGCTGCATTGGCTTTTGAAAGTTCCAGCGACGCCTGTTGTTGTGCAAAAGAAGCATCGAGCTCCTTCAATTGCGCACGGTCAGCCTCAACTTTCGCCGCAGCAAGCGTTTCATCAATCTGGGCCAGAAGGTCGCCCTTTTCGACCCGGTCCCCAACCTCGAAAAAAAACTCTTCGAGCTGGCCCGAAACCTGCGCCCCGACGTCCACATAGTTTTTTGGCTGAATTTTCCCGGCAGCTGAGATCGAAACCTCTATATCACCCGTTACGATCTCCGCCGTTTGATAATCAGGCGCCGCGCTTCGGCCGCGCAGAAAAATATAGCCGCAGACAGCGATCGCCGATGCAACCAAGACCAAAGATAATATCTTGAAAGCACTCGTGTTTTTTGAGCCCATCACCGCACCGACTTCCTTCATGCTCCACGCGCCCCTTGTCGTGGCAGGTTTATATGATGACTAAACGCATAAACCGGAGGATTCCGTTGGAGCAGGCAGCGTCAATTTTCAGGTCATTTTATGGCCGAAAAGGGGCGCTGGCCCATGTCTGGCGCAGGGAGCGCCATTCAAGCTAATTGGCGCCCGCACAGCCATTGGAGTGTGACGCTCGACCTATAAACCAGCGCGGCTACTCGTCAGAGGAAAACCACAACGGACATTTATAACGGTATGTGATTTCTTCGCCTTGAGAAATCGCATCCAGCGCAACAAGCATCGCCATCCAGCCTAGTGAGTCATGCCGCTTCCATCGAATGTCAGCATTTGCATTTTCTGCATGATTGCAAAAGCTCATCATGCCATACGCCATCAGCCCAGCTTTCGGGTTTTCAGGGTGAGCGAAGTAGAAATCCCCAATTGGATGCATTTCATCTAATTGCAGGCACTGCTCTTGGCTAATCTGAACCGTACAAGCCATATCAATCAACGCGCCCGTTGCAATTTCGCGCAACGCAAACAAGCCGCGGCCGCCAAAGCGGCTCTTTCCCGGCGCGGCGAGGTTTGGGCGGTGACGCCAGAAATTACTATGATCAACGTCCTGAAATACGGTCGGCTGAAGTTCAATGCTCATGTGAAATATCCTTTCTGAATAAAACCTTGTCGTCGCCGGGGCGGTAGAAGTCGGCGATCTGAACAAGTTTTTTAAAACCAGTTTTCTCATAGAAGGCGCGCGCTTTTCCGTATGGCGCCGTAGACGAAGTCTCGGCGATAAGAAGAGCGCCACCTTCTTCGGCAACGGTGCGCTCTGTTCGTGCAAGTATTTCTGCGCCAAGCCCCTTGCGGCCGGACTCAGGATCGACTGCGATCCAGTAGAGATCATAGGCTTTTTCAGTGCCGGGCGTTCGCCCGTAACAAGAATAGCCGGCGAGGCGATCTCCGTAGCTCGCAAAAATGAAGTCGTATCCGCTGGCCCTGCCCTTTGCGATCCGTTCTTCAGCGAGCTCGCCGGCGATCCCTACTTCTTCCGCGCTGAATGCGGCCGTGGCGGTCACGAGACGCCGGATCTCGGCAACATCGCCCGGGCGCACTTCTGTTCGCCAGGACAGAGGTTTTTCCGGAACGCCTTTCTTTTTCTCTGGCTTGCGATAAGGCCGGATGGCGCCCGCATTCGACGCGAAGCCTTCAAAAAAGCGACGGGCGTTGACGCCTAGATTTTGTACGCGATACCCGCCCTCTTGAATAAAAAGCGTGGGAAGCCCGGCGGATGCGATGATGTCGCCCATCTTTGCAAAATCCGCCGCAGTATAAGGCCATGTGCCCGTGGGATCGCCCTTGGCGGCGTCGAGACCGAGCGCCACCACAAGGAATGCCGGATCATGCTCGGCGATCCGCGCGAGTGCGCGCTTCAACGCCTTGCGATGATCATCAGATGTAATGGTCTCGGCCAAGGGAATGTTGAGGTTGGCGCCAGCCCCTTCGCCACGCCCTGTTTCATCCTTAAAGCCGGTGAAATAAGGATACGCGAAACTCGGATCGCCATGGATCGAGACTGTCAGAATGTCAGCGCGCTCGTAGAAAATATCCTGTGTTCCGTTGCCGTGATGATAATCGACATCGAGAACGGCGACCCGTCCATATTCGGAAAGATAATTCGCCGCGACGGCGGCATTGTTGAAATAGCAAAAACCGCCAAACGCCTTGCGCTCCGCATGATGGCCCGGAGGGCGCACAAGTGCATAGGCCGCAGGCGCGCCATCCAACATCATTTCCGCCGCGGTCAGCGCGCAATCGACCGCTTCGCGCGCCGCCGGATAGGCGTTGGCGTTGAGCGGCGTAAAGGTGTCTATGCACCAGTACCCAGCCAGCACTGATCTGTCTTTCGGCATCCGTCCCGCATTGCGGATCGGGAAGACATATGGATAAACGGATTTTCCTTCGGGCGCGTCTTTGCAGGCGCGTTCGATATAGTCGGCGAGTTTCGGGTCGTGCACCGCCTTGATCCAGCGGTCCGGAAAATTCTTCACTGGCGCCTGACTGAAAAACACACATTTCGTCAGTTCGGAAAGGATCGACTTTACGCGGACAGGCGCCTCCACATAACCGCGCTCACGAATGTGATGAATATCGTGTTTATCATTCACGACGACAGGCAACGTAAACGCTTTCGGCGCGAGCAAGGCCTCTGCTTTGGGACCGCCATAACGCGCCTCGCGAAGGTGCATTGTCTTGTCGTCGATAGAGGCGAGAACTTTTTCAATATAGGCGGGCGGGCACAGATGCGCGTATTTGCGCTTTAAAATCGCGCTGATGATTTTTTTTACCTGCGCGGCTTTCGACAATTCAAATTCGCCAAGGCCGTCAAAAACGATGTAGGGGCTATCCGTATCGCCTTCCTTTACTGGCGTTTCATAAGCCGTGCCCATAACCGGAAAAGCGCCAAAACGTTCATAGAATTTCAGTCGCGCCTCATTCTCCTTGCGGAGCTCCACATGAGGGCTGAGGGCCGGATCGTCAGGCAGACACTCGAAATAGATCCCCTTCAGTCCCCTCGCGAGCGCGTGCTCACGCACATGAGCGTAAAGCGCAGCGCCGACGCCGCCGCGGGTTTGGCCTTTTGCAGTTGCGATAAGCTCGAGAAATCCGAACGACAGCGTCGGGTCTGCAAGAAGGATTGCAAAGGCGCGGATATGCCCGCGGCCATCTTCCATCACAAAAACATCAGATACAAACTCGTATCGGATAGGGTCTGCGATCTGATCGGGAATTTTTTCAATATCCCGCGCCGGCATCAACTCGAAACGGTCCCGGATGATGCCCTGAATTTCAGCGATAGCGCGCCGGTTGGCGGGCGCCGCTGCATCGCTTAAATGACGAATACGAAACATCAGCCGCCCCGGCGGCGCAAAGCCGCGGCCAAAATCGCTTCAACGCCATCTTCGAAAGAAAGCTCCGCTTCACTTAACGCCGCTGCGAAACCGGCCTCCGGCGCCAGGCACGGGTTGGTGTTGTATTCCAGAATGAAGGGCGCGCCTTTTTCATCGACGCGAAAATCAACCCGCGCATATCCCGCGAGACCAGCTGCACGCCAGCATTCGACGGTCATCATATGAAGCCTGCGGGCAAGCGCCGGTTCGTCTTGTTCAATCCCGAACCGGCGACGGGTGAGATGATAAGAAGGACTGTTCTCATCCCATTTCGCCGCATAATCAACAATAGGCAGAACGCCTTCCGGCAAAGCGTCGAACGTCATCTCGGCCATGGGGAGTACGCGCAGACCGTCTTCGGTTTCAAGCACCGCGATGTTAAATTCACGTCCGGGCACATATTCCTCAGCGAAAAACTTTCCACCATATTGCTGTTCCCGCCGGGCGATCTCCTCGGCCGCAAGTGACGCATCGATAACCGAACGCTGGTCCATGCCGAACGAGGCGTGCTCTGTTACAGATTTGATGATCACCTTGCCCGCGCCGGCGGGCGGCGCCTGCCCCATCCAGCAATGCGGCGCCAGAAGACCCGCCGCCTGCAGCACCTGTTTGCTGAGGATTTTAGAACAGCTTTGAAAATAGGCTGTCGCGCCCGCACCCGTATAAGCAAGACCGAAATGATCCATCGCGGAGCAGACAATATGGCCATGGGCGCCATTGCCGCGGATAGCTTCGACCAGATTGAAAACAGCAAGCGGCTTTTTCTGCGCCAGCCGTTCGATCACCGTCAGGTCAAAGTCGATTTCCAGAATATCGCTTTCATATCCGCGCGCACAAAGCGCGCGGGATATGATTTCAGCGTTGCGAAGCGTGTCATCCTCGTCCGGCCTGTCAGCGGGCGAGCCATGTATCACCGGAATATAGCCGCCCATGGTGGATTACGCCGCCTGAGCGCGGATCCGCACTCTCGGCATGGATACACCCTGGCGGGAACAGGCCGAACGCATGATTTCGCCAATCAGCCAGTCATAGGACTTCCCGGCTTTTGTCGTCAGGATCGGGAGATCGGAATGCGTCGGGTTGAGGCCCGCAATCGGGTTTACTTCCAGGAAGTGCGTTTTGTGATTGCCGTCTGAACGGATGTCGACACGGGCGCCATCGCGGCAGCCAAGGGTCCGGTAAGCGGCGAGCGCAGTTTTCCCCGCCCGGCGGGCTTCCATGTCTTTCGACAGCACCAGGTTGACGTAAGGCTCCCAGTCTTCCTTGATTTCGTAGGAATAAACGCCGCCATCAGCCTCTGGCTTCACGGCAATTTCCATCACGGCAATGATTTTAGCGGCCGCGCCGTTACCGGTAATGCCGACTGTAAATTCACGGCCAGCGAGATAACTCTCAACCAGCACCGGCTGATGGAACGCAGCGATCAGACGCGACGCTTCTCGCCGCAGGTCTTCAGGCGTGTTGACCTTAGAGGCGTTGGCGCAGCCCTTGCCGGTGCCTTCAGCGATCGGTTTGACGAAGACCGGGTATGTCATTTCCGGCATGGGTCCGTGCGCATTTTCAATCACGGCGAACGGCGCCGTGGCGACCCCTTGATCGCGGACGATGCGTTTGGCGACGGCCTTGTCGAGTGTCGCGGCCATGGTCAGCGGGTCGGAGAACGCATAGGGTTGGTCGAATAATTCGCAAAGCGCCGGAACCTGCGCCTCCCGCGAACGGCCTTTCAGGCCTTCTGCAATCGAAAACACCATGTCGAAGCGCTCGCCGGTGACGAGACGTTTTGCAAGCTCCTGACCGCGACCAATACGCTCCACGCGCCAGCCAAGCCGCGACAGGGCGTTGTCGAGGGCGTCGATCGTTCCGATCGAATCGAACTCAGCTGTTTCTTCTTCCGAAAACCCAAGCGCGAGATAATCGTCGCGCAGATCATAAACCAGCCCGACTTTCATATCCTGTTTCATACGGGACCCCTTAAAAGGCGGCCGCGCCGTCATCTGACAGCGGGTCGGTGTAACGATATTGGTTGCCTTCAAAATTGCGGAGAATGAGGTCGTCGCCCTCGCGGCCGACGACATAGTCAGGCAGAAGCGGGATCTTTCCGCCGCCGCCGGGCGCGTCGATCACATATTGCGGGACGGCGTACCCCGTTGTGTGTCCGCGCAACCCTTCGATGATTTCCAGACCTTTGGACACAGGCGTGCGAAAATGCGCCGAACCCGTAATCGGGTCGCACTGATACAGATAATAGGGTTTCACCCGGCGTTTTAAGAGGCCATGCATCAACGGTTTCATGACGCTGACATCGTCATTGATGCCTTTGAGCAGCACGGTCTGACTACCAAGCGGAATGCCGGCGTCGGCGAGACGCGCCGTCGACTCCGTAACTTCCGGGGTCAATTCGTCAGGATGGGTGAAGTGAATGCTCATCCAGATCGGGTGGTGTTTCCTCAGCATCGCTGTCAGGGCCGGCGTCACCCGCATGGGGAGGACTACCGGCGCCTTGGTGCCGATACGGATGAATTCCACATGCTCAATGGCGCGCAAACGGCCAAGGAGGTAATCCAGACGGTCGTCCGACAGGGTCAGCGGATCGCCGCCAGAAATCAGTACGTCGCGGATTTCCGGATGCGCGGCGATATATTGCAACGCCGCCTCCCATTGGGATTTGGAGAACTCATATTCGCCGCCCGTTTCGCCGACCATGCGCGAGCGCGTGCAATAGCGGCAATAGGTCGAGCAAAAGCCCGTCGCCAGAAAGAGAACGCGGTCCGGATAGCGATGGACAAGCCCCGGCACGGCGGCGTCATGGTCCTCGCCAAGCGGATCGTCCGCCTCGCCCGGCATCTGAATGAATTCCTGACCGACCGGAATATGCGTCCGGCGCAAACCCGCCGAAGGACCGTCAAGCGTCATCAGGCTGGCGTAATAAGGCGTCAGTCCCATAGGCAGCGAACCGGAACGACGAGACACGGCGTCACGCTCGTCCTCGGTCAGAACAAAAATCCGCTCCAGCTCGGCCAGCGACTTTATCCGGTTGCGAACCTGCCAGCGCCAGTCGAGCCAGTCGGCGTCCGACGCATCCGGAAAGAAACGGTCTCGAAATGCGCGTGAACGGTCCGAAAATGGAAACGCCGCCACATCAGGGCGGTCGTCACTAGTCGCAATAAGGAAGGGCTGCGTTTTCGCGCCAGCTCGGATTTTGGAGCGACGACTGGGAGGCTTAGCGGCCTCCTTGGCCGCTGCTCCCGTGAACAGGATGGTCACCTTAGGGTGGATCTCCATGCCGGAACGGACCGTCGCGCGACCATCGTCGATTCTGTCGTCACAGTTCCAGACGGGTTGCAAATAATACTTCTCTTGATCCTCTACAAGAGATTTTTTTGAGCCCCAACGGAGGCCACCTATGGAAGCCCTCCGGGCTTGGTCATCGTAAATGAAGCCTTAAAACCTCGACCTGCGCTGCGCATCAAAGGCGCGGAACAACGCCTACTTGTAACGTAAATCAAGCGTATGCGGAAAGTCCGGGTTCGTTTCATCGTCAGGGATAAGAATTTCGCCTGCGCTATGCCCCATCGCTTCAAAGCGGGCGAGCTTGCGGCCTTCTGCTTCATTTTCATTGACCGGAAATGTTTCAAAACTGCGCCCGCCGGGATGCGCCACATGATAGGTGCAGCCGCCCAAGGACTTTTCATGCGCCACATCGATGACGTCGAAGACCAGCGGCGCCTGAACCGGAAGCCGCGGGTGCAGACTGGAAGGCTGCGCCCACGCCTTGAACCGCACACCCGCTACGAACAAGCCGTTCTCGCGCGTCGGCGAGAGCGGCAGACGCCGGCCATTGCAAGTAACGACGTGGCGCCCCGGCCTCAACCCCGACGCCGAAACCTGCACGCGCTCAACCGTTGCATCCACCGAGCGGCTGACGCCGCCTCCAGCGGGCTCTTCACCCATAACCGGCCACGGCTCAAGCGCTGTGTGCAGCGCAAGCGTTGCATCGCCAATTTGCGCCGCGCCGCATTCTGGAAAGCGGAAAGCAAAGAAAGGCTCAAACCATTCAGGAGAAAGGTCATAACCGCCAGTCCTCAGGAAGCGCAGCACGTCCTGAAAATCTTCGCGGATATAGTAGGGCAGCATAAACTCGTCATGCAGCCGCGTGCCCCAACGCACCAAACGCCCTGTGTAGGGCGCGTTCCAAAACATCGCGATGCAAGCGCGCAGTAATAAAGTCTGGACCATGTTCATCTGTGGATGCGGCGGCATTTCAAAGCCGCGCATCTCCAACAGGCCCAACCGTCCCCGCTCGCTATCGGGACTATAGAGCTTGTCGATGCAAAACTCCGCTCGATGTGTGTTGCCGGTAAGGTCCACCAGCAAATTGCGGAACAGCCGGTCAACGATCCAGGGCGGGACATCTCCCTTTTCCGGAATCTGCTGAAACGCGATTTCCAATTCATAGAGCGCGTCGTGGCGCGCCTCATCGATTCGCGGCGACTGACTTGTCGGGCCGATATACATACCGGCAAAGAGGTAGGACAAAGACGGGTGGTTCTGCCAGAAACTGACAAGCGAGCGTAAAAGGTCCGGCCGACGCAGAAATGGGCTGTCTTCAGGCTTGGCGGCGCCCATCACAAGGTGGTTGCCTCCTCCGGTTCCGGCTCGGCGGCCGTCGATCATGAATTTTTCCGCCGACAATCTCGCCAGCCGAGCCTCTTCATAGACAGTATTGGAAATGGTTTTCAGTTCATCCCAGCTGCTGGCGGGCTGCACGTTGACTTCAATAACGCCAGGATCAGGCGTGACGCTGAAATGGTTGAGCCTTGCATCGCCCGGCGGCGTATAGCCTTCCAGCACCACTGGCGTCTTGAGCTCAGCCGCAACTTTCTCAATCGCCGCAACCAACTCCAGAAAATGTTCCGCCCATGCGATGGGCGGCAGGAAGAGATGCAAGACGCCGCCGCGGACCTCTGCGCAAAGCGCGGTTTTGATCAGTCCGTTCGGGTCGTCACGAAACGTCGCATCGTCCGGTTTGGCGCCATCGGAAATCGCCTTATCAATATCGGAACGCGCAAACAAAGGCTGCGCTTTTTCGAAACCGCTGCGCTCGGGAACAATTTCCTCTTCGGATTCTTCAGGCCATGGGATGCTGGCGAGCGGCAACCGCAATCCCACGGGCGAGTCTCCGGCCAGCAGGACCATCTTGCCGCCTTTGAATTTCCAGGCGTTACTGATCCAGCGCCCGCGCCGCAATGAAAAGTGCAGCGGCAAAACATAGCCGACGGGCTCATTCAGATCCTTGTCCATGAGCGTTTGAAGGCGTTCCCGCTCGGTACGCTCAAAAACATCCGCCTCCATCATCTCGTCCTGCAGGGGCAAGCGGCGATCTTTCCATAGATAATAGGGAGTGTCCTCGCGGGCCGGGAGGACATAGGATTTCGGCACCCCAAGCGTCTCTCCGAGAGCGCCGAGAAAACGCTCCGCCGTCGCTGGCGTATGCGATAACGACTTATCTGGATCGGCAAGCCATTTTTCATCGCGCCAGAGCGGTTCGCCATCGCGCCGCCAAAAACAGGGCATCGCCCATCGCGGCAGGATTTCCCCCGGATACCATTTGCCTTGCGTGAACATATACATGCCGCCGGGCGCGAACCGCTTTCGCAGGCGGTGCAGCATGTCCTTGCCGAGCTTCTTCTTGTCGCCCCCCAGCGCAGCATAATGCCATTCATTTCCCTCGCGGTCGTCGATGGAAACGAAGGTCGGCTCCCCGCCCATGGTGAGCCGGACATCGCCAGCCTCAAGCGCATCGTCGACGGCCGCGCCCAGCTTGTCGATCGCGCGCCATTGCGCTTCGCTATAGGGTTTGGTGACCCGCGGCGCTTCATGGATGCGCTTGACCGACATTTCGTGATGCAGCGTCGCCGTGGCATCGCTCTCCAGCGTGCCGGTGATCGGCGCCGCGCTTGACGGATTGGGCGTACAGCAAAGAGGAATGTGCCCCTCGCCCGCGAATAAACCCGAGGTCGGATCAAGTCCGACCCAGCCGGCGCCCGGAAGATAGACCTCGGTCCAGGCGTGAAGGTCAGTGAAGTCCACTTCGGTTCCCGACGGTCCGTCGAGCGATTTCACATCCTGCGCCAGCTGAATGAGGTAGCCGGATGCAAACCGGGTCGCGAGCCCGAGATGGCGCAACGCCTGACAAAGGAACCAGGCCATATCGCGGCAGGAGCCGCTGCCCAGCGTCAAGGTGTCTTCGCATGTCTGGACACCCGGCTCCATCCGCACCGTGTATGACAGGCTCTGGTTCAACTGCTGATTCACACCGACCAGAAAATCGATAATGCCCTGCGGTGAACGCCCCGTCTTTTCAAGCCAGGCCATAAGTCCCGGGCCGCGTTCCTTGATTTCCAGATAGGGCGCAAGCTCTTCCTTCAGCCCCGGCTCATAGGCAAAAGGGAAATCCTTGGCGTAATCCTCAAGGAAAAAGTCAAATGGATTGAAGACGCGAATTTCGGTCAGCAGGTCCACTTCAATTTTGAACTCGCTGATCTTTTCCGGGAACACCACCCGGGCCAGAAAATTTCCGAACGGGTCCTGCTGCCAGTTAATAAAATGCTCTTTTGGCGAAACTTTGAGAGAGTAGGACTGTATATGAGAGCGGACATGGGGCGCCGGGCGCAGCCTGATCGTCTGCATTCCCAGCGCGGTCGGCCGATTGTAGCGGTAATGGGTGACGTGGTGGAGGGCCGCGACAATGCTCATTAACGGTTTCCTTAGGGTGATATTATTTGATTCGGTCCGGCAAGATTTATGATGGTCTGTCCGCTTTTTGGCGTATGATAGCGAGGGTAAGCGCCTAAAGCACTAGTAGCAGGAAAACCCGTTGTTCCAGATTCCACCACTGACAAGCGATATTCTGGCAGTCAATTTTGACGCGCCCAGCTCGCCAACGATCAACATCAACCTCTCCAAGAAGTTCAGTGGCAGCCATTCCTTTGGCTGGGGGTTTGGCTGGTATCCCGGCAATCAGCAATCGGCCATGGTGGTGAAAGACCCTGCCGCACGCGGCGCTGAAGTCCTGACAGACGCTATCGCTGACTGGTCGAACTTCCGTTCAAACGTATTTTTCAGCAAGGTGCGCGGCGCAGACAGCGGCTACAGCCAAGCCGAGACCCAACCCTTTTCCCGAAGCTTCGCCGGCAGAGACTGGCTGTACATGCATAATGGCGACCTTGATAGAGAGGCGCTGAAGGAAATGCACGGAAGACAGATACGATTGCTGGAGCCGCTCGCCGGCACCGATTCCGAACTGGCGTTTTGCAATCTTCTCTCCCAGATGCAGCTAAGCGGCGCCCGGCAACTCGCGGATGTGGATCCGGTGTTGCTACATTCATGGTTTCAGCGCTTCGACAGTCTTGGCAGCGCCGATATGTATATCACTGACGGACAAAGCCTTGCCTGTTTTCAAGGCGCGCAGTCGCCAAAACAACTTTCTTACGCACGCCTTTTGCCGCCAAATAATCAGGGAAGCTATCACAGCGAGGCCGCCCAACTGGTTCTGGACGACCCGCGTGACACCTTTCGCACGGCCTTTGTTGTCAGCTCATCGCCCTTCTCGAGCGGTGAGTGGACGGTGATGCAACCCGGACAACTCATTATCGTCAATCATGGCGCGATTGTCTGGGATAGCGCACCCGGTCTCGAACAGCCGACACAAGTCTCGCCGCTGTCGCCCCCGCCGCTGCTCCAGCAAACGGAGCGGCCGCTTTATCCGATGCAGGCGGAACAGGCGCAGTCACAACCATCACCGCATGTATTGGTTACGAACCCGCGGTCGATTACATTGACGCCGGAAGGTCAAAACCTTTCATATCGCTTGTACGAACTTACTCACGCCACGCATTACCAATATTCTGAACAGGTTGAGCACAGCACACATGTGTTCCGGCTTCAGCCAACCGACGATCCCTTGCAGGAAGTCGTGCATTCAGAACTGACCATCACTTCACCCGCCGAGGAAATTCAGTTTGAGGACGTCTTCGGCAATCAGTCTATCCACTGCACCATCGATACGCCCTATTCAAACCTCTCCGTCATCGCAAAAAGTCAGGTCAAGATTTTTGCGTCCCCGCCGGACGACCACAGCCTTTCGCACCGTCAGACCTCCATTCCATTGATCTGGATGCCCTGGCAGCGGCAAATGATGATGCCCTACTTGCTTCCGTCGGAACTGCCCGAGCCTCAGCTACGCGAGCTGACGGAATATGCGATGAGTTTTGTTGAGCGTAACGACTACCACCTCATCAAGACCATCAATGACATCAATCTTAGCATATACCGGGATTACCAATATGTGCCGGGAAGCACGCAACTGCATACAACGCCGTTCGATGTTTATTCAACAAGACAGGGTGTGTGCCAGGACTTTGCAAACCTGTTTATCTGCCTGACGCGCCTGCTCAGCATTCCCGCGCGTTACCGGATGGGTTACATCTACACAGGCGCTAACTACGAAAACAAAATTCAGTCAGACGCCTCTCATGCCTGGGCTGAAGTTTATCTGCCATATATCGGCTGGCGCGGATTCGACCCGACAAATGGGTGCATGGTCGCGCAGGACCATATTCGCGTCGCCTGTGGGCGTAATTACATTGACGCGACTCCGACGTCAGGAACGATATACAAAGGCGGCGGCACCGAAACGCTAAGCGTTGAAGTCAAGATGCGTGAAATAAGCGAGTAATCATCAAAGGCCCTTTGGCGAAATTATTGTTCATGATGGCGCATTGCCGCCATTAACTGCGGCCAATTAAATCAAAGAGCAGCATCCTCGATAGAATCAGGAGTGCAAAGGAACAGGGTTGCGCCAATAAACAATGTCGCCGTCACTTGAGTCTTCATATGTCAAATACGCACCGTCAGACAACTCAACCAGCCTGCTGACTTCGCCGCGATGCCCGTTGTAAACAGCAATTTCATGGGCGCCGTCCCAAATCACGACACGGCTATCGCCGCTATACGGCCCGACTGAAAAAGCCACCCCCCCTGACTTCAAAGGACAAACGAACTCGCGCCCCGGCCCCCAATCAACCGGATCGCGCAATTCGACGAGCGGTTCATAGCTTTCCGCAGTCCAGCTTCGCAACGATGTGCGTGTCCATGTCACCAGCTTGCCATCCTGAAGCTCGACGAACCCCCAATTACCGACGCCATGGCCGCCATCGAGATGCGTGACCAGCTCACCTGATTTTGCATCTCTTACATTCACACCACTTCCATGCCGGATCACGATGCGACCCTTTGAGCACCACCGAACGGATTGGATAGAGTCCCGGACGCCGGGCGGTACGCGGACTGGCGCGTCACCATCGTTTAGCTGTTCAAACCCGCTCCCATTCCACAGATAGACATCGCCATCTGGCGCAATCACCGGCGCGCCGTTGACCAAAGATAAGTTTCCGTCCGCGCCGTTCAAAAGCGAGGTGGTGAAAGGGCGTTCCCCGATATTGGGCGACAACATCCAAATCTCTGACGTAGCCGGGCGCCAAATCAGAATTGCTCCGCTCTCGGTTGGCCGGCACGCCACCGCGTCATTGCGCCCCTCGCCATCCAGTGCTGCAATACTCTCGCCGATCTCCGCTTTTGATACACCGTGAAGCTCGGCAAACCTCTCGACAATTGAATCGCGGTCACCGTTGTTACACGCCGCCTTTCGCATCATATCAAAATATTCAGGATGGGTGACTTGCATCGCCGCCGGAGACAAACGCTCAGATGTATTCGACGGAAAATCCCAAAGCTGAAACCATCCGTCTTCAGCGTTCAATGCGACCCGGCCATCCGAAAGAACCATCCCTGAGCCATAATACTCCCAGGACTGTCCCTTGAGGCGCACCGAACTGGCTTCACTAAAACGCAATAGGCGTGAGTGTAACTCATTTCGCGCTTTCATCTCGCCGCCTACAGCGGGCTTGGGAAGAACTGCATTCTCGGCTGTAAAATGCGTCAAATCGGATGGGTTATAAATGAAGAAGTTTCCGTTACGGTCAGCAGGGAAGTCAACAATACGGCTGAGACGAAAAGGCGCCTTCTGAAATATCAACAAGCGGTAGTCACTGCAGGACACGGCGACACGCCCATCGCAGAGGTCTTTAATCGCAAGAACCTCCTCGCCGCTACATTCGTATGACCCGAGGCATTTTTTTTGAAGCGGCGCCCATAGCTCAAAAAACAGTTTTTTCGCCTTAAACCGGTTCCAGTGCCAGGTAATCAGTTGCTGATCAGGCAGGGCGCCAACACCGGAGAGATATCCCTTCAACGGCACCTGTGAGGCTTCACGTCCGTCGCTATAGGCGTAAACGGTGGCGAAATCTTTCGTGACACACAAAAAATGCCCTTCATCGAAATGAAGTACGTCGCAATATTGTTCTTCGCTATCAATTGTTTCAATCAGGCAGCCATCATCGATATCGTAAAGATAGATGACGCCGCCGGCGTGGGCCGCCAGCCGCCCGTTAAGGACAAGGCTAATTTCAAGTGAACTGCGCAAATCACCGGGCGCCATGCAATGCAACTGCGCGCCGCCCTTGAGCGACCATACCCGAACGGTTTTATCCCCTGACGAAGAGATTATCCGATCACCGCTAACTTCACAGGCATAATTCACATAGTCTTCATGCCCGTCCAAAATCAACTCACAAACGCCGTCGGTAAGCCGCCACACACGCAGCGTCTGATCATTCGACCAAGTCAGAAGGCGGCCATCACGCAATTCCACGCCATGTCTAATGTAATCTGTGTGCCCGATAAGTTCACAAATAACATCGCCGGTAACGGCGTCAATTACGCGGGGCCGCGTATCTTCGCTGAGGAAGTTACTCCAATTCCAGACCACCCGGCGGCCGTTGCTTAATTCCAAAGACATGACGTCGCCGCGCCTCCCCAGCAGTCAATTACGTTTCTGTTGACAGAAAAATTACGAAAGTCGCGGTTTAGGGATTTCCGAAATGATGGTGATAAATCCAAAATGCATCCGCCTGCGATGGAACCATATAAGTAATGTCCGTTGAGGTGTAGTTTGCCCTCTTCGTGCAACGGACAAAGGAGCAATCATTCGCATTCACCTTTCGTTGAATGCAGATTTTCTTTTTATCGCGATTTGGAGGGCGCGGAGCGAGCACGCTCGAAGCCCAGACATCCATCGTGCGTCCTTTCACATGATACAGTTTTGACGTCTCAAAAGGATGCGACCAGTTCGCTTCGTTCCATGTCAGACAGCCCCCATTCTTCGCTTTCAGTCTCGCTTGAAAGTGAAATTGTTGGGTGTCAGGGAACCACACACCCTTTTCAACAATCTCATTCGGACGAAACTCTCTTTTTCGAAACGTCCGCGCGCGAAGAATAGCAACATATTCATAGGCGCCATCCGCCGTCACACGCTGAACCTGAAACTCCGAAACGCCGTCCTTGGAAATCTGAAAAAAACCATCGAGTGATTGTATTTTGTCCGATGGCGCCTTTGGAGCCACGGGCTTTGGTGTTTTTACCGCCGCTTGTTGCACGGGTCTGGGCGGCTCCGGCCACAACTTTTTCTCTGCTGCATTTTTCAATGCTGCATCAATTTTTTGCGAATAGAGAGCGCGCTGCGCCGGAGAAGATTTGGAAAACTGAAGTGTGTTGCTCCTGTGCGAAACCTCATCTGGATTATCTTTCAGATAAGCCAGTAATGTGTCCGTGGGCAATGGCTTTGCGAGGCTTGCAAAGGCCTTTTTCAAGGCCTCATCACCCTCAAGGAACATGTTAAGCCCGAGACCTTCGTCATTTGGTTCGAGTATGAAGAAAAGATTTTTCGATTGCGCGGCTTCTGCGGTGTCCAGGGCGCCATAATCCGCAGTATCGCCGCCAATGGTCACTTTGGATGTCTCCCCGGGAACGCTCATCAAGATGAGATTGCTACCGGGAATTTTTGAAAATACCGCGATCCCTTCAACCATGGCTGAACCGCCGTCCGGCCCGCCTTCGGTTTTCATCGCCATATCGGCTGCGGCCAGAGAGACGGCTTTCGGCGGGAAAAATGGCGGTGTCCCGCCAAAGCCCCGGGTCACTTTCTTATACAGCCAAGGTTTATCTCTGACAGTAAGCGATAAGCTTGAGAGCGACCCAGTCTTTTCTGTGCGATGATAATGGGCCGCCAGCGCTTCGACTTCGTTCGAAGACAGCACACTACGCTCAAAAACAGCAAGCTTGTCTGTCGTCACGAAGCACGAAGCGAGAAAAGACGCCAGAAATACAACCATGACCATGCGCAAGCTTTGCCATAGCGCTACAGCTCTATTCGCAATCATAAGATTCATTTTGGATAACATGTCTTCCCCCTAGGCCGTCTTATTGCCGCATTTCACATGACAAGAAATAGATCGCAACGATGATGAAGAAAACTAACCATTGCGGTTACTGTATGGTTGGCGGAAAATTTGCGCGCTAACTACTGCGCCGAGATCAATAATGCCCGCGTTGGCGCCGGCCCAGCGTTCTGAATGATGATTTTTGCTCTTCCATTCTCTTTCGAACGCCATCGGCAGATCAAAACACCATGGATGCTGTCGTCTCGGCAGATTTCATGTTGCTTCTCATCCTGAATGACCAGCACCAAACCGCTGCCCTCAACACTTTCAACATAAACTATCGAGCCGCGCGCCTTCCTGACCCAATGAAAAATTTCCACCTTATCGCCTGCGTCAATACGCAACGCCTGTTTGGCGGCGGGCTTTTTCCCTGATCCGAGGATGCCTGCTATATTATTTCCGAAAGCACCCAATTCGCTTTCTTTCGGCGGCTCACGGCTCAGAATATCTTCAACAATCGCTAATGTTGACGCATCATCTTTCGCCATATTGAGCGCTTGCATTTTCATGCGCTCAGTCAGATCGCGCCAAAGAAGAAACTCCTCAGACAGCTCCAGCGATTCCTCAATGACAACCGGCCTGCGCGCCACGGCTTTAGCCATACCAATAGCGTCGCCGTTCTCCCGTGCTTTTAGAAACGCCTGCGAAGACAGATAGAGCTCATTGGCCAGTGAACCGGCGCCAACCGAAGCGCTTGACTTGCCTGTTTCGGCGTCTGGCAAATCATGCGCGCATCCGATGAGCGCTGCAGCGCAGAGAAACACCACTCCAAGTTTAGTAATTCTCACAAAACGCCCCCGCAGGATGTCAGGCGGTTAAAGTCAGGATAACCGTATATGTTAGCTTCACTGCAATGCAATATAGAGTAGGCTTGCTCACCAGTCACGACAGAGTTGATTCATGACGTCACATCCCACTTCCGGCAAAACAGCCCAACAAGACGCGCTCTCTGACGCCACAGTGCTCGTGGTTGAGGACGATCTGGAGGATGCACATCTCGTTCTTGATGAAGTCAGCGCACTTGGCGGGCGCGGTCTTCATGCTGACTGTGTACAGCGCGCGCGCGCGCTGATTGTAGAAAACACAATAGATCTGATCGTACTCGATCGCATGCTTGCGGACGGTGAAGACGGGCTGACTCTGCTCTCCTGGTTTCAAGAGCTGGAAGCGCCCGCTCCGGGCGTGCTCGTCGCCAGCCGATTGTCGACAAGCGACGACCATATTCTTGGCCTCGAACTTGGCGCTGACGATTACATTAACAAGCCATTTGACCCCCGTGAACTGGCCGCGCGACTGAAAGCCTTAATGCGCCGCGCCGCGGCCGCCCGGTCACCGAAATCGGTGCAAGTCTGGGGCGATTTGGAGATCCGGACATTGAACAAACTCGCTCTATGGAAAGGCGAGCCCATATCAATGCGGCCGCAATCCTTCGCTGCGTTCAGTTTTCTCGCATTGCATAGAGGAGACTATGTAAGCCGCGAAGCGCTCTGGCGTGCGGTCTGGGATAAATACAAGAATCTGCCGCCGCAAAATACGGTCATCAACAACGAGATCAGCCGACTGCGCGGAAGCCTGAATGGCCTGGAAGGCGGCCCTAAAATTGTCAGTGAGAATTTAGGGTATCGACTGGTCATTGATGACTGAACCAAGCATGCAGCAACAACCCAATTCTTCGTTTCCCGCATCAGGCAATCGGCAACGCCCGCTATTCAGGCGCGTCCTTTTTCTCAACCTGGTCCTGACATTCGGGCTGGCCGGCGCTGCTGTTGCGGCGGCTTTTTTCGCCGTGGGCAAGGCAGTCGAAGCGTCAGCTCGCGCCGATATCGAAGCGGAAATCCGCATTCTCGATCAACATGGCGAACTACATCAAGGCTTCGGCTACGCCAAGGCCATAGACTTCCGTATCTTGCCTGAAGAGGATGCAAAAAGTCTGGACTTACATGCCAGGCCAGAACTCGCGGCGACGCCGTCGCTTTCGGTCTATCTTCTTGCTCGAAGTGACATGTCCCCCGTTGTAGGAAATCTGGCGAAATGGCCGGAGGGCGTATCCCCCGAAACCGGGTGGACGCGTTTTGACGGCGCCGATGCCGGCGCGGCGCCGGGCGCAATCATCGCGAAAGTAAAAAGTGTGCACAACCAGCGCTTCACATTGGTCGTCGGACGCCGCTTGGCCGCCTATGACGCGCTCTACACATCATTTCTACCTGTCATGATTGGCCTTACACTGGCCCTGGCGCTTGCCTCCTCCTTGCTGACAGACCGGATAGCGCGCCGTTTTCGCACTCGCGTTTCAGCCTTTAACTCGGTGTTTCGCGATGTTCGCAACGGCGCCGTCGATGCTCGCATCGCAAAACCCATGCTTCAGGAAGGCGATGAACTGGCTGCGTTGGGAGGTGAAATCAACGCCGCCCTTGATGAAATCGCGCGCCTGATGGCAGGCCTCGATGCGGTTAGCCAGACGGCCGCTCATGAGCTGAACAAGGAAGCGGCCCGGTTGCGAAAACTCGCCTATGACGCAGGCGAAGAAGAGCTAACAGCCGGCGCGGACGCCTTGCTTTCGCTTTTGCGGGAAATACTCGAACTCGCCCGCATTAATGCGACGCCCGGCTTCGCCATGAAACGCATTTCGTTGGCGGAAGCGGCGCAGGAAGCCGCAGACCTCTATCGCGAAGCGTTTGAAGAGAAAAGTGTTGACCTCAATGTGGTCCTGGCGGTGCCTGAAGCGACCATACTTGGGCGCGCAACCTTGATCACCAGCATGACCGCCAACTTGCTCGACAATGCGCTCAAACATACGCCCGAGCACGGTCAGGTTACACTTTGTGTTGAAGTGAAAACCAATCAAGTCATCTTGAGTGTCGCGGACACAGGAACCGGTACTGACACCAATGACGTCGGAGAGCTGATCCGCCGCGGCGCCCGCGGACCGGTTGGCGGATATGGGTTTGGATTACGCTTTGTCCAGGCCGTCGCAATCCGCCACGGCGCGCGCCTCACCATGAAGAACAACCATCCTGGTCTTTCAATCGCTATCGCCTTTCCAATGATATGACCGAAACGAAACGCCAAAACGTGATGACAAGAAAATGAGCATGACTGAAGACCTGAATGATTTATGGCGTAGAGCCAAACTTTGGCCCGCAGACGCTGCAAGCCTCCTCGACCAGATCGATCTTGGCCAACTGCAACGCCAGGATCGGGAAGATAACATCGCCGATTATGCGCGATCTCCCTATTCGCGGGAACAAATCCAGCAAAGCGATGTCTGGAAATCCGATTGCGTCGCCGCGCTGGAAGCCCTCGGGGGGCAACCAAGCCCGGCCGCTGCACAGCACGCCTATAGCGCCTTAAACGCCGGTTATATTAGCCCCTACATGACCGCGCAGATTGGCGACAAAATCAATCCGGTCATCGATCGATGGCGCACCTCAGACGCCAACGACGTCATTGCGTCTTACCTCAATTATATTGTGAATTTTTCGCCCAGCATGATTGCGGCGCATAACGCAATGATCTTCTTGCCGAAAGTCGAGACGCAAATTGAAACGACGAAAGTCGTGAAAATCGGTCTTAATAAAAATCTCTGCATTGCCGATCAGGCCTGCCGGTTGATTGATAAAACGCTGCCGAAGAGCAAGGAAAAAGAGCGCCTGATCTTTTCCCTTTCGAGCGCTGGAACGGATGTTGTGACGAGCGTTCTCCTGGAAAATACGACGCCGTCCAGCGATCGCGACATCAAAGATTTCATCTTGAAAAAGCTTTTTGCGAACCCATGGCCGCACGGTTACGTCATCGAGGACTATATTGATTACATCATCACCTATATGGAAAAAGGTGATCTTCTCTCCGCCCTCAAGGAAGAGAACCCTGAAGATTTCCTCATCAGCGGAACACTGGAAGTTTATACCCATGTCGTCCGGGATTTTGAGCGCAATCCGGCAGAAATGCCCGACGATGATTACAGCGATGCAATCGAAATCCTTTTTCGGCTTATCGATCACCTCCGCGAAAGGGAGCTTTCCTTTTCTGAACTGGAGCACTTGGCAGACATATACAACCAGCTTTTTTCCTGGACGGCAGGCGCCATGCTATCGGAAATGTCGACCGAGACTGATGAGAATGACTGGCTTAGAAGCAGAAGCGAGGATTGCGAAGCCGCCCAAAAGATTCTGGCTGTTTTTGACTATCCGCCCAACAAAAACAAATTGGACGCAGCGCTGAGCGCCACTGATAGCAATAATTTCTTTCAAGCATTCGCAATCGTTGGAAACACTCGGGACATCGTTCTATTTGACGTCATTTTTGCGGCGACGAAGAATGCCTCGCATCCCCGCCATCTGAGGCTGCTGGCGCAGCAAATTATCAATGAAGAGCAGGCATCGAGAGCCATCGAATGGGCGATCACACGATTTTGCATTTCTGAAAGCGGGTATAGTCCTTTCTCAGCCACTTCCGGCTACAATGAAACATTGCATGCGCTCATTAAGGTCGCTGGCGATTATCCGGGCCTTGGCGGGCCACTTATTCTCGCCGGATTAGATTACGGGACAACGTCACATGACCAGTCCGCAAAAGCATTATTGAATTGGCCGCTCCATATGTGGCCGGACAACGCTCAAAGCAAACTGAAGCAAGCCGTGAAAAACACCGAGCGCACGCTCGGCCTGCTCACTGAAGCGCAGGCGAAGCTTTCCGAGAGACCGGAATGACAAACAGATTCTGTAACGGGCTTTTCAATTCCCAAACGCCCAGCCCGCAAGATAAAGCTGATCGATTTCCCCGCCCTTGACAGTCTTGCCGCCAAAGGAAATCAGGACAGGGCCGTTCGCAATATCGAGGACGACGATATGCCCATCGACATGATAGCGCCCATAGACGCCATAAACCCCCAGTGGGTGGGTTGGCGTGTCCAGATTGCCAATCCAGAACCTGCCATCCGGACGGAAAAGTACATCCGTGCTTTTGAGTGATCTGATATCGGCCTCGCCGGATACAACCTTTGAAAGTCGTTTCAAATCGCCAAACTGAACATTCAATTGTTCGCCTTTGGCAAACGCTTTCACCAGACCAAGGGCTTTAAAGCCCATCGCTGCCTCCAGCGGCGTCCAGCCGTCGCCCATATTCACTTCCATGCCGACGCCGGCAGTGTTTTGACGCCATTGAAATGCCTTACAGGGAATATAGGCCTTTTCCGACATTGCAGCGTGGACACGCCACCGGCTTTTCTGGTCTGTCGCTGCTAACGTTTCCGCCGTAAAATAACCAGGGTCCCAATCGGAACAGGCATTCCCTTTTTTATTGGCGAAGAATGGAACAAGGCGCCGGGACGCCGTCGTTGAGTGGATGACGTCCGCGCCTGGAATGGCAAGGGATCCAATATTTGTCGTTTTGATAGAGGCTTCGCCGGCGATCATTTGCGTCGGGATGTTTTCTTCCGGTATGGCGCTGATGAATTGGGCGAGATCGCGATTGTCCTCATCACCTTTTAAAAAGGCCTCTCCCTGAATTCGCGCAATTGCAAGCTGCAGAAAAGCACCGGCGCTTCGCTGGGCTGGCAAGCTCTGCTGGCCAAACGCTCCGTCATCGAGGCGAAGATTAGCGAAAAGGCGTTGTTGTTTAGATGCGCTTATAAACAAATAACATTTCGGCGCCGTTTCGCGATCCTGCACCTCATACCCCATGCCGTTGGGGCGCATTGTTTTTGATTTTATCGGGGCGCACTGCGCGTATTTACCCGCCACTTGTGATTTGATCGCATCGAGCAGCGAGTGAAGTTCAGCTTCTGTTTTTACAGGAGTAGCGCTTTCGGGTAACAAGACGATCTTGCTGGCAGGTCGTTCTTCGCGATAGACAGTAATGACGCCGTCAGGCGTTTTCACCACCGACCATCCGGCAAAATCTTTCAGGAAAGAAAATTGCGGCTGCGCCTGCACGCTGGAGACCATGCTCCCCAATATGGCCGCAAGCAGTGCTAGATTTAATTTCATCCTTCTTTCCCCATTACGATCAAAAAATTCGGAATTGCGAGAAACAACCTCGTCAGTGCATTCGCATGAGATACTAGCATTTTCCGGGCGTGCGGAAGAATAACCATTGCGGTTAGCCTTCACCTCAAGACCGCACAAACACCTCTTAGGTCTATTTCCGCGGATGAATTGAGAAACATATCGGACCATGCAGTTCCCTATCATAGGGGACGCCGCCTCTCTGCCGGTCTTTCCATTCATAAAGCGCCATGGCGACGCCATAAAACATGACGGCCTTGCATAGCCTGCTTTGATCTTTCGCACGCTCGGATAGTTTCAGAAAGAAATCCTGGAAAACCGGCTCGCACTGTTCCAAAGCAACAGGCTGAATATTTTCATTCTTCAAAACAAACTCAGCGGTGTCCTCAAGTGTAGTCCCACCATTAAAGTAGTTTGCAATTCTTCGCTTTAGTTCGCGATGATGATCATGACGGTCAAGCAAGCGCAGCAATTGTTCTGGAACATAGAGCTGATCATCTTCTGCGATTGAAACCGCCATCGCCCCCAGTTTTTCCAAAAACATGGAGTCGTCGTAGAACGAGCGCAAAGCATCTTGAATATTCAGGTCGATCTCTTCCATCTCGCCCACATCGTCCAGCATATTCCTGGGCAAGTACACCACAGAGTAGTCCCCGGCCATCGGTAAGCCGTCAATAACCGCATTGGTTAGCTGACCCGCCGGCGCCAATGGTTATGGTTCACACCGTAGCATGGGGAGAACATGTTCATGAAGACCGTGAGGGTCAAAATCCTGATATGCGCGCTCGTTGGAGCGAGCGGATGCGCCTCCGGGCCGCCCATCACCCAAGCTGCGCCGGAACGCCCCTGCTGCGTAGCGATGCAAACCACCCGTGATGAGTTAGACGATACGCCTCCGGAATGTTGTTTCACTGTCGGCGATCTTGGAATCGCCAGTGATAGTGAAGAAAACCTTCACCGACTGATCATACCTTTTGTCCCCGGCTATCGCGAGAAGCGAATCCGCGAGCGCCTATTGCGCGATAAAGCTCGCTGTTTGGAGGCGGCGGCTTCCACTCCGAACTAAATCGAAACGGAAGCCTGGCTCATAAGGCGCAGCCTTATTTCACACAATACCCGCTACTCCGCCCCACCATAAAGAAGCGCATTGAACAGAAATTTGAACGTGCCATAGGGTTGTGCGCGTTGCGTCACTTCTGTTCCCAATATGAGCAACTTCCCGTCCCCTACCGGAACGTCGGCGATCGCGATTGTTCCCGCCAGTTTTTCCTCACCGATGGCCCAGCCGCTGCGCAACAGATCCCGGCCTTCGAACCAGGACACGGTGCTCACATCGCTCTCTCCCTTCGCCAAGACGAAGGTCTGCGAACGGTTAAAGAACATGTCCACTTCACTTGGCAGACCGAACCCGAGCGGCTGACTGTTATCGACTTGCGCGCGCAGAATAGAGCCTGGAATGAAAAACGCCTTGCTGTCGAGTGGCGCCTGCTCTCCATCAATAGTCTGTGCGAGCGCCGGCTTGAGCGGCGTTTCCAGAAGTTGAGAGAATCGGCCTGCGCTCCCAAGGGCAACAACAGCGCCGCCGCCCTGGACAAACTCGGCTATCGCCGGCAGCGTTTTATCGTCGGTGAATTGCCCAAGCATACTGCGATATTCACTCGGAATATCTCTGCGTTCCGGTTGCGTATCAGGCCTGCTCATTCCCCACGCGCCACTCGACGGCAACGCGCCGTCAGCGAAGAGCAAGACATCGAAGTCATCGGCGAGGTTTCCTTTGTCGAGACGCTGCACATAAACAGTCTCGTAGGGAAACTCGAACTGCTCCAGCAGCCAACGAGTCCAGCCCACAGGAATGACGCCGCCATAGCGATCAACGAGACCAATCCGGACCGGTTTGAGGTCGATCATTTCAACCGAAGGCTTGGCGTCCACCGCGATCGCATTAAGCCCAAGCTCTGTGACGCTGGCGGCAATGATAAGCCGCGCCTCATCGGAAGCCGGAATCCAGATGGCGCCAGGCTGCATCTTCGCACTGCCCGCATTTATCGGCGCTGTCAGCCAGGCGGGGTGAAGGCCGGCTTTCAGTAAGCGATTGGTGAGGATGAAACTATTATTGGCGTCATGGCTCACCAGCCATCCGGCGGCGCCAGACCCCAGGACTTTTCCAGCGGGTGTAGCGATCAAGTCAGGAACCAGTGAGAAGTCGCCCTCGACCTCGTCGAGAATTCGCTCGAAATCAACGCCCATCTGATAGGCGAGCGTATAACCCGTGATGTCGTAAGGCGGCTTCGGGGGACCGCCCGGATATAGCTCATCATGCGGATGCTCTTGCGGTTCAAACATGTCGAGAATATGCGGACGATAGGCTTGCGCCGTTCGAACAATGTAAGCGCCCGCCGGATAACTCTTGCCGCCAGCGCTAAACGCGCTTTCAGCTTTTTCTACGTCGACGCCATTCTTGATCAGCGCATTTAGGAATGCGATTGCCGTCGGAACGTCACGCTGGTCGGGTAAAATGACATAAACCCGTGGATCACGATCCTCCGGCGCTTGCAGCACTTCCTGGTAAAGTGCGGGATCGATCAGTTTCGGCGCATTGGGACGGCGGAATTTGTCTTCATCACCTTCCGCAACATAAGGAGCGGCGTTGGCCAGCGCCGCTATCTTGCTGGGCGTAACCGTCCAATTATCACGGCTTCCTTTTTCAATGCTGTTGGCGCCCATACGATAGATATTGAAAAGCAAACGCTCTCTGTTGCGCGAGGCGTAATCCATAACCGCACGGTTAAGCGTCCACTGATAGTCAAGCGTGTCCTGCAAATGCCAGTCGCGCGGCGAAATCGGCAAGATTTCATCACCGCTTGGCAGTTGGGTCGATGGCGCGAGAGGGATTTTCGTCGGCGTCGGGCCGCCAATGATTTCCGTCAGCAAACCGACGGCGTTATGGAAATAGGAAACCGAACGCACCATGCCATTGTGCCAGGTGGAGTAAGGCGCGGCGCCGCGTTTCCCGGACCCGGCCTTCCCCTCGGAGAGCAGCCGCGAATGCATCGCCGATCCGACTTCGTCAAGCTGCGCCATCACGATGGGATCGTAGTTGAAATTGAAGGGATCGCGGAACGGCGGCACAAACACAACCATGCCTTCCGGGCCGGTCTGGTGCTGGTTGTAAACGATTTGCGGATACCATTGACGAAACAAAACGCGGTTGATGTTCTCAGTTTCCGGCATCTGCACCATGAAACTGTCGCGGTTATTGTCGTGACCAACATATTTCTGGTAGAGGCGCGGTAGATGTTCGAACTCGCGGTCCTCTTTTTTGGATTTGCGCATATACCAGTCGCTGACCAATTCCATACCGTCCGGATTGTCATGGGCGAACAGGATGATCACATCGTCAAGAATACGCAGCGTCTCGGCGTCGCTCTGACTGAGCATCTTGTACAGGATCTGGATCTGGCCTTGCGACGTCACCACCTCGGTTGCATGCAGACCGGCGTCAATCCAGACGACAGCCTTTCCCTCTGAGGCAAGCTTGCGCGCTTCGGCTTCGTCGAGATTTTTCGCGCGCGCAAGCTTTTCGGAAATCGCGCGGTAATGCTCGAGATTTGCAAGATTTTCAGGGCTGGAGACAATCGCCATCCATTGCGTACGTCCCTCCGCGGTGTCGCCGATATCGACAAGCGTCATCCGGTCGGATTCTTCCGCAAGGCGTTTCAAATATCCTTCATACTCAGTGTAATTCGCGAGGTAATAGTCCGTTCCCGGCGGTTGCTTGAAGAAATCTTCCGGCGGCGTCGGCGCAGCAAAACTTTGCTGCGGAAAAAATAACGCCTGCGCGAGCAGCGCTGCGGACAGTATCAATGAATAGGGCTTCATGAAGTTACTCCGGATTGTTATCGTTGTCTTATGCGCCGGTAGATGCTGATTGGAATCCCCCCTTCATCCGGCCAGTTGCCGCTTAATGTAAAGACCGCTGCGCACAACCTCGCTGAGGAATTGCTAAAACTTGAAGCCTGAACATGCTCACCATTCTAGTGAGTAAGTAAAAGGCGCCGGCTTGCCTGCGGCGGAATGAACTGTAACTCATACCGCCGCATCTTTTGGAGGGTACACCTACTTCTTGGCTTTCTTCACATATTTATCGAACCAGTCAAACTCCTCCGCAAGCACATGCAACCGGCTCTCGCGCGCAGCATAGATGTGATCTTCATAAGGCATCATCACAAGGCGCGCATTGCCGCCCAGACCTTTCAGTGCATGAAACATACGCTGCGACTGGATCGGATAGGTGCCGGTATTGCTGTCGATTTCACCATGGAACATGAGAACCGGTTCATTAACGTCCGGCGCATGCATGAAGGGCGACATCGTCATGTAAACGTCTTCGGCTTCCCAGAATGTGCGGCGCTCACGCTGGAAACCGAATGGCGTCAAGGTCCGGTTATAGGCGCCGTTCATGGCGATGCCCGAAGCGAACAAGTCGCTATGCGTCAGCAAGTTCATGGTCATGAAAGCGCCGTAGCTAAGACCGGCGACGCCGATATGATCGCGATCTGAAACACCCATTTCGACAAGCTTGTCGATGGCGGCGTCGGCGTTGGCGACAAGCTGAGGCACATAGGTGTCATTGGCTTCAAGGCCGCCCACGATCGGCATCGCTGCGTTCGCAAGCACGGCGTAACCTTGCGTGATGAACAACATATAGTCCGTCCCAGTCGACTGTGACATGCCTGAATATTTATAGGATGACCCCCGAACCTGGCCTGCGCCGTCCTTATTCGCGAACTCGCGCGGATAGGCCCAGACAACAGTTGGAAGACGCGTGCCCTTTTTGTAGCCTTCCGGCAAATAGAGCGTTCCACTCAACGGAATGCCATCATCGCGGACATAGTTGATCTGTTGTTTGATCGCTTTTGTCAGCGCCGATTTTGGCTGGCTGAAATCAGTCAGCGCTGTTCGCTCACCGCTGTTCAGATCACGCAGATAATAATTTGGATAGTCTACGCTGGTCTCAAAGCTCGTAACCACTTTCGATGCGCTATCGTCGAGAACGGCTACGACCTCTTCGTAGTTTTCCCCTTCAGTCGCGAGGAGACGCTCGGTTTCACCCGTTGCGAGGTTAAAGCGGTCCAGGAACGGATGATCGCCGTCCGCAGAACCGCCTTCGCCAGCAAGATAGATCCAGTCACCATCTTGTAGGAGCGTGTCGCCGCCTGCTTTTGCGACCGGCGAACCAGGATCGCCATACCAGTCGTCATCATTGTGCTCCCACAGGATTGACGGCTCGGCGCTTTTTTCAAAATTGATGAGCCACATCGTGCTGGCGCGGGTCGCCCAGGCGAACTGCTTCGCCATCGCGGCGCTGCCGTCTTCGGTGAACTTAAACAGCGCGTGAGAACGCCAATCGCTATCCGGGCTTACCAGACGGCTGGTGGTTTTCATCAGCTCTCTCGGCTTGCCTCTGAACGGGGCGTCCAGAATTTTCACGCTGTCGCGGAATTCGGCCTCGTTCTTCGGATCACCGCCATCCAGTGGCTCCACATAAACCAACCCCGCGGAGGCGCCAGGACGCCATTGGAAACCGCGCGCTCCCTGCTGCGCCCATCCCATGGATTCCGGACCGGCGTTATTCATCGGCAGGGAAGCAACTTTTTTGATCACCTTGCCTTTGCTGTTGAGAATTTCCACTTCTTTCGGGAAGCGGCTCGCCGGCACCAGATAGGAATAAGGCTCGGAGATGCGGATCGACAAAAAGTATTCGCCATCGTCCGACTGCGAAAGTTTTTCATAAATTCCGGGTTTGCCAAATGCAGTCGTATCGCCGGTCGCGACATCAACCACCATCGGCTGGGAGGTCATGTAATAGTTGTAGCGCGTTTCGTCATATGTATTGGTCAAGAGATTGGTGAAGGTCCAAACGGGCGCCTCGACACCGTCAGTCTCCTGAATGGCAGGGCCTGCCGGCACACCCATTTGGGGCGCGGGACCGCGATCTTCCGGCACAAAGTGACACAGAAGATGCGCATTATCGTCCAGCCAGGCGCAAGGCGCATCGGATTCGCTATCGATGCTGCGCGCCGCATTGATGGATGGGCCTGAAAGCGCCCGCGCCTCGCCTGACGACGCCTCGACAACCCAGAGTTCAATCCCGGTGTCGGCTGTATGCAGGAACGCAAATCGGCTGCTGTCCGGGGACCAAAGCGGCGGCCCCAGTTTTTGACTTGGGGCGCTGACCGAAGTTTCGCCGCCGTCACTCAGATCAAGAAGCTGATAGGACGTGCCCGTTCCCGTGTAGGAGGAATTAAGGTCATAGCGCGGTGTGTTGTACGGACCGTTCGTTGTGACATTGACGCGTACGCCGCCAAGCTTGGCCATGGGCGCCGCGCGGTCTTCAATTGACGGCATCGCCTTTAGCGGCGTCACCACCATCCAGCGGCCGTCGGGACTGACGCTGGCCGCCGGCGGCGGGGGAATATCAAGGACGTCAATCGCCGCTTGCGGCGGTGTGCGGTAGCCCTCCTGGCCAAAAGCCGCCGCCGAGCAAAAGCTAACGGTGATAGCGAGCCCGACAGTCGTTATTCTGGATCTGGTGATCATGGCGTTTCTCTCAAAGCTTGTGTGATTTGTTGGAATATCGGCAAGGAATGCCGGCGCCGCTGCGCGGCGCCGGCAAACTCGTCGGGCCAGGCTAGAATGACTTCGTCACACCGACGAAGAAGTTCCGGCCTACATTTTCGTAGAGAGAACCGTCGAACGTACCGGCATAAACGCTCGGCAGGCGCGGCGGATGTGTGTTCAGCAAGTTGTTGATGCCAACTTGCAGGGTGACGCCCTGATCCGGCAGCTCATAACCCACGAACAGGTCATGATAGAGCCGTGAAGGAACACCGCTGACATTGTACTCATCTGTGCGTTGAACATCGAGTTCAGCCGAACCGACATAACGCATATTCCAGACAACCGTCAGATCGTCGAGATTATAGCTTGCCGAGAAGCGGCCGCGCCAGGTCGGATCGTCATACTCACCGTCCTCGATTTGCAAGGACGAAGGATCCGTCGCATCAACAAGCTCTTCAAGCTCCATAAGGTAGACGAGAGACAGGTTGAAGCCGAGACCGCCTGAAAGCGAGCTGGCGACATCTTCAAGTTCGAAACCATAGGCGGCTGAGAAGTCGATGCCTTTGGCGGAGAGCTTCCCGATATTGACCTGACGGAGGTCGATCCGCGAGACAACATATGGATCAGCAAGACCCGGGAAGTTACCGCGTGTAACTAACGGACAGAAGACATTGTCGAGGCTCGGCGAGTCGACGCAATTGTCGACGATCTTGTTGCCGTCCAAGGTCTGGATGGCGTCTTCGATATCGATGGTCCAGTAGTCAGCCGAAACACGAAGGCCTGGCACAACGCTGGGCGTGATCACCCCGCCGAAAGTCCAGGAATTCGAGGTTTCTTCCGTCAGGTTTTCATTGCCGCCGATGACGGTCAACAGAGCAAGTGTCGACGCCGGATCAGTCCAGCCGACAGGAACGCCGTATGAACGACAGTTCGTAACACGGCTCGGCGAGCCGAGATTGATCTGGCTGGCGTCGCAAGGATCGTTGGTGATGTTCAGCGTGCCACGGCTTTGAGGCCCATAGAGTTCAACGATGTTCGGCGCCCGAACGCTCTTCGAGCGAGTGACGCGGAAGCGGATATCTTCACTTGGAGCCCAGCTGCCGCCAAGTTTCCAGGCAAGCGTAGAACCGATGCTGCTGTAATCGGAGAAGCGCATTGCGCCTTCGATTTCCAGCGACTTCGCCAGGAATTGATCTGAGAAGATCGGCGCCACCGCTTCGATGAACGCTTCTTTTACCGACGTGCTGGCTTCAACCGGCTGCGCGCCGTTGTCGGTGCGATAGAGTTCACCGCGGGCGGCGAGACCATCATCCTGCGCCGCCAGCTTGTCTTTGCGATATTCGGCGCCAAGAGCGACGCTAAGTGGACCAGCTGGAAGCTCAATCAACGGACCGGTGATCTGGAAACCGGCCACCGCCTGTTCGTTTTCGACCTTCCGTGACAGCGTATAAGAATAATACGCCTTGTCTTCCTCGGGAATCATCCCGCCTGTAAAGAGATTGAGCGGGACACAGCCAGCGGCCACAGCCGCTGCGTCAGCGCACATGGCGCCGCCCATACCATCCGAAATCGCATTTACGGCCTGGAAGTAGCGCGCCTCGATACGAGTATTGGCGATTGAATAGTTCTGGGTGCGACGGCCATACTGATAGAAGACTTCCCAGTTGAACCGGTCTGCGATTTCACCTTCAAACCCGACATCTGTAGTGAAGGTGTAGCGCGAGTTATCATACTGCTTGTTGCCAAGACGGTCTTCCTGCTCGGTGCCGACCGTAAGTGAGGTCAGTCCATTTGCATCCATCAATGCAGTGATTTCGTCCGGTATAGTCGGGTTGTTCCGGTCGAGGACAATCCCGGAATCGAAGAAGCTCTGCCCGTTCGTCTTCGTTTCTGCAAAGGAGAAATCGACGCCGGCGACAAACCGTACAGAAGGCGCAACTTCATAGCTGATATTGGAGATCGCCGAGAAGACAGTCCGCGGCGTACGCAGATTGCGTTCCTTGCTGTTATAACCGTAAGGACCGCCCGAGCAGCTATTGCCGTAGCAGTTCGGATTGCTCAAAGCGACAACGCCGCCGTCATAGAAATAGCGTTGGCCGCCGATAACAAAAGTCGGTTCATAGGAAATTGAAACCGAATGCGGATCGGAAATGATCAAACGATCGGGAATGCCGTCATCCGGGCCGGTATTGGCCGGATTGTTGACGAAGGTGAAAGCGCCATCGCCCGAAGCGTAATCGCGATCGGTATATTTGAGCACTTTTGATTCCTGTGCGGAAAGGCCAAAACTTGCATAACCCTTGCCGCCGGCGAATTCGCCGCCGCCATTCAAATAGGCAGCATATGTTTCTGCATCGCCTTCCTGTGAAATGCCGCCGCGAACCGTGGCCTCAAGTCCTTCGAAGTCTTTCTTCAGCTTGACGTTAACAACGCCTGAGACAGCGTCGGCGCCGTAAACAGCCGAAGCGCCGCCAGTGATGATCTCAATGCTCTCGATCATTCCCGGGGGGATTGAGGATAGATCGACTTGCGAGCCTTCGCGAGAACCCGAAACCCGCCGGCGGCCATCAATCAGGACCAGTGTGCGGTTTTCACCGAGGCCCCTAAGGTTGATGAAGCTCGATCCGATATCGCGGTTGAACGTGTCGTTTGAAGACCCGAGACCAACACTGATCTGCGGGTTCTGCATGATGATGGAACCGGTGTCGATCAAGCCGGTTTGCATGATCTGGTCGCTTGAAATCACTGTTGTCGGCGTCGGCGTATCGAATCCGGTCCTGGCAACACGCGAACCGGTGACAACCACCGTATCCGCCTGTTCCGTCGCCGGATCTTGCGCAAACACGCCTCCAGCGCTGAATAGCGCCGCAACGCCACCCAACAATGATCGTTTTACATTCTGTTTTGACACAGTCGCCCCTCGTCTTTCCAGCTTTGCGCTTTTCCGGAGCGAGATGACTATCACCCCGCCCTGTGTAAGGCCGCCGGAAAACTCCGTGTCGTCGAGCAACGTAACGAGTGCTTCTTCAACCGTGTACTGACCGATGACGGGGTTTAGCCCGCCTTCGTTCGCAAGTTCTTCGGGATAGATGAGTCGGGCGCCTGTTAACTCAACAAACTGATCCAGCGCAACGCCAAGGGTACAGCGCTCGATATGGAATTCATATCGATCATTAGAATCCTGAGCGAACGCGCTCGACGCAAACAACAATGTCACCGCCAATATTCGGCAGAGTACGTTCATTTGCCCCAAACCCAGCCAATCCCCGCCTATTGGCCCTGCCAACAGCACACGCTGGAGATATTCAATCCGGCCTCGCTGGATAAGACTTTTCAAAAACCAAAACAGCCGACCATCCTTCCGATTTTTGTGTAATTTTTATTACTTCGGTCCTGGCTGCGCCTCTTCCCTCAGCAGTTATTATTTTTTTATCAGTATCGTTCGGCTCATCGTCTACACAAAGTTTCTGCATGCCGTAATAACAAAAGACACTGGCAAAGCTCCACTATTCACCCGCCTCAGCCATCCTCACAAGACGCACTTTTTTAGCGCCGACCCGCTCCGCCTGAAGGCCGGCCATAATTTCAAGCGCTTCGAACATTTCATCGACTTCGCCAATTTTGAAGTACCCGGACACTGGCAGGTCACGAAGCGTTTGGTCGTCAATCTCAATTACGATATCTGTGTACCGTCCCACATCGGCGATGACATCCGCCAGAGGGTCGCCGGAAAACGCCAGAACCCCTTGCCGCCAGGATAATTTGCGGGCAAGCGCCTCCGGTTCGATAATGTCTACACTTTCAACATCTTTTTTGATGATCGCCGTCTGCCCCGCGCTGACCGCGGTCGCCGCCTGAGACGCAGCCATTATTTCCTGTCGGGCGGCCGGCGCATCCTCAGGAACGAAGACAACCTTGCCTTCCGCGACCAGCACATCCATTTCGCTGTCATTATTGAGGCGAACTGTAAAGGCGGTGCCCACAGCCACAACACGCCCGCCGGGCGTTTGCACCGTAAATGGGCGCTCCTTGTCGGAAGCGACTTCGAAATACGCCTCTCCGCGCAAGAGCCGAATGTCACGAGTGTTGTTCAAATAGGCGTATTCGACATGACTATTGGTGTTGAGCTCGATGACAGACCCATCGGGCAGATCAATTGTCTGCTGTTCGCCGATCGCGGTTTCAAATGAATTGCGGTGAGGGTTGGAAAGATTGTTCTTGATAACAATCGACAGACCCACAGCGCCAAGCACCGCCACCGACGCCGCGATGCCGGTGAGAACGGACCGTCGCCCAATGATTCCCAATCGCGCCCGCGCCGCATCCTTGGCGAGCAGCTCTGTATTTTCGTCGGAGACAGCGTAATCCGCCAGAACCTTGGCTTCGTCAAAAGCGCCCCACACCTTCAAGAGCCTTTCAAAAGCCTCTCGATTCCGGGCGCTGGCGCCGCGCCACGCCAGAAACGCAACGCGATCGGCGGCGGAGACATTATCCTCCTCAAGCCGAACCAACCAATCGGCCGCCTCGGCGTCGATGCTCTTTTGATCCGGCATCGTTGAAAGTGTTTCAGACTTACGCATCACTATCGCTTTCACTGGCGCCGCCACCACAACCGGCGATTGCGTATACTGCGCCATCACCGTTTGGACGCCCGCTTTTTACAGCAGGAATCGCGCCGAATTCTCCTGGCTCATACCCCTGCTTGCGCAGATGAGCCTCACACATCAACAGGGCCTCAGCCACATGCTTCTTCGCGGTACTTACCGACACGTCAAGCCTCGCTGCAATCTGCGCGAGCTTCAAATCCTCAATTTTCCGCATCCAAAAGGCCCTGCGGTAGTTAGGCGGCAAGCTGGCGATGGCCTGCGACAGGGCCGCTAGTTTCCTCCGGGTGTCGAGCTGGGTTTCCGCTGAGATCCCTGCTTCGTCCATATAGACGTCTGACCCCCCCGAATCTTCGATAGAATCTGTGGTGGTCCGCACTTTTTTTTTCATTTCGCTGAAAGCCAGGTTTTTGGCGGATCTCAGCAGGAACGCTTTAGGCTCAAGGATCTCCGTCTTCATCTCAGCGGCGAAACATTTGATGAAAACTTCCTGGGTCAGATCTTCTACGTCTTCTTCGCGGCGAAAGTATCGCGCAAAAATCCGCCTGATCGCGGTCTCATTGTTCAAAAACGCCCCGAAAATCTTAGACATATGCCAAAATCTACGCTCTTAACCCGGTCTTAATGTCATATTAGGCGGTAAAATTTCTCCATTATCCAGCCACCTTCGAATTTTTTAAAAAATGTTTTTGAAACCGTCGGCCATTTGCGATTCTGAAACGTCTAGAAGGTCGGGTGTGCGCCTTGGCCGCCGTACAAAGAAACCACCCAGCTTGCGGAGGCTACGGGCCGATGCGGTCACATTTTTATTCCCGCATAAGCTGCCTTCGCACTGAATATACGCAGGGGCTAATGTCCGTTTGCGCGAGCAAGTTGATCACCGGTTGACCAGTTTCCATGCAGCCCTTGCCGGATGCGGATTGGCAGTTTGGCCCGGGCGATCGGCCCTTCATCGACATGTTGCGCGTCAAAGAACGCCAGGTCCGTATAGTTCGTCACATGATTATCGATGAGCGCCACAATATACCCATCGCCTTCCGGCGCGTCCGAATGCCTCGGAATAAAGCAAGGTTCCTGAAGCGCGCATTGGGACCCCGCCCACCATGTCTTCTCCTCGCCAGTGGCGTGGTCTTTATGACAAAGGCTGTTGGTGATCGCCATGAAGGCGCCGCCGGGACCGTCATAGGGTTTCGTCACATCGAAGACGAGCATCCAGCCATGTCGATAGGCGCGCGTCGCGTAGCGATCGTCAATGCGCGGGAACTCGTCGGCCTGCTCCGTCAGCTTTTCGACGCTTTCAAAACAGTCGGCGTTCGATGAAAGATCGACAGTCCACCGTGTCAGATAACTCATGCCGCCAACCGGATCGAACGGCGCGCCGGTTACATCCGGAAAAAACGGAAAACTGTTCTTGGCGGCGATCGCCAGATCATAATGGATTTTCGAACCATCGTTGAAGGCGTTCATGGCGTGGCCCGTAAAACAGTTTCCGGGCGCCCGGAACCAACGCATATCGGCCTCAGTGGCGCCCGCCTTTCGCGGCAACACGCCCAGCCAGACCGGCATGGAATGATCAAAACCGAAATATGGCATATTGCGCTCCAGGCGCTCCATATTTGTAATGCATGGCATCACGTTAAAGACGGCGTAGTCTTCGGTGACGCCGAAATCGTGCATCATGCACAAATATTTGTTCGTGAACGGAATCTCGAACAGCAATTTTCCGTTACTGTCGATTTCCATATAAGACATATCCAGCGTGAGCGGGCCTTTTGACATATATGAAAACGCACACATATTGCCCGTCGCCGGATCGATTTTGGGGTGGGCGCAAAACGTCTTGCTTTCGAGCTTCCCGTCAAAATCAGTGTAACCGAAGGTTTCAAGCGTATTGGGATTCATCAACAATGCAGGGCTGTCTTCCTTCATGGCGAAGAGCTTCCCGGCATGCACCATAACATTTGTGTTCGCCGTGCCGCGTATTTTACCTTGCACTGATGGGTCGTCTGTTAGGTGATTGCGGTACGCGCCGAACAAGGATTTTCCAGCGGCGTTTTCAAGCTTCCATTTATCGGTCTGCGCATAACGTTGTTTGAAATCCACTTTGCCGTTGCGCACACGGAACATGCTGACCATGCCGTCGCCATTGAAAAACTGATCGTTTTCTTCGCGTGGCGTGAACTGAGTATCCGGATGCACCCGGTGAAAAGCGCCGTCGATCTCGGCCGGAATATCGCCTTCCAGCTCCAGATCGAGAATATCGCCTTGCAGCCGCAGTGGGCGCATCGCGCCTGTAAAGCCCGGATTATCTGGAAAATGCGCCATCTCTTATCCTTTCGTGAAGTTCTTGCTCTTTGTGTTTCGAGCGACAATTTTCGACAAACCAAAGACGCAAAGCGCAACGAGCAACGTGCACCCGGCCAGCACAAAATAGGCGCCGAGAACATCATCACCACTCGATACGAAATACGCGCCAATCATCGGGCCTAATACGCCGCCTGCTTTCCCAACGGCGTTTGCCCAGCCACCGGCATTTGAGCGGATAGCGGACGGATAGAACAAACCGATAATCGAAACGACACAGCCATGTCCGCCATATTTCAAGACCATGCCGGTGAAGATAACCGGCGCGAGCATCATGGGCCCCAAAACTCCAACGCCGACCAGAAGGAAAAACGGCGTCGCAAGCAGTGGAAACAGCGCCACCCAGACGGGCCCGCGAACTTCGGTAAACCGGAGCAGTACAACGCTTAAAACCGCGCCCGCCAGCCCGCTGGAGGCGCCAAGGAGCGCCGCATGTTCGCGGGCCATCCCCAGTTGTTCGAAAAAGATCGGCCCCCAAAGCGCGCCAAGATAGGCCGCGATAGAGCTGAAGAAATAACTGCCCCAGATAAATGGCGTTATGAAACGAAGCTGGCCCCGAAACAGGTCCACAGGATTGAAATTTTTCTCCGCCGGTTTTTCGTCGGTCAACACATATCCTTCATAATCTGATGGAATGAAGGAAGGGTCGACCCGCTGCAGGATCGGCGTGACCTTTTCTAAGGACGCGCCGCGACTGGCCAGAAAACGCGCCGACTCAGGTAACGTCCGCACCAGGACGATAGCCATGATCAATGTCATGGCGCCGGCGAATATAAACGCTATTTCCCAGCCATAATCCGGCGCAATCAGGTTCGTCAGGGGCCCAGCAAAACTTCCACCGAGTGTAAAACCGAACATGACCAAAGCCACTGCAGTCGCCCGGCGCGCCGTGGGCATTGCTTCGATATTGAGGGCCCATGCGACTGGCAACAGCCCCCCGATTGTCATCCCTCCGAGCAAGCGGACGACCAAAAGCTGTTCAAAACTCGTGGACAACCCCATAGCGATAGTCAGCAAGGACGCCAACAGGGCGCATATGATGATCACGGGCCTGCGACCGATACGGTCCGCGATATAGGTGCAGACCAAGGCGCCGATGATCTGACCCACAATGCTTGATGAAAAAACGAACCCGATTTCATCGGCGGTCAGGCGCAAGTCATCACGCATATAGGGCGCCACATAGGCGATCAAACCAAAATCGACGCCGTCGAAGAATGTCACAAGGCAAGACAGAATGATCAGCGTGACGTGAAAGCGATTGAACTTTCTGTTTGCAAGAAAGTCTGACAGATCGAGCATTTTCGACTGACGTAATGCCGTCGCTTCAGCCATCGACTATTCTTCCCCTGTCCTCATATCAACCGCCTGTCGCCATTCGATGCGCCCTAAAGCGTCCGGTAGCCTTCAGTCCTCGGAACTGCGGACCGCGATGCCGTTCAGTTCGAAATTTGCGCCGCCCATCAGCCCCGCCACACCAACAAAGGCCCGCGCCGGCAACGGCCCGTTGAAATATTCGTTGTAGATCGCGCTGAACTCTTCGAAGGACTCTAGGTCGGTTGTGAAAACCTGAACCCAGACGAGATTATCCATCTCGAATCCCGCAGCCTCGACGGATTTTTTCAGAGCATCGAGTACAATTCTGATCTGTTCCGGCCTTGTAGCGCCCGGCTTTCCCGTCGCCGGATCCACATCCAAAACGCCGGAGAGATAAAGCGTGTCGCCGGCGAGCACGGAAGAACTGAACGGAGGTTTCGCATCAGCGGGCACACCCGCGGGCTTGGGACCAACCGGTGGGAAATGTTTCACCTTCTCTGCGCTGCCTGGGGTGACCAGCAGGCTCGTCATGCAAACAACCATGGCGTCAAATCTCCTTTTGGGTTTGAACCGCACAACTATTCCTCTCGGGCCAGATAAGCGGACAAATCCCGCAGGTCCGCATCGCTGATCTCGGTCTTGCGAAAGAACGGCATCAAAGCGAAACCGTTGCGGACAAAATAGGCCGTCAGTTCCGGTGAAAGGTCTGTTCGCTCTTCCAATGCGGCGGGGCGCTCGCGGTCATATTTAATTGCGAGCGATTGCGTGCCAGGGTGGCCGGGCCCCGGATCGTGGCAAGCCGCGCACCAGTAGTCGTAAACGGCTTCGCCGTTCTCTAAATCTGCCGCCGCCTCTTTCAGCGCAGCTACAGCCGCCACTTCACCGTTCGCGTTTTCTGCGGAAACTATCAGCTCTTCTTTACTTGCCGACACGACAAAATAACCTGTGACAAGAACCAGCGCGACAACGCCCGCCGCCGCGATGAGCAAAGTCTTGTTCATTGTTCGCTCTTGCGGTTGCGCTGCGGCCAGATGCCGTAGCGTCCGGGCGAAAGGATCCCGTTTGGATCGAGGCTGTCCTTTATGGTTTCGTGAAACCGGCGCAGCGCATGATCGCCGTAGGAATAAGTCGCCATGACCCTGTCGTAGTAAGCTACGGGCGTGCGGTATTCGCCCCAGCCTCGCTCCGCGGCGCGGGGAATAAGCTTATGGAAAGCTCGGCGATATTTTTGATTGACGGCGGGATCCTTGGTCGTCGGGAAGATAAAGATCATCATCAATGTCCGCTCCCAGACGCAACCGGGAAGACTGAATGGCGGAACGGGCAGACCCTCCTCCTTGAAAATCTCCGCAAACACTTTGTTCGCTTCGAAGATCGCTTCACCGTTGCGCGGGATGACCGGAGAAAACGCCTGATGCCCTTGCAAGGGTTCAGGCCTGCCTTCCGTCCGGATGCCGTAATTGAACACGGAAAGGCTGGGGATGCCGAAAGTCGGTTTGTGCACCTTTTCCAGCTCGGCGTCCGACAGCGGAAACCCGTAAATCTCAGGCTCGCCGGCGCGGATGTTCTCGATCTCGGCAAACCTCTCCTTGGCCAGCTCCCACTGCAGACGAACCATTCGCTCCGGGCCGTAGAACTTGACCAGCGCACTCCAGCAACTGCGGCCTGTCGACTTTACCCGCTCGGCGATCAGTGCGCGCGCGGCGGCGTCACCGCTATAGAACGCATCATGCAATGCCTGATCGATAGCAGTCGTATCATTGGGATCGTCGCCTTGCGGGTCCGCAGGCACCCGACGCTGCAATAACGGGCTGCCGAAACCCGGCATGCCGTTGACGATGCCGGCGTTCTCCAGATGCGTTAAGATACGCACAAGCGCAGGAAGGTCTTCATATCTGTCGGCGTAGAAACGGCCAATGAGACAGGCTTCCGGTTCCGGCATCATCCAGAACCCCATCTTGGTGACGACGCCGAAATTCGATTGTGAAAAGAGCCCGTCGACCCAGGGGCCGAAGCCGGGCTTGTATTGCTGCCATGTCTGCGCTTCCGGCAACGCGCCCATGCCAGTGCGCAATAATTCTCCGTTCGGCAGGACGACTTCCATACCGCAATGCGAATCGAAATGGTTGCGGAACTGCGCACGCGTGTAGCCGCCGCCCCGGTCGAGAGCGTTGCCGATGGGGCTGCCCCAACCGGGATCGGGACAATCGATCCATAGCTTCGCGCCTGCTGCACGAATCTCGCGGTAGAGATCAAAATAGCTGGCGCCCGGCTCCACAAGCACTGATGCATTCTCTTCATCAATGTCGAGAACGCGATTCATCCGTTTAAGATCGAGGACGACGCTGCCGGACAGCGCCGGCGCCGATCCGCCATAGCCGAGATTTTTCCCGGTCGAGATCGGATAGAGCGGCACCGAGGTTTCATTCGCGATTCGCATGACAGCCTGAACTTCTTCAACGCTGGCGGGCGCAATAGCAGCCGAGGCCATACGCTCTTCCGGCTCGCCCCAGAACGGCGAATAGGCGTCGCGATAAAGGCCCACATCTTCTTCAGCCGTAAACACCCAGTCGGAGCCGATCGCCCGCTGGAATAAGCTGATGGCCTGATCAAACTGCTGCTGGCTGACGTCAGGAGGTAAGATCATCAACCGGCCCTCCGCCGTGCGCCATTTGGCTGCAACAACCAGATAAGCGGCCTATCGCCCGCCGCGTCTTCATCGGGAATCACTGGTTTCCTCCGACTATCCGGGCCGAGCGCCGCGACTCTGAGCGCTGAAGAAAAAAGCGCGCCAATCCTGGCGCCGTGAGCGGCCTCATTCGAGCTGACGCTCTGCCCCTCGGCGGCGAAAGGATGGACGGAACCGCCCTGTCGGCTCATGGGAAGGAAAAACCGGAAAGTGCAGGTCAGCCCGTTAGAACGCGCAAGTTGTTCCAGACAAAAGAAGGCGCCGGCATAGGTAGCGCCGATCACCGGCAGTGGATCGCGCCGCCAGGCCGGTTCAAGATGGTCGAGCCATGGCGCGCCGATATCGCCCGCAAAGTGGACGACGGGAGCGCCAGATTCTGCCGCTGCAGAAGCAATATCTGTAGCGCCCTCGATCAAGGAATCGATGAGACATAGAGGCGCCTTGTGCGAGAAAGAGAGCGTATCGGCGCCATTCGCTCGCCCCGGAACAAGCGCAGATCCCAACACAGCAAAACCCCCGCCGCCGCCTATTAGAACTTGCCGCCTTACCAGCATTTCAAAACTTCCCGCCAATATTACGGATCAGCAGCAACACCGATCCCACGAAACCTACACCGCTGATCCGGGCTGAACTTTCGCCTCTGCGCGCGCTTCATCTCTCCCCAGCTGTTCGCCGGCGAGCCAGAACATGACGCCTGCAAGCACCGGCGTCGCCGCCGCAAACAGCAATGAATAACGCACAGCCATATCTCCAAGCGCCGGGGTCAGGGCGTCGTTCAACACGCCGACGACAAGCGGCCCGAAAATCTGGCCGATCAGCCCGGTGGAAAAGACCAGGATCGAGGTTGCAATCGCCCGCATCTGAACCCGCACGACACTCACGCCCAGCGCAAATACCGGCCCCTGATAAACAAGGACAAACAAACTCGAGATGACAAAGGCTGGCATCCACAGAGAAACCGGGTCGCTAAGCAGGAACACAGCTTCTGCTGGGCCTGCGATAAAGCAGGCTATCGCCGGAATGCGCGCACGCATTTTTGGGCTGTTACGACCAAGCCGGTCGATCAGTAAACCGCCGACGATGATGCCAAGCACCGCCACGCCGCCGCGAACGATACCGATCACAGAGGCGATCTCCGTCAAGTTCATGCCATGCACGCGTGACAAAAATGTCGGCGCCCATGCGGCGGCGGCGTAAAGGTTAGCGCCCATGAATGTCGAACCGGCGATCAGCAGAAGATAGACGCGCGACTTCATCAGAAAACGCGCCGTCTCCATTATACTGCTGGTCATGAAAGCAGTCGCGACCGCTTCTTTTCCACCGCGCACGGGCTCGCGCACCGTCAATAAAAACAAAAGCGCAAGCAACATACCGGGTATCCCTGCGGCGATGAACATCGCGCGCCACCCTTGCGTGTCACCGACCCAGCCCATGAGAGGAAAGAAAACGAGGCCGGAGATCGCACTCGACGTCCCGAAGATCGCCATGGCGAGCGCCCGACGCTCCGAGCGGAAGAGATCGGAAATGATCGACGCAGACGGCGATAGACCCGCCGCTTCCCCCGCCCCCATCAGGAAGCGGGCGACGGCCAATTGCCAGATATTCGCAACAAAGCCTGAAAGCATGGTCATCATGCTCCAGAAGGCGAAGCCAATTGTGATGATATTGCGCCTGTTATACCGGTCGGCGGCCCAGGCGATCGGCACGCCCAGAACCGAATAAAACAGAACGAAGGCAAGACCGCTTACGAGACCGAGCACGGTGTCTGAGACGTGCATCTCCGCCTTGATGTCGGGAAGCGCGAGGCCGAGCAGCGAGCGATCAAGATAGTTAAAAGCAGCGATCAACGTAAGAAAGCCCAGCGCATAGACAGTTCTTGGACGCCAGTCTTCCTGTTGGCCCGATGCCGCATCAGTCTTCATGCCGATGACTCAACTATTGAAATTGCCGGCATCTCTAACACGCGTCACACCCACCATCATACATGGTTTTTCCACTCAACCCTGCACGCCATCAAGACTTAGCTTGCTTTGCAAGCGTTTTGGCGATCACCGGATGCGCATAATGCACCGGCATGTCTTGCCGATAGGGCCAGGTTTCGCGTTTTTCGCCAGTCAAATAATCGGGACCCAGAGGGTTTTCCGGATAAACCACCTGCGCAGGGTGCAAGTGGGCGTCCGTATGAGCCCAGCCGGTCTCGTACTCCGCCTGCCACTGCAGGACGTAGTCGAGGCGCTTGATCTTCCAAACGCCCTCCTCGCGGACATAATCATTCTCGTAGATGCCGGATTCCATGAATTGCTGGGGCACACCCTCGGGCCTGTACTTGCGGATGTCATGCGATCCACCGAGCAAAACGCCGCGGAAACGGCCCTTGGCGGTCTTGCGGTCGTCAGCGATGGTAATGACGTCCTGCATCTGAATGTGATCGAAGAGGAAACCATCATCTGGGCCTTCGCGCCCCTGATTGAAGAGTTGCTGGATCCAATCGCAATAGAGCCGTCGGACGCCCGCGTGTCCTTTGTAAACGCCGGAAAGAAACACAACCTCTCCGTCTTCGGCGAAGAGATTTACGACGTCGTCATAATGACAATAGTCAATGTAGTATCCGTAGGAAAAATGAATCCGCTTGATGGCGTTGACATCTTCAAGCTTGCCGAGTCTGTCCTCGAGCTCTTCGTTTTTCTTGATAAGAAGGTCAACCTTATCCATCTCTGGTCTCCTGATTTGTGCGTTGTATTTACTGATGGCGACCCGTCAAACCGGGCCAACTATGAGCGGCGCCTATGCGAAAATCCGCTCTGCATCGGAAGCTTGATTGCTGGAGCAGCCGAAAACACCGAACCTTTCTGAGCCGCAACGCCCATGCGCGTTCCGCCGCGCATGGGCGATCCTTCTCTCCCTCGGCGTTTCGTTAGAAGTTCCGCTTAACGGTCAAGAACCATTCACGCGGCCTTGACGGCGTACCTGTAACGTAACCGGCAGCTGCAAAAATATCGAACTTCGAGTAATAGAAGAAGTCATCCGTCAGATTGCTGACCCCGATTGACGCCTGCCAATCCTCATCAGCAGTACGATAAGTCAACCGCGCATCGAGAATGTTGCGGGATTCAAGCCGGTTGCGAGGATCGTTAATAGCGCCGCCGAAACTACCTGACTGATAGTGATAATCGAGGCGCGGCGTCAACGAACCGCTGCCAACCGGAAACTCGTATTGAATGCCGAGATCCGTCTGCCAGTGCGGCGCAAATGGCAGCTCCATATCCAGCGTCAAACTGGAAGCCGTCGCTTGTGGCAAAAGCTCTGTGTACTTGCCTTTAAGATAGCTGACGCTCGCTTCAATCAGCAGTTGGTCGTTGGGCGCATAACTCAATTCCGCTTCTCCGCCCTTTTGCCGAACGTCGCCGGCGTTGAGGAACACAGAGGCCGGGAACGAGCCCGCAGCCGGGTTATAATCCGGCGAGGTGATGACGTCATTAACAGGAAGATTCACGTTGAAAAATGGCGTGCTCGTCTGAATTTGAATATTCGTGTAGTCATTCAGGAAGCCTGCAACATTCAACCGGACGGTGTTGTCAAGGAAATTGCTCTTGAAGCCGATTTCATAGGCTTTCACCTTTTCTTCTTCGAACGGCACCACCTGGTTCGGGAAGAACACGCGAGGATTGACGCCGCCGCCTTTAAACCCGGTTGAGAATTGAGCATAAGTGAAGAAGGACGGAGACCACCGGTAATCGATGACAGCCCGGTAATCCACGATATCCTTCGCGAAAGTCGCGCTTCTCCCGTCAATCGGATTCACCGCCGGGCTAAATCCACCGTCAACCAGAGAACGGGTATGAGTGAACGTCTTGGTGTCGTCGGTGTATCGAACACCGCCCGTCACATTGAGATCTTCTGTGACATGAACGATTGCGTGCGCAAAAACGGATTTGCTCTCTGAATCGACATCATCCGCCGTAACGAAGTCTGCGCCGATCGAGCCGATCAGGTTTCGCCCGCCTTGTATGGCGTTGCCCTCATAGTAATATCCGCCAACAGTCAGATCAATCAGCTCCCCAAGAGTGGCGTTCAGCCGGACTTCCTGCGTAAATTGATTTTGTGTCGGCTTGCCGATCGATTCACTCTTCGGGATAGGGCTTTCGTCATTGTCGACCACGAAATAGGATTCGGCTTCCCGATATGACGTGATCGAAGTCAATTGCAGGTTTTCAGTAAGATCGAAATCGATCGTTCCGGCGAGCCCCCATGAGGTCAACTCGCTCTTTGCAATCGCATCATAACTCGACGTGGCGGTGCCGCGATATGTGGCGTAGCTGGTGTAGGGATTGGGGGATTCAAATTGCGGACCATACATAACGCCGTTGAGTTCGTTTGCTGCGGCGCGCGCTTCGATCAGGATGCTCGCGCCGGGATCGCCTGAACTGTCGAAATAATCAGCCGAAAGATTGATCTCAAGATTATCCGCAGGAAGCATGCGAAGTTGTGCGCGAAGACCGACTTCGTTACCGCCACCGAGGCGCCCGAGGCGGCAATCGCCCGTATCATCTGTAATAAGGCTAGGCAGCGGCGAGCCAGGATTCGCGCAGGCGTAATCGATACGGTCGATATAGCCATTGACGTGCTTTCCCTTACCGGAAAGCCGAAGGAAAACCCTGTCTGGCACAATGGTCAGATTTCCAGCCGCTCGAACGCTTGCAAGATCATAGCTGCCGGTTTGCGCTTCGATGAAGCCCGACGTTTCTCCGTCCGGCTTCTTTGAATAAAGCTTGACGGCGCCGCCGATGGAGTTTTTACCCGCCAACGTTCCCTGTGGGCCCCGCAACACTTCCACCCGTTCAAGATCCAACAGGTCGAATGAATTGCCGAAGACTGTTGAATAGTAGACATCGTCGATATAGACGCCGACACCCGGTTCAAAGGCAAAGTTCGAATCAAACTGGCCGACGCCGCGGATGTAGATCTGCGCAGCAGGTCCGAAAATGCCGGGCGCAGGCTCCGCCGTCAGGTTCGGCGCCCTGAGATCAGTCAGGTTTGTTTGACCGCGCACGTCAAGCATCTCACCGGTAAGCGCAGTGATTGCAATTGGCGTATCTTGCAGGTTCTGGCTGCGAAACTGCGCCGTCACAACGATCTCATCTGCGGCTTGAGCCGCTGACGGTGCAACAAATGCAGCGGCGCAAGCCAGTGCGGTCAACGAGGCGCCGGTGAGAAACCGGCATGGAATTCGGCGATCAAGCGACGTTTTCATTTTTTACACTCCCTAAGATATTCGATCGTTATCGATTTCGTTGATCACGCCAGACGCTTGCACGGCGCGCATGAAACTTCTTCCGTAGTGTCGAACCGGTCTAAAAACATGACGGGTTCAACCGGCGGCTGTTAGCTTTCTCTTTTAAGTTAAGAACTGTCTGATCATTGCGCAGGAGTGCGTTGCAATAGACTTGTCCCACCGAAAGCGAGACATCGCTAAAGCTTTTCAATCCGAACCGCGAAACGCCGCAAAATTTGGCGCGCTCGCAGCCCAATCCATGTGGCGGCTGCCCCATTTATCCCTCCCGTTCGCGGCCCATCTATCTGGCCTGCATTTTTGTTTTGGGAGACAATATGCTCTTGACGATGTGAGATCATCGCATATGTTGCGCACGCAGCTTTCTCAAAATGAGACCGATAGCCATGGATACGCTGCTGAGCATGCGCATTTTCTGTACGGTTGCGGAGCTTTGCAGCTTCTCGGCGACAGCGAATAAATTCAATATTGCCCACTCTGCTGTCAGTAAGCATGTGGCGACGCTAGAGCAGCGATTGTCAGCAAGATTGCTAAACCGGACAAGCCGTCATGTCAGCCTGACAGAAGCTGGCTCAATCTATTTACAGCAAGCGCGTCATGTCCTCGAACTCGTCGATGAGATGGAAGCGCAGGCGCGCAACACGGCGGTTAAACCTTCCGGCAATTTAAAAATAAGCGCGCCACCCTGGTTTGCGAATACGCACTTCGTCTCCTTGATTGGCGACTATCGGGCCGCTTATCCGGACGTCAATCTAGAAATCGATTTCGACGTGATAGAGCGCGGCGCATCTTCTGAATATGAAGATTTGGATATCGCCTTGCGGGTCACCAATACGCCTGATGAAGGCCTTGTCGCAAAACATTTGACAACATTCACTTTCAGACTAGTCGCGACGCCGGCGTTTCTGGATAAACAAAAGCGACCAAGCGAGCCTGGCGATGTCGATGGCTGGCCTTTGCTTCATTACTCCGCATACCCCAATAACGGCTCTGTCGTGTTTCACAGCGGAGAACGCGTCACCTTTAAACCCGTCATGCGCAGCTCCAGCACATCGCTTTTGTATATAGCCGTGCTTGCCGGGGTCGGTCCGGCTTTTATGCCGTCAGCATTGATCGAAAAAGACGTAAAGGAAGGACGCCTGGAATTTGTTCTCCCGGAAGAAACAGCCTCGCCCATGAAACTTTATGCGTTGCATCCGCACCGGCCATATATATCAGCCAAGGTCAAAACCTTCCTCAAATTTCTGGAAACGGCATACAAATAGAAAACACTGGCGCAGGAGCGTTTGTGGGCGCTGGCCGAAAGCGACCTCTCAAACACCGGCGCAGACATAACGCCCATCGCGCGCACTATGTTGGTTCGCTGTAGCCCATCGCCCGCCTATATTTTCTGCGCGCGTCCTCTATCAGCGGATCAACGTCTTCGGGAAGCAACAACCATTGCTCGCAAAGCCGCCTCACCGCATCCGCGACCTTACGAATATAATCGTCTTCATTCTTGTATCGTTCTTCAATCGACAGACGCGGGTCCCCGGATGAAAGCCGCTCTTTCCTGGTTTTGGCAAATGGAAAATAAGCTCCAAGAGCGCAAATGCCGCCTTCGGCATAACCTGCCCGGCGCGCATTCCACCCGGTGTGCGTCCCGAGCGGAACAGCAATATCCGGCACGAGAACGCCAGCAGTTTCATTGCCGTCCGCATCAATTGCTGACGCCATAACGACATAATTGCGTCCCGGCACTGGCTGCGGCGGCATGACATTAAAGTCCATCTGGCTAAGTTCACTTATGACGCCCGGATAAGTCACATTCGGAATGTCAGGAAATTCGTAACTGTCGGCCGATGCGGAAACCAGCGAGCCGTCTCGCAGATTCGGAAATTGGCTCGGCGGCGGCGGCGCATCCTCACACACCCATTGATCAAGCGCGTCCAGCAAAGCGCGATGCATACTGGGAAAGTCAGCGGGGTTGGGCCTATATTTGCTGGCGGGCGCGAATAACGCATAATCGACGGCCGGATCTCCGCCGCCCCCATGCTGCACACCCGCGAAGTAATAAATCCGCACATTTTCAGCTATGGGAATTTCCTCGCCGTTTCCGTCAGTCACCAGCAAGCTGCCCCGTCCATGAAAGAAATCGGTGCTGCTCTCGGTCTGCATTATTTTCGGGCAAGTATTTGACGCCTCACATCGCGCCAGTATGCCGTCCGTTGCGCCGCTAATGGGGTCCGTTGTTGTCGCATAAGAGAACGGAAACTGGTCGTGCGGAAACACCCGGTCTTCATGCTGACGCACATTTCGTCCGGGCTGTGCGAAGGAATAATTGATAAAGCTCTTTCGCGAACCGGCCATCGACGCCATCACGCCGTCGAAAACTTTGCCGCCGTCATAATCTTGGTTGAACCCCTCATATAAGAAGTCCCGCAAGAAACGGCCCGATTGCGACAAACCATAAGCCAGAACGTAGTCGATGCCGGGCTCGCCATCTATATTCAGGGGATTGGGGGCGTCAGCGGCGTCCGCGCTTTCATTGCGCATGAACGAGACCATGTCGCGCGCGGCGGCGAAACCCAACCCCATCACTTTTGGGTCCCGCGCCGGATAGATAAATTCATAGATGGCGCTCGCGTCAAAACCCGCAGGCCGCGATATCTCAATCTGGGTGGCTGACAAGAAGCGCCAATTCGTTGGCGAGATTACAATTCTCGGATCTTGTGAGCGCTGTCGCACAGTCAGAACACAGGACGCCTGATCCATCGCGTTAGCCGGATAGCTAAGCGTGGCCACAACCGGGCTTTGTAAATTCTCAAAAACAAATTCATCCAGGCTGGGCTCAACGATGGGTTCACCGTCATTTGTGGCAATGGGAAAGCTGGCCCACATCGAGTCTTCTGCGCCCGTTCCATCTTGCCAGCCGGACCAGAGAATTGTGTATCCCTGACGCATGAGGAAACCATTCCCCGCATGCGCCGCCAGCGACGGATCATTGCGGGCGATCATCATCGGGTTATTGATATCGCGCGGCGCTTCATTAATCGTATGCAGGCAAGGCTTGAGACCGCGATTCAACACATCATAAAAAATGCGGCGATTGCCTCTTCTCATATCGGCAGGCTTTAAAAGGTAAAAGTCGCACTCATATTCGACGCGCCCACGAGCGTTTGTAGGCGCCTTGTCGATATTCACGATACAAGCATTAAGGGGGTGCGCCGGGTCTACATCACCAGTGGCGTGTCCGACAATTTTTTCATATGCGCCAACGGCGCCGAACGACGCGCCTTCAAACGCTTGCTCGACGCGGGTTATTTCTATCTTCATCTGAACTGCGCCCAACCCTGTCACAATTGCGATGATGGTGAATCTAGGCGACGACCTCCGCCGACCTCTCCGGACCATACTCGTTGACAGTGGCGCGACGGACATCGCGCTTATATTCATCCGTCTCTAACGGTGTGGCGCGATGCAATGTGCAACGATTGTCCCATATCACCATGTCGCCCTGGCGCCATTTATGGGCGTAGATGAACTTCTCTTGCGTGGCGAAATCATAAAGCTCATCGAGCAGCCCGAGCGCTTCATCCTCAGGCCAGCCAACAATTCCCGAGGCATGCCCGCCTATATAAAGCGCCCTGCGGCCATAAGGCAGGGTTCGTACAAGCGGATGGTTGACGGCCGGCATGGTGCGCCGCATTTCATCAGTGATGCCAGTCGCCCCCAAAAGCTCTCGCCCGCGCCAGAAATCATGGATGACCACAAGATCCTCAACATGGTCTTTCATCTTTTGCGGAAGTTCGTCATAGACTGCGCGCGTATCGATAAAATGCGTGTCCCCTCCAACTGGCGGTATAATGTGTCCACGAAGCAGTGACCATTTGGTCGGCATCAGGTGAAAAGAACTGTCAGTGTGGAAACGTTCAGTCGCTTTCGCCAGCCTCCGGCGTTCGCTGTTGCGAGGAATAATTTCGTTATTCTCGTCCAGATTGGAGATGTCATAGAGTTCGACCGCAATGCGTTTCTTAGGCGCGCCGTCGCTGTCAAAGCGATCCAAACCCGGCGGCAGCTCAAGCGGGCCAAAAGCCCGGCTGAAACAAATATGCTCTTCGTCGGAGATGTTGGCGTCGCGGATCACCGTTAGCGCATATTTCGCCATTATCCGCTCGACCGTCTCTACGAACTCGGGAGTGGGCGGCACAGTAAGATCTGCGCCGAGAATCTCCGCTGCAAAAATAGGATGGAGAGGGTGGATGTTCAGGTTCACGCCTCTTCTCCCGCCGCTAGGTCATCGCCATTCGTCTTGTCGCTGGTAAAAAAAGCCATTGCGCCGGCGCGCGCCTCGTGATGGTCGAAGGATTGCTTTTCTCTTTGGCGATCAAGCGACTTGTTCATTTCTACTCTCCCTAATATTTTCTTTGGTTATTGACGTTGAGAGCGCGCCAGACGGCTATGCGCATGCCCACGCACCGCTAAGGGTGAATGTGACCCTGTGAATCCAGGTGGGCGCCCCAGCCATCTCATTCCCTCCCCCTCCAGCCAAAGGTGGCGGGCTATCGTTTTGGGGAACAATATTCCCTTGGGGACATGAGATCATCACGCATGTTGCGCATGCAGCGTTCTCTGAGCGAGACAGAACAATAGAGTTTTGCCGATCAACATGCGTATTTTCTGCATAGTTGCTGCGGCCAAAACTGCAGCGCTTAACATTGCTGAATAGCCTCCAATCCCAAAAAAGGAACGAAGCGCTCAGCTTAACAACAAGCAGCGGCGTTCAAATTTTTCATCGCCAGAACTGAAGAAGGACATGGTCGCCGCGCTTGCCGGGCGAAGGGAACGCGCCAACGTTCCGGATTAACGGGAGCAACAAAATCATCGGCGAATTTCGCATAAAGCGTCTTGTTGCCAGAGATGGAAAAACCTGCCTGCGTAACGCAGGTCGTAAAACCTGACGATGCCTGGATAGGCAATACAGATATAAAATTTACAGAGAGAATACTGGCGGACAGAGTGGGATTCGAACCCACGGGACGCGTAAACGCCCACACGCTTTCCAAGCGTGCGCCATCGACCACTCGGCCACCTGTCCGTTCAGAGCGCCGGACTATAGTCAAGCTTTCCCGGGGCGCAAGGCTAGGCGCCCGCATTTTTGCTGGCTTTTCGGGGACAACGCCAAACGGCTAAGACGGGTTTGCAGGACAGGCCGCCCCGGGCTATTCTGTCCCCAATTAAGGTTGCGTTAACCATTTGAGGGGGCCAGCAAAATGGCGGCGTTTCGTATTCTTGCGTGGGTTTTGGTCGCTGTCGCGATCGCATTGCTGGGGGCAGATGGCGTGTCGTCCCTGGAGACCGGTGAGCCGGTGATGCGCTCCACGGAGTTTGTTCTCAGCCTGATCGGCATCGACGGCGCGGCCCTCGCCGAAAATTCGCCGGGCGGCGTCTCCCAGGCCATTGGCACGATCATGAGCCTGCCGCTCTGGGGTGTTATCGGCATTGTCGGGGTCGTCATGACCCTGATCTTCCGCCCTATCGACTAAGCTGCCCGGGGGCCGTCCGGCGCTTTTCAGCGCCGGACCAATGTCTGTTTCATATAGTCGGCGCGGCTTCGGCATGTTCTTTGGCGCGAAGTTTTTCAAGCTTGTTGCGGTAACGCGTCTGCACCGCTGAAACGATCACCATCACGAAGATGACGAAATAGAAGCTCGCCTTGGACATAGCGACAACCTCAAACCCGAACAGATGCATATGGGCGAGATGTCCGCCCTCGGTAATTAAAAGCACGCCGACAATAAACAGGATGAAAAGTCCGATAACCTCAAACATTCTGTTTTGCTTGAGAAATTCGGACACTCGATCAGCGAGAACGATCATCATCACACCGCTGATAATGATCGCGGCGGCGATGACCCAAACCACATGGGTCAGCGCAATCGCCGATAACAGCGAGTCGAAAGAAAAAATCAGATTCATGAAGACGATGGTGGCGATCGCGACAGGCACCGACTTCGTGTGATCCTTTTCAAGATTCTCAACATGTTCGACGGCGAGAAGATGCATGATCTCTTTTGTGGCCGTCCACATGATGAACCCGCCGCCAAGGATCGAAACCAAAGAATGGAAGGTAAAGGACGCCTTGAAGACACCGCCCAGATGCGCGCCGAAGAGCGGCTGCGTCAGGGAGTTGATAAGGCCCAGCACCACCACCATCAAAATCAGGCGCAGCGCAATCGCCAGACCGATGCCCCACAATCTCACCATTCTCTGGCGGTTCTCGACAACACGGCTCGATTCAATCGAGATATAAAGAAGGTTGTCAAAGCCCAGCACCGCCTGCAGCAGAATGAGCATCAGCAGGGTGAAAAGATTTTCCAGCGACAATAAGGATTCCATTTCGCGCTCTCCGCTTCCATGAACGTTCATGCCTATGGGCCATGCTTTGCCGGTCCGGATCAAGCATTAGCGGCGGATGCTGGCGCCATCGCTCGAAAAGCGGCATCATCACGGGGGTGAAGGAGTTGGGCGATGATGAAAATCGCGATCGCCCTTGCGGCCGCACTGGCGCTGGGGTTCTTGCTGTCGGTTTTGTTAAAAACACCGCGCTCGGACCGCGACTGGGAGGCGGGGCTTGCGCGCGCGCCAGCATTCGAGCCCGGGAAGGGCGCAAGCTGGCGGCTTGATAATCTGCGCGCCTTTGAATTTTCATCGTCCGGCGTTTCGAAAGAGGATTGGCGCAGCGCGACGCTCGACCCGGCGGACCTTGAAGAAGTCTGGTTTTTTATTGAGCCGTTCCCGGCTTTCAATGGCGCAGCCCATACGCTGGTCAGTTTCGTCTTCGGCGGCGAGACCGATCAGACAATCGCCATTTCAGTTGAGGCGCGCAAGGAAGAAGGCGAAGTCTATTCAGGCTTCAACGGCATGTTCAATAAATTCGAGCTGATCTATTCCTGGTCGACAGAAAAGGATGTGCTGACGCGGATCGCCGTCGGCCTCAATCACGATCTTTACGCCTACAAATTGAATGTTACGCCGGATCAGGGACGTGAAATTCTCGCGCATTTTATTGAGCGCACCAATGCGCTGAAAGAGCGCCCGCGCTTTTACAACACCCTGACGTCGAACTGCACCAATGAGCTGGTGAAGTCGATCAATGGCGCATTCCCCGGCGCCCTGCCCTGGCATTACTCCCATGTACTGACCGGCTATTCGGCGCAACGGCTCCATCATCTGGGATTTCTGGGCGATGATGAAGCGCCGTTTGAAGAGATCAAGGCGCCCGCGCTCGCCACGCCGGCCATTGCCGCCGCCCGCAATGAGACCGACGATGAATTTCCCGGCGCGTGGCGAAAATTGATGGCGGCTGACAAGCGTTAACAGCTTTTTTAACGGCAAAGCGAAGGCTCGGCGCGACGAAACGCATTGCCGTTTCGTCATTTCGATGAACCGTTTTTTTCGAGCGCCAGGATGTGCTGCGCGCATCTTTCAACCGGAAATATCCGAGCCTATCTCCCCGTCATAACAAGAAACGAGGAGAGACCCATGACCCGCGTAATCACCTTACTGACAATCTGTACTGTTCTGGCTGCTGCTGCGTACCCGGCGCTTTATGCTTATGCGTCCCTCGCATAATCGCCACATCCTGCAACAGCCTAAAGAAGGCGCCGCCGACGCTCCCCCACCCAACTGTCAGGCGGCGCCTTTACCTACTCTGCGAATGAAAGCCTCATAATCCTCTGGCGTGTCGATCCCCGGCGCCGCGCGCGGTATCAGGCCGATCGCAATCTTGCCTCCACGCTCCAGAATCCGAAGCTGTTCTAGCCTTTCGATCTTTTCAAGCGCGCCTGCGGGCGCAGCGGCGAAATCCATCAGGCTCGCCTTCGAAAAGGCGTACACGCCGATATGGAGATAATACTCCTGCGGCGTTTCAATCAGGCCCGCCGCGTCGCGCGGCCAGACGGCCTGATGACGCGTAAAATAACGCGCCCAATATGCGTCTTCATTTATGGTCGCGCCAAGAATGGCTTTCACCGCTGAAGGGTCTTCGGGCGAGCCCGGCCCGGCTGTCGCATCCACCGGAAACGGACAGGCGAGCGTTGACGCATATGCGCCTGCGGCCTCCTGCAAAGTGATCAAGCGTTCAATATGATGCGGCTCAATCTCCGGTTCGTCGCCTTGTAAATTGACGATGATGTCCGCATCAATGCCGCTCGCCGCCTCGGCGATGCGCGCACTGCCGGTTTCGTGAGCCGCGCTGGTCATCACCGCCTTGCCGAAGCAGCCTTTTTCACCCTCAGCGCATTCTCGTAAACATGCTGAATTAACGGCTTGCCTGTGCGCGTCAGCAGAGGCTTGCCGGGAAGCCGCGTCGATGCATAGCGCGCCGGGATGATAATCGCGGCTTTCATGCCTTGCGAAACCGACGCATCAGATTGGCGAGAATAACAGCGCCGGTTGCGCCTGACAAAGCGCCAAGGCCGTTGGCGACCGCGTCCGCAAGTTCAGGAGAGCGAACACCGCCCACCCCTTGCAGCCATTCCAGCAGCACCCCATAGGCGGCAAGCGCCAGCGCCGAGCCGCGGCGTTTGGAAAAAATCGTCAGATGGGCCCAAACGGCGGCGGCGCCCAGCGCTGAATAAGCGAGGAAATGCGCGACCTTGTCTGCGAGTTTCGGATCGCCAAAAAGCGTTGTTGAAATCCACCGCGTGAAAGCAAAACCGGCCTTAACGTCATCGGGATTGGGCGTCAGCGTCAGATAGGTGACGAGCGTAAACAACAGCGCAAAAAGAATGCGCGGCCACAAATAAGAGATGCGTTTCATGCCCCGCTCTTGCGCCGTTGCGGCGCTTCGCGCGCTGCGAGGCGGCGCTCCCAGTCAATTGCGGTTTCAACGATGAAGTCGATATCATCATAACGCGGGCGCCAGTCGAGCGCAGTTCGGATGGCGGCGTTATCGGCAATCAGTTGTGGCGGATCGCCAGCGCGGCGCGGGCCCACATCGTAAGGAAGGTCGGTTCCGGTAACGCGCCGGAACGCCTCGACGACCTCATAAACGGAATAGCCACGCCCATAGCCGCAATTCAGCGTAATCGCGCCCCCTTTTCCACGCACAAGGGCGAGCGCCGCCATATGCGCCTGCGCCAGATCGCTCACATGAACGAAATCGCGAATGGCGCTGCCGTCGGGCGTCGGGTAATCGCCGCCATAGATCTGGAGCTTTTCCTTGCGCACACCAACAGCGATCTGCGCCGCGGCCTTGATCAGATGGGTCGGTTTGCCGATCTCACCGGCGCGCCCTTGCGGATCAGCGCCCGCCACATTGAAATAGCGCAGCGTGACAAAAGAAATTCCATGGGCTGCGGCGGCGTCCTCAAGGATGCGTTCACTCATGGCCATAGACGCGCCATAAGGCGTGATCGAGCGTATCGGCGCGTCTTCGGAAATCGGCGTTCTTTCCGGCGTTCCATAAACCGACGCCGTCGAAGAGAAGATGAACCGTTTGACGCCTGCCGTGACGCAGGCGTTGATCAGTCGGAGCGTATTCGCCGTGTTGTTGGTGTAGTAGTCGAGCGGGTGGCGGATCGATTCCGGCACCAGGATAGACCCTGCGAAATGGATGACTTCCTCAACGCCCTGTTCGGCGAAAATGCGGGCGAGCACAACTTCGTCGCCGACATCTGCCTCGACAAATTTAGCGCTTTCCGGCGCCAGCCAGCGTGCGCCGGTAGAAAGATTGTCGAGCGCAACCGCTGGCTCCCCGGCGTCTTGCAACGCCAAAAGCATATGCGCGCCGATATACCCCGCGCCGCCTGTGACCAGTACGCTCATTAACTACCGCTCAGCTTCCGCCTGACCTGTTCCGCCCACCCCGGCTACGTTCAAGGGCGCGCACATCCCTGAATTTTAAGGTTGAGCACGATTCTTTATCAGATTTTTTATAGCCTTTTCGCATCCTGGAGTGTACCGGCTAGCGTGGAAATCCCTGATAATGGCGCGCATGATCGACCGACTATTGAGGAAATCCGGCTCAAACTGGCCGGAAACCGCCGCCGTCCCGGACGGCAAGCGGATTTACGCCATCGGCGATGTTCATGGCCGCGCCGATATGCTGGATGAATTGCTCTACGACATTGAAAAGGATGCTGGCTCGCTTGACGCCGCGCAACTGATCTTTCTCGGCGATTACGTGGACCGGGGCGATGACAGCCGCGGCGTGATTGAGCGGCTGATCAAGATCCAGTCGGAACACGAAGATGCTGTCTTCCTCAAAGGCAATCACGAAGAGCTGTTGCTCGATTTCCTTGAAGAACCGGAGGATCTTGGCCACTGGCTTGATTGGGGCGGCGAGGAAACGCTCGAAAGCTATGGGATCAGCACTGTAGGGCAACCCAAACCGACCCTCGCGGAGCAATGGTTCGCTCTCGCCCCGAAAAGTCATTTTGACTTTCTGACTTCGCTCAAAATTCGCCATATCGAAGGCGACTTCCTGTTCGTCCATGCGGGGCTGCGTCCTGGCGCATCTCTCGATGATCAGACCGATGCGGATATGCTCTGGATTCGCAAGCGTTTTCATAACGCATCGGCTGATGAGCGTCCGGATTATGTGGTGGTCCACGGGCATACGCCCACCAACAAACCCGTCGATGCGGGATGGCGTATCGGCGTCGATACCGGCGCCGTTTATGGTGGATTGCTCACCGCTGTCGTCCTTGAAGGAACGACGAGGCGTTTTCTCAGCGTGGCTGACTAGCCGTTCGCGGTTTTTGCATCGGGATTATCAGCAATCAGGCGCGGGCCGCCCGCCGCCGCAAGAATCGCCCGCAATGTTTGCGCGCCAGCCGGGCCATCGCCGCTATTGATCGCCTTGCCATATTCACTGGCGAAATTGAGCGACGTTACGATATGGGGGCTCGGCGTCACGAAAATGATCTGGGCGCCAAGCATGACGGCCTCACGCCAGCGCTCGAGAATTTCACGCTTGTAGCGAGAGGACGCGATCAGGAAATCCGGCTCCACCGAACGGCATTCAGACTCTGAAATAATGCGCGGACCTTTTTCGCCAAGGCGCTCTTTTTCCCGCGCAACACAGGTGTCTACCGCAGCGGTGATCGCTTTTCCGGCCGGTCCCGCCCAGCGCAGCAGCGCTTCGGTTTGTGCGTCTGCGCCCAGAATGTGAGCGCACTCGCCGCGGCCGGCGATGTCTTCGAGAATTTCGACAAAGTCGCGGCGCACTTCGGCGGCGCGCTGTTCGAAGGATTGATAGGGTTGCAGCGCACGCATGGCGAGCGCGTTCTCTTCATCCCACAAACGCGCCAGGCGCTCATACCAGGGATCGAAGTCATATTCTTCAAACTCGGCATGGGTGATGAAGAGGCGAATTGACCCGCCTTCTTTTGCGGTCAGAGAACCCTTGAAGACTTTGAGTCCCGCTTCGCGCAGGAGCCATTCCAGCACGGAGAGCGAATAAACCGCGGAAACGCCCGCCTGAAGCGTTTCAACGCAGGTGCGCGTCAAGACAATCGGCGCATAAAGGGTTTCGAGCGCAAAAACACCGTCCGGCGCCAACAACTCTTTCACGCGTTTCAGAAACACACGCGGTTCAGCTATGTGCTCAATGATGGAAACCGCCGTGACGATATCAAACTTCTTGTCGCCAAAAGCCGCATCGAGATCCTTCGATGGAAAGGGAGATTTTCCGGTCCAGGCCCAGTCGCCGATCTCGTCCAGATGCTCAGACGGATCGACGCCATAACGGTCGACCCAGCGCGGATAGAAAGACAACAAGGTGCCGTCGCTGCACCCGATATCAAGCGCGGCGCAGTCGCGCCCCGAAATCATTTCGAGCGCTTCGGTCGCCACCGCGCGCAGATGGTCGCGGGTCGATGCGTGATGGCCAGAAGGCGTGTAGCTGAATTCATCTTCGACATTGGCCGACTGCAACAAACCGCAAGCGCGCGCATCACGGGATGGGTCGCAAAGAACATAATCGGCCGAAGGGTCCGCTTTGCGGCCAAGTCCTTTGCGCGAACCGGACGGCATGGAAAAAGCCGGCGTCAGCGCCTTCGATCCGCATGCGCGGCAATGCGTCAATTGTTTCACAGGGTCGGCGCCTTTCGAAAAACGGAGACTTCGTTTCCGGAAAAGCTCGCAGGACAGCGCTAATAAAATGTAAAAGTAGGAAAAAAGTCATTGTAAAGCGGGGGCTTAGACACACCCCGCTTACACAGTTTAACAAAGTCTAAACGAGCGCCGTCCAAATCAGCCAAAGACCGGTGACAAGCAGCGTCAGCATGGTGAGGACCGTGCCTATCATGCGCCCCATGGGCCATACGCCCATGCCAAGCCCTAAAAGGTGCGACACCCGCGCAAAGAAAAACGTCCCGCCCAGAATATGAATGCCGATCACAGGCGCATTCAACAGCGCAAGCAGGACCAGACCGCCAATCGCCGCCGGAGCGTATTCAATGTAATTGCCTTGCGTCCGGATCGCTTTTGTCATGGCGTCATTGCCGCCATCGCCGAGATTAATCTTATGTTTCATGCGAACAGAGCCAACCCGCGCGCTCAGGAAAATCAGCAACAGGGCGTTGAGACCGACCCACAGGGCGGCGGCTTCTAATGATGTCATGGCGTTCCCTCTTTGATGTTGTCTGTTATGCGCTTAGCCGTTCGATAAGCCGACGGATGAACATCGTCCCTTCTTTCACCTGTTCCAGCGTGATGAATTCATCGGGCTGGTGCGCCTGATCGATAGAGCCTGGCCCGCAAATGACGACCGAAAAGCCCGCTTCCTGAAACTGGCCCGCCTCCGCCGCATAGGAAACGACATCGGTGGAATTGAGGCCTGTGATCGCTTTGGCGAGGTCGGCGGCGGGGTTGTCCGCATGAGGCGCGAGCGACGGCGCATTGCTGATCTGTTCGATCTCAATCCGGCAGCCCGGCGCCTTGGCGCGCATTTCAGCCTCGACCCCGCGGGCGAAATCGGTGAACTCGGCGATAATGTCCTCGCGGCTGTCGCCGGGCACAACACGCATATCCCACTGGAACATGGCCTCGCCCGCCATGATGTTGAGCTGTGTGCCGCCGCGCACCACATTCACAGTCATGGTGGAATAAGGCGGATCGAAGGGCGACGATGGATCGGCAGCGGCCTCGCGGCGCTCGCGCATCCCGGAAATCTTGGTGATGAGCTTCGCCGCCGCCTCCACCGCGGACACGCCCCGGTCGGTCTGGCTGGAATGAGTCGTGTAGCCTGTCACCCTGACCGTGAAGGAGGCGATCCCTTTATGGCCGTCGATCACTTTCATGTTTGTCGGCTCGCCGACAATCACGGATGAGGGCTTCGGCATACGCTCTGCGATCTCGGCGATCATGCGCGGCGCGCCGAGAAGACCGATCTCCTCATCATAGGACAGGGCGAAAATGACCGGACGCTTCATTCCCGCAGCGAGCATGTCCGGGACCAGCGACAGGGCGATCGCGGAAAAACTCTTCATATCGGCGACGCCGCGGCCGTATAGCTTCCCGCCTTTCTCGGTCACCGCGAAAGGATCGGTGGACCAGTCCTGCCCTTCCACGGGAACCACATCCGTGTGGCCTGAAAGGACGACGCCGCCTTCGACCTTCGGTCCGACAAGGGCGTAGAGATTGGCTTTGGTCCCCTCATCGTCATAGACGCGAAAAGTCTCAACGCCGAAGCCATGAAGATAGGCCTCTACGTCTTCAATGAGCGCGAGATTGGATTTGGAGGAAGTGGTGTCAAAAGCGACCAGCCGGTCGATCCATTCACGTTGTGCGGTGATATCTGTCATTTGCGCAAAGTGCGCGAAGACAGCCCCGCATGGCAAGCGCCATTAGCGCCGACACATCACTTTCTTACTGTTTTTGAAGGGAAATTCTGGATTTTTGCCTCGCGGATCGGAGGCTTTCGCGTGGATGCCCCGGCATAAGCCGGGGCATCAACAGAAGTCGAAGACGCCTTAAGCGGCCTTCCGGCGGCGCACTGTCTTGCGCTTTGCGGTCGTTTTCTTCGCCGCTTTTTTCGCAGCCGGCTTTTTCTTCACCGTCAGCTTCACTTTTTTCGCCGTCTTGCGCTTGGCAGGAGCTTTGCGCTTTGCGGTCGTTTTCTTGGCTGCTTTTTTCGCAGTCTTTCTCTTGGCGGTGGTTTTCTTCGCCGCTTTCTTGGCGGTCGTTTTCTTCTTCACAACGGCTTTGCGTTTCGCCGTCGTTTTCTTCTTGGCCTTCACGGCCTTTCTCTTCGCTGCAGGTTTCGCAGCTTTTCTTTTCACAGCTTTTCTCATCAGAAAGCATCCCCTGAAACACTGACCAACTGTCAGCAAGAATCCCCATTATCTTGATACGGGTAAACGAACAATAAAAAAATTTCAGGCGCTCTTGACTCTGTTCCCGCTACGGAACGTCCGTATCAGGAATCGAAAACCCCCGCTCGATGATCGAACGGGGGTTCAAGTTGAGTCCTGAAAGTCGACTCTGCTTACTTCACATCGAGCAGCTCAACCTCAAAGATCAATGCTTCATTGGGGCCGATCGGACCGCCTGGAGTTCCCGCTTCGCCATATGCAAGCGATGGGGGAATGAAGAAACGGAACTTGTCGCCTTCACTCATCAGCGGCAACGCCTCGCCAACCCAGGGTTCCATGACGGCGTTCAGCGGAAACTCCGCCGGCTGGTTGCTCTCATAGGAAGAACCAAGCGCCGTGCCGCTGACCAGTTTACTTTCGAAATGAATCTGGACCGTGCTGTCTTCGCCGGGGCTTTCGCCGTCATCGGCGCCTTCGGTGAGGATCTCATATTGCAGGCCGGACGGAGTTGTTTTAACGCCCGCCTTTTTGGCGTTCTCAGCGAAAAAAGCGTTCGCCGCTTCAAGATTGCGCGCCGCATTCTGCACCTTGATCAGCTCGACATCGAAGATCAGCGCTTCATTCGGACCAATGCCGCCGCCGGGTCCGCCGCGCGCGCCATAAGCAAGATCGGATGGAATGAAGAAGCGAAATCTGTCGCCCTCGCTCATCAATTGCAGGCCTTCGGTCCAGCCCGGAATAACCCCGTTCAACGGAAATTGCGCCGCGGCGCCGCGGGCGCGAGAAGAATCGAATTCCATCCCGTCCATGAGCGTGCCCACATAGTGAACAACCACGAGATCGGTTGAAACCGGGGAGAGACCATCCGCCGGCCCTTCCTCAAGCACCATATATTGCAGACCGCTATCCGTGACCTTGACGCCTTCTCGCGCCTTGTTCTCTTCAAGGAACGCAGCGGATGCGGCGAGGTTCTCGGCGGCGAGCTTATCAAAATCCGCGCGCAGCTCAGTTTCGGTTTTAGCTTCGTCTGGTAGCTCGGCGGCGGCGATCTCAGTTTCCGATCCGGGATCAGCCGCCTCGACGGCTTCGCTTTCTTCTTTTTTGCCGCAGGCGGCGAGCGCCAGCGCCGCGGCCCCGGCCAGCAGGAAAATCTTTCGCAAGGGGAGACTCCTTCATTAACAGGCATTGATTGCAGCTTGCGCCGGACCCTAGCCTATGGCGCGGGCGGGAGAAAACCGCCTTGAAGGCGGAAATCGCCTCCACTTGTTACTTTCATGTAATTCTGCTCAGGCGCTAAGGCGCTGCATAACGTAAAGGGCGTAAATAAGGGCCCAAGCAAATGCGAGGCCATAAGGCGCAAGGCGTTGCAACCCGAAACGCGCCGCCAGCCGCAATCCCAGCGCCGTCAAACCGATCGCGAGCGTGAAACGCGCAAGACGCGCCACATACCCCACCATCGCGAAGAGGAATGGATTGACGCCGTCAGCGCCTGCCTCCACCGCATAGATCTTGAACGGCGCCCCGGTTACGGCGCCGACCGTCAGGTCGATAGGCCAAAAACCTTCAAGCTCGCCCAAAACACGGAGCAGCAAATCCTCACCGATAAGCGGCACCGAGAGAAGAAAGGCGCGCGCGGCCTCCGGATCGGCGGCGCCCCAGATCACCATGGGCAGCGCGCCCACCGCCGCGCCGCAAGCGGCAATCGTCGCGAGGCGGAAAGCGCGGGAGAAACCGAAAACCAGCACCGCCGCCGTCAAAAGAACATCGGGCACGACGAAAAAGAAGGTCGCTTCCGCAAAGCCCCAGAGGGCGGCGCCTGCAAACCACAATCGCGGATCCTTAAGCCCCCCTGTTTTTACTCCCATGGCTGAAAATGTCCCTCACTGGCGAGTTCGCCCATACGCGTCTCCAACACGCCCATGAAACTCTGAGCGTCACCGGTCCATGTCATCGCAGGGCCGGCGATCACATCGCAGGTAAAGGGAACAAGAATAAGGCTTCCCTTTGGAAGCGCCTTGCCGAGGCCATGCATGAAAACCGGATAGACCGGAACATCGGGCCGCGCCTTCGCGAGATATGCGACGCCGCGTTTGAAATCCGCACGCTGCTCAGGCTCGCCGCGCGAGCCTTCGGGAAAGAGGATGAGAATTTCATTGCGATCGAGCGCGTCTTCGAGATCGGCGAGCGGGTTTTTCCTCACCGCCCCCCGAGCAAGCGGGATGATGTTGATGATGGTCGACGCGAACCAGTTGAGCCATTTATTGGCCAGAAAATAATCCGCCGCCGCTGCGGGCCGCAACAGATGCAGATCTTTGAGCGGAAACAACGCCATCAAGGTCAGCGTATCGAGATGAGAGTTGTGATTGGCGACAACAATCGCCGGTCCTTTCTTAGGCAGGTGCTCTCTCCCGCGCACATTCATACCCAGAATGACGAGCAACACCGGCCGCACGACGATAACGAAGAAAAGGAACTGGAGAAAATTTTTCATGCCGTCATTTCCACACGGCCTAATCGTTCTTTGCGCTTTGCCGTGAATAAAGGCCCTGTATCAAATCCGAAGTCGCCTGACGGGGTTGTCCCTCAGAGTCCTCTTCGCCGGCTGGCAGCCAATCGGCGAGCACCGCCGCGAATTCGGGAGACCCGGTATAAAACTTCAGAACGGCCTTGGCGCGATTGGTGGAAAACATCTCCGGCACTGGCGCCATATATGACTGCCATGATTTCTCGTCTAAATTCCCCGACTTGTACTGATGCCAAGCGAACTCTCTTATTCTGATCGCCTTGACGAGCAGCCATACGAACCGGCGTTCTTCTTCCAAGGTCAGCTTGACATCATCCCGAACGAGATGAGGGTCCACAGAGAAGGTCATAAAGTCGGAGAATAATCCGAGATCTGATTCGAGCAGGCCTTGCCGCGAGCTGGTCAATATCGCGTCCGTGTTTTGCCGGACCTGACGGGCGACATAGAAGAGAGACGCAACGATGATCACGATCCCTACGATGTCGGCAATGGTCGAAATTGCTTCCCAGTTTACCGTCATACCCTAATGTTCCCCTGGATTGCCTGAACGCGAATAGCTGACTTTATCGATAGATTGCACCACGGTCGCCGACAAAAACTCCTCATCACACCCGCCCGCTGAAGACGAAAAAGTGCATAGCGTGGTAAAATACCGGCGCGGCGTAGGTGAGGCTGTCGACGCGATCCAAAATTCCGCCATGACCCGGAATGAGCCCGCCGGAATCCTTCACGCCAAGGTCACGCTTGAACGCTGAAATGGTGATGTCGCCGAGGAAGCCTGCAATGGCGATGATGCCGCCGGCGACCGCGGCGTAATAAAACGGCATGGACGTCAGGAACGGTCCCGCAACAGCGGCGGCGATGATGGTCGAGGACAGCCCGCCGATAAAACCTTCCCAGGTTTTCTTGGGGCTCACCTTCGGGACGATCTTGTGTTTGCCAAAAAGCTTGCCCCAGGTGAACTGCGCCACGTCGTTGAACTGGGTCAGCGCCACCAGGAAAAGCAGTAATCCGGCGCCGCCCGCCGGGCCGGCGACGCTTTTATCCGTGGACAGCAGCATCGCTGTATGGCTCAGCGCAAAGACAGTGATCATCAGCCCCCATGAGATAGTCCCGACTGCGCGCAGGAACCCTTCGGTCTTTCCGGCGAGCGTCATCGCCATGGGGATGAACAGGAATGTCCAGACCGGGATGAAGGTCAGAAAGTGACCATATTCATTCCGGTGCGCGAAATAGAATTGAAACGGGATCGTCCAATAGGCGAACAGGAGAATGAGCCGGTCAACGCGCCGCGTCGGGATCAGTGAGAGATATTCCTTGAACGCCAGAAACGTCATGAAGGCGAGAAAAACCGTCGAAACAATGCGGTTGGTGACGATGGCGATAGAAAAAATGGTGATCATGAACCACCATGACGTCACACGCCGCGACAGCTCCGAGGTCGCTTCCCCCGGCCTGCGGCGTTTCATCACCGCGACAACGATGCTGGCGACGATCAGCAACCCATAAATGACCGCAATGGCGTAGAAGACATTCTCAGGCAGAGCGTCAGGTATTGGCATGGTCAACCTCTTTCAACGCCATCTTCGAGCGATTCACAATCGTGGCTGCGCCCAAAGTACAGGCGAAGGCGATAAGCACCGTCGACCACAGCCCGGCGTCGAACATGACGAGCAGCACCGCAAGCGCGCCAAAGAAAAACGCGCGGTCCGACTTGCCGAAGGGACCGTCATAGCGCCGCGAGGCGCCGACCTGAACGCCGATAACGCCAGTCATTTCCGCGATGACGCCGAAGAAGACGGCGACAACAACCAGCGGCGCGGGAAGCCCTGGAATAAACGCGAAGGGCAGATAAAGAGCGGCGTCGGAAATGACATCCGTCAGTTCGTTCAGGATCGCGCCGAGCTTTGAGGCCTGCCCGAATTCGCGCGCCAGAATGCCGTCGATAGCGTTCAGCGCCATACGAACAAAGAGAATGACAGGCAGGAGAATGAGCACCCACTTCGCGCCGGGGTTCATCAGATGCGCAGCGCCATGGGCGAGGCTCAACCCGCAGGCGATCACCGTCACCTGATTGGCGGTGACGCCCGCAGTTGCAAGTTTGCTGCAGAGCGGTCTGAGCAGAGCCTGAAATTTGGGTTTAAGGTCGTAGATAGTGGGCAAAGCCAGCTCTTTCGCTTTCTCACCAGGACACTAGCCGGATTCCGCGACCTCATGCGAGAGAAGAAAATGCGCCGTGCCCCATGGTGAAACAGCTTTCAGGATAAATCGGCCAGATACCCAGCAGCCCTGTCATAGAGCGACTTTCGCATCAGCGCGGCGTCAAGCCGATCCAGCGCGGCGACCACATTTCGCGCCTCGTCATTTAACTCGTTCGAGGCGTCTTCGAGAGCCTGCCAGAGCGGCGCCAGTGTTTCGACCAGCCTCCTTCCTTTGGCCGTCAGATGTAAGATGCGCTGACGGCCGTCGGATTTATCAGCCTTCGCCATGATAATGTTCGCCGCTTCAAGTGAGCGACGGGTTTCACTGACCGATGCATGGGTGATCCTCAAAGCCTCGGCCAATTCTTTCACCGTCATCGGCCCGTTAACGACCAACTCATTGAGAACGCCAAACCAGCGTTGCTCGAACTGCACGCCCAGGTCTTTGTAAAGGCTCTTGGCGTCGCGATCGATCAGCTCTGACAAGCGCCGTAACCGCTTGCCGATCGCCGTTTTGTCGCTGAATCCTTTCGTCCCGGCCATTAGCAATTGACTCCTTTCGGTAATTTATGTAGGCGCCTACGTAAATTGTTGCAAGCAAAACCATCAGGGAAAACGCCATGCGTCAGACCAGACGAAGCCTTCTTCAATCCGCCGGGGGATTGCTGTTTTCCGGCGCCATTGCGGCCTGCTCTCCCGATAGCCAAAACGCCGAAGCGGTCGCCCCCGCCCGGCGACTGATGATCAATTGCAATATGGTCATCGCCTTCGACGGTGAAGGAAGCGTCAGCGACGACCTTAAAAATAATATCCGGGAATCCGGCCTCTGCGCGACCAAAATCTCCATGGGCGGCAGCGGCGGGAGTTATGCTGCAACGCTTGAGGAACTCGCCGCCTATGACGCGGCTATCGCGGACAATGCGGATATCTTTCAATCGATCGCCTCGGTCGCCGACATTGATGAAGCCTACGCATCACAGCGGCTTGGAATCATCAAATCCTTTGAAGCCGCCACCATGCATGATGGGCAGCCAGCGCGCATCGCCGAATTCGCCGGCCATGGCGTCAAGGTCATGCAGCTCGGCTACAACACGACCAGCCCATTCGGCGCGGGCGTCATGTCGGTGGATGGACCGCTCGGCCTGAGTGACCTTGGCCGTGAAGCGGTTACCGTAATGCAGGAAAATGGCGTGCTTCTCGATCTCAGCCACGCCCATGAGCAAACCATGTTCGACGCAATCGCGGCCGCAAAGCGGCCCGTCGCCGTCACCCATTCAGGCTGCTCCGGCGTTTATCAACACCAGCGCAACAAGTCGGATAAGGCGCTGAAAAGCGTCGCGGATACAGGCGGCGTCGTTGGCATATATGAATTGAGCTATCTGACGCCGGACAACGAGCAAACGCCATTGAGCGCCTATGTCGCGCATCTCAGCCATGCGCTGAAAGTCTGCGGCGAAGACCATGTGGGGATCGGCAGCGACGCGGTGCTGCCCGCCTTTGACGTCAGCCCGGAAAGCATCGCGCAATGGGATGCGGTCAACGCCGCGCGGAAGGAAGCCGGGATCGCCGCGCCTGGCGAAGGGCCCATGCCGTTTGTCGTCGGGCTAAACGGACCGCAGCGCATGTATGTCATCGCCGATGAACTGAAAAAACTCGGCTACGCTGAAAGCGCCATCGACAAGGTCTTGGGGCTGAACTTCAAACGGGTGTTCCGCGATACGTGGAGCGTCTAGTTCAATCCGTACTCGCTCACGTTCCTTAATTCCGCCGCGCCGATCAGGCGCTTGCCGGCGAGGCGCACCGAGTGGATCGGGCCTTCAAGCTCATCGGTCCAGAAGGCGAGGAACTTCGACAGCACCGGATATTTCGGGGCGATGTCGTAATCCTGCCAGACATAGGACTGGAGAAGCCCCGGATGGTCGGGAAGGTGGTAAAGAATCTCCGCCGTGGCGAGGCGGTAGCCTTCGAGCTGTCTCTTGAAAGAATGGTCCGCACGCATGACTGTCTCCTTCCGAAACGCAACGGGAAATGCGATCACGAATTATCGCCTCAAAACCTCATCAAGCGGCAAGCTTGACAGGGCTGATTGAATCGAAATTCATCAAGTTTTTTCAATGAGTTGGCAGCCATGGGGATAGGCTGCTGACAGCGACCCTCAAAAAAACGCGCGCGCCCGCATTTTTTGTCTTTACATCCCCTTCCCTCGACCCTATTTCGCGCTTTCGTCATTCCCATGGGACCACTCGCAAGAATGGCGCTTTGGTTGTAGCTGCCTTTGCGAGGTTCCATGAGATGGACAAACACACATCTGCGCTTGCGCTGGTCGTAGCTGACCGTCCGGACTTACCCGTTCATTGCATCCGTCCCCACGCCGCCAAAAAAGCAGCGGACTGGTTCGTGCGCCGTTTTCCCGGCGACGTTCTTTATGCGGTGAAAGCAAACCCGCATCCGGCGATCCTCGATGCGGTCTACGCCGCCGGGGTGCGCTGGTTTGACGTCGCCTCCCTGCCCGAGATTGAACTGGTCGCGACGCGCTTCGATGACGCGACGCTGGCCTTCATGCATCCGGTGAAAGCGCGTTCAGCGATCCGCAAAGCCTATTTCGATTATGGCGTCCGGATCTT